>MGST01000307.1:17890-22836 GCA_001798605.1 Deltaproteobacteria bacterium RIFOXYA12_FULL_58_15 | reverse complement strand
CGTCGCGCCGGCAGCTGCGACATCGACTTGAAACGGCGATGTCTGGAAAACTTCACCGCCGACACGAACCGTGATGGGACCAATGGTGAACTTGCCCTGTTTTTTTGGCACCAGGGCGTAGGTGTGCGCCGTGCTAGATGAGACGGCACCATTGATGATTTGCATTTGGCTGGATGTCCCCTGGCCGTAGACCTCGAAATCGTCGAGGTCGGGGAGCTCCGGTTGGGCGCTCTGATTGCCGTCGACGGTGACGGTCAAGATCAGGGGTTGTCCGACCGCTGTCTGCTTGCGATCGACAGTGGCACTCACGCGGGCATAGGCCGTAGAGCAGACGAACGCTATGGCACCGATGACGGCAAGAGCCAAATGATTGTGGTGCGAGCGCCGCATCGGTCTCTCCTACCAATCTTTCAGCGGCCGTGCACGTTGGCCTTGGCCCTTGCGTTGGTTCTTCGGCCGCTCTTCCTCGAGGCCCTGCAGAAAACGTTGCGCCTGCTCCGGGGTCATCTCTTGGGGGTCGACGGGTTGTTCTGGCTGCCCTTGGCTCTCGGCTTCGGTGCCGTCATCGATGCCGTCAAGGTCAGTATCCTTTTTGTTGGGATCCGTCTCGCCCGGATCCACTTGACCGTTCTGATTTGAGTCTTCCTGACCATCTGCGAGTCCATCGCCATCGCTATCAGGGTTGTTGGGGTCGGTGGAGTTGGTTGCGTTTTGCTCCGTTTGGTCGGGGAGGCCGTCTTGGTCGCTGTCCTGCTCTTGGGTCTGATTGCCCTGTTGTTGCTGCTGATCCTGTTGTTGTTCGTCCCCTGATTGTTGATCCTGCTCGCCCTGTTGGGGGTTGTCGCCCTGTTGTTGTTGTTGTTGTTCCTGGCGTTTCTTCGCCTCCTCGACGCGGCGGCGGATTTCATCGCGAACAAACTCGAGGTTGAACTTGGCATCCTCGTCGTTGGGGTCGTGCTCGAGGGCGGCCTGGAAAAGCTTGACCGCCTCTTCCAATTGACCGCGCCGAAATGCCGTGTTGCCGAGATTATAGAGAGCCTTGGCGCGCATGGCGCTGTCGCCGAGCACCGCTGCTTGATTGAATGCCTTCTCGGCCTCCTCGTAGTTTTTCATCTGATAGTGGGCGGCACCGACGTTCATGAGTACCGTTGAATCCCGCGGATTCTCAACCTGCTCATCAAGGAAACCCTGCAACGCCTGGTCGAACGCACCGGCACCATACGCGGCATGGGGATTCTCATAGAGGACGGGTGTCGTGGCAACTGGTTGGTTCGGCAATGGCAACTGGGGGGGGCTAGGCACGGGTACTGCGCCACTGCCCGGCAAAGGGCTCGGGGGGCTTTGGTGTGGCGGTGTCTGGGCCACAGCCGTGTGGGAGGTTAGAACCATGAGGGCAAGCAGGACGACGGAGGCTTTGGCGGCAAACCGCCGTCGGCGTTCGTTGATGAAGGGCTCAAGGGTCAAGAGCAACAGGGCGAGGGCGAGAACCCATTGGTATCTCTCTTCCCAGCGTTGGCGTCGCTTGGATGCAAGCTCCTGGTCTTCGAGAGTGGCCTTGATGCCCTCTGAGTAAATCTTCTCGAGATCGACGTCGCCGGTGACCGAGCGAACGTAGCTGCCGCCGGTGGTCAATGCGATTTTCTGCAGGGTCGTCTCATCGAGCTTTGACAAAACCATGGTGCCGTTGCGGTCCTTGCGGAATCCACCCCCGGGAGTGGGTATAGGTGCGCCTTCATCTCGGCCAATACCGATGGTGAAAACTCGGACATTCTGCACTTTGGCCTGCTCTGCCGCAGTCAACGCATCACCGCTGTGGTCTTCTCCGTCGGTGATGACGATAATGGCGCGGGAATCCTCGGCGCTTCCCTCAAACGCCTTGAGCGAAGTGCGCAAGGCATCGCCAATGGCCGTTCCTTTGACGGGAATGAGATCGGTGTCGATGTCGTCGAGAAATATTTCTGCAGCGGCGTAGTCCAGAGTCAACGGGCACTCGAGAAAGGCCGTGCCCGCAAATGCGACCAAACCGACACGGTCGCCCTCCAAGAGGCGCAGGAGATCGGTAACCTCTCGCTTGGCGCGCTCCAACCGATTGAGCTTGCCCGCGGCCTCGACATCCTCCACCAGCATGCTGTCGGAGACATCGAGCGCGACGACGATGTCGACACCCTGCCGTTTCACTTCTTCCCAGTTGAATCCGTATTTCGGCTCGGACAGGGCGAGGACAGTGAAGGCAATAGCCACGACGATGAGACTTGCCTTGAGGATTTGACGCGGTCGGCTTACGCCCGAGGCGATGCGCAAGAGCATGCCGGAGGAGGCAAATCGCTGCATGATCCGGGTCTTGCTGCGGAAGCTGTAGACATAGAAAAGAGTGACGGCCGGCAACAACCACAGAAGCCACAGGGCGTCGGTGTTGCCCAGCTTGAGATCGCAGCCGCTCAGTGCGAGCGCCAACAAGATCAAAGGGAATGATAGTCGTTTGCTGAGCTTCATCCCCGAATCACCATCTGCACCGTTATCTCTTCGTCGCAGCTTCGGATTTGCTGCTCGACGTACGCCAAGTACGACTGCGCGCAAATCCTCGCTGCTCCTCGACCTAACGGCACATCTGGCGATTCGGAGAGCATTTGATGGTGGTTGTGGGTTCATCACGGTACCTTGCGAAATCGGGTGCCGAGGAGCACGACCTCGATCAATAACAAAATGAGAGCAGGGAGGACAAACCACGGGAACTTCTCGTTGTACTCTTGATAGGAAGACATCTCGACCTCGGTTCGCTCGAGCTCGTCAATTTGCCCATAGATGCTCTCGAGGCCCGCTCGGTCCTCTGCACGGAAATACTGACCACCAGTTTGCATCGCGATCTTCTTGAGCAATTCCTCGTCGAGGGACTCGTCTTGGTAGGCCACGTGTTTGCCCATGACCGTGTCGACCAAAAATGGCGCTTTGCCACGTTTGCCTGCGCCAACTGTGTAAACTTTGACGCCAACGGTTTTGGCTATCTCGGCGGCGGTGGCGGGTGAGAGACTTCCGGCATTGTTTCGCCCGTCTGTGAGCAAGATGACGACCTTCGACTTGGCCTTGGATTTTTGTAGTCGTTTGACGGCCGTGCCGAGGGCGGAACCCACGGCGGTGCGATCGCCGGCCATACCAATCTCGACCCGATCGAGAAAGGTGGCGACGATGCCGTGATCGAGGGTGAGGGGACATTGGGTGAAAGCCTGCTCGCCAAAGACGACCATGCCGATTTGATCGTTTTCCCGTTTTTCAATGAAGCGGGCGACCACTTCCTTGACGATCTCCAGACGATTCTTCCGATCCGCGATGCTTACGCCCTCGCCGAGGTCAAGTGCCTGCATGCTTCCCGAGGTGTCGAGAACCAACATGATGTCGATACCCTCGGTGGTAACCCGGGTGTGCGTTCGTCCTGTTTGCGGTCGGGCCATTGCCACCAGGATGAGTGCCACGGACAGCAGACGTAACCCTTGAAACAAACGGCGAAGCCCCAGTGTTCTTGAGGGCTTCAGCCGTTGCAGATTCTTGAGCGTCGGGAAGCGCAGAGCCGTGGAGGTCGATCCGCGACGGCGGAGCCTCATCACGATCCAGGCTGAGACCCACAACAGGTAGAGAGGTCCAAGAATCCAAAGCAGCCAGCTGTCGGAGAAGAACATCATGGTGATCCCTCCGATTGTGGTTGTGGCATCGTCGTTTCGACAAATCCCAGCGCGTGCTCGTAGGCCCGCTCAATTTCGTCAGGTGACGGGCTATGTTCTGAGAATTTGACTCGGTCGGTGTGACGCAAGAACTCTCCCAGTGACACGTGTTCTTTGGGGCCGAGGTCAGGCAGCTCGAGCAGACGTGGTAGGATCTCCTCCGTGGTCAAATCCGTAGCGTTGAGGTGAAAAGTTCCCTCGATGTAGGCACGCAGCACTTCGGAGATGCGGAAGTAGTACTCACGAACAGCTTCGAGATCGTCAAAGTCTGTCTGGCGCAACGCATCGAGGGCAGCGAAGGCGATTTCGTAGGCGGGCGTTTGCGGTACGACCACAGTGCGTTTTCGTCGCATGCGCCAGTACAAAAGGCCCGCGAGTAGTGCGGCAACGCCAATGGCACCCGCGGTGATAGTCCACCATGGCAGCCCACTCTTGCTCGGGAACAGGGGTTTCACGTCACGAATGTCCGTGGCATCGCCATCCGCGGGGAGCACTGACGCAACTTCGATGAAGATCTGCGAAGTTTCGATGGTCTGGGTTTGGGGTTCGCCGCCATCGGCGTTCGGAGATGTGTAGTGGACCTTGACGGGGGGCAAGACGTAGGAACCTACCAGGTCAGCGCGCAGCTTGTACCAACGGCGCTCAACCGTCTTGCCGTCGTTACGTTGTGGATCGGCACCACCAAAATCGAGAATCCGCAAACCTGCAATGTCGGCACCCGGCTCCGGCAACTCGACGCGAAGGGCCGAGTCGTAAGATATTTCCACGGTATATGTGATGATGTCTCCCGTGGTTGCCACAGCCTTGTCTACCCATGCTTTGGCTTCGACGGGACGGACCGCAGAGTCTGAGGGTTGTTCGGGTAGTCCGGGTAGTCCGGGTTGTTCGGGTTGCCCGTCGTTGATCTCGGGCGACTCGGCTTGGGGTGGTGCTCCTCGGCGCGGATCGGCCAGTTGCAGTTTTGCAGCCGCTTGTGGCTGTGCGTCGGCCGACTGCCCCCATAGAAGAAGTAGCGCTCCGACAAGGGCGAGGATTGATGTAGCTCCCGTGGTCAGGAGTTGACGTCTCAGAAAAATCATTTGAGTGCCGAAAGTTTGTCCTCGAAGAGCAACACGTCTGCGGCAGAGAGCTCCTGATTGATGAGCTCTTGATAAGCCGTTTGGGTCTTCATCAGACGATAGTCTTGCTCAACCTGTTTCTTGACCTCAGCGAAGGGGCGACTCTTTGCTTCGC
>MGST01000307.1:10726-17845 GCA_001798605.1 Deltaproteobacteria bacterium RIFOXYA12_FULL_58_15 | reverse complement strand
GGGGGCCGACAACGGCACCTTTGGCTGCTGCAAAGACCGCATCGTTGATGATGGCTGGATCTCCCTCGCCCAAGAAATTCTGGCCTCGTTCGATCCAGCCGTCGAGCTCGCCGCCTTTGTTGCGAGTTGCGGCGTCGAGGGAATGCTCTTGGACGAGCTTGGTGAATGCGGTTTTGCCCAATAACTTTTTGAGCTCTGCGGCCTTCTTCTGGGTGTCGGTGGGCAGAATCCTCAATCGTGCGGACTCTTTCGGATCATAGCGGTCGCGGTGGGTTGCATGAAAATTCTCGAGGTCGGTGCTGTCGGGAGAGATTTTACCGAGGATCTCTTTTTCCACAAAGGCATTGACGATGAGCTGCTTGAACATGAATTCGAGTCTGCGCCGTACCTCTGGATCCTTGTCGTATTCGAGTTTTTGCGCCTTGCGGGCGATGAGCTCATCAGCGACGTGCTTGCGCAAGAAATTGACTCGGCCCTCTGCTGAATTGAATTGGGATGCAAGCTGCGGGGGCAGGTCATCGAGAGCTTTTTGCAAATCGGAGGCGTAGATGAGGTGCTCGCCAATTCTTGCGACCACCGGATCGTCAGCGGGTCGGGTCGTGTCGGTGCCGAGCTCGGTCCTCGAGGCCAAAGCCGCTCGGGCGGCGTGGACCCTGCCCAGGCGTTCGAGGCAATGGACGATGCGAGCGCCGACTTCTTCCGTGAGCTTGCCGGGGCCCAGCGCCTCGGCCTCATAGAACCAACGTACGGCCTTTTCGTACTGGCCTTGGTCAAAGTAGAGGGTGCCGACGCTGTACGCGACCGCTGCGCGGGTCTGTTTGTCGATGGAGGCTGTTGCCAAGTAGCGTTCGTAGAGATCCGCGGCTTCGTCAACGGCACCAGCGGCCTTGAGCTTGGCTGCGACATCACGCAGTCGGTCGGGGTCCGCGGCAACTTCCTTTGCGCCACCTCTGAAGAATAGGGCTGCGAAGACCACGAGGGATAGCAGGGTTAGCAACTGCAGGGAAAGCAGGAGCCGATTCTTGACCGGCGGGGCAGCTGTGATGGGGGGGGCTCTGAGCTCCATGAAAGACTCCAAACGCGGCGTCAGTGCTCGCGCGAGCGAAAGAATCGAATGATGGGGTCGACGTAGGGTTCGTCGGTGCGAATCTGAATTTCTCCCACGTCAGAGGAAAGGAACATGCGGCTTCGTTCGGCGCGATCGTCGTGGCCAAGAATGCGGAAACCCTCGGTGACATTCTTGTCGTAGGTGTCGATGAGAATCGTTTCGCCGGTTTCAGCATCTTCAAGCTCGAGCAAACCCATGGGTGGAAGGGCAATCTCGCGTGGATCCGTGACACTCACTGTGGTGATGTCGTGGCGCTTGGCACCCACCCGCAAACGGTCCGCGAAATTCTCATCGAGAAAATCGGAGATGATAAATACCACGGCGCGGCGATGGACAACCTTGCCCAAGTAATCCAGGGCCTCCTCCAAATCAGTGCCGCGTCGTTGTGGACGAAAGGTGAGGATCTCGCGGATGACTCGCCACACGTGAGCGCGCCCCTTCTTTGGGGGAATGTAACGTTCGATGTTATCGGAGAAAATAATGAGGCCCACCCGATCGTTGCTCTTGATGGCGGTGTACGCGAGGACCGCAGCAACTTCGGCGGCGACTTCGTTCTTGGTCTTGTCGGAGCTACCAAAGGCACCGGAAGAACTCACGTCGACCAAGAGCATCACTGTCAGCTCGCGTTCCTCCTTGTGGACCTTGACGTGGGGGATGCCCGTCCGTGCGGTGACGTTCCAATCGATGTGACGAATGTCATCGCCCTCGCCATATTCGCGGACCTCCTCAAATTCCATGCCGCGGCCCTTGAAGGCACTCTCATACTCTCCAGCGAGGACATCGGTGACCAGCCGTTGGGTGCGGATCTGAATCGCCTTGATCTTCTGAAACAGCTCTGGCGACAACGCATCGCTGATGTTTGTTGTTTCGGTCATGTTTGTGCCCGCGCGCGTTACGGCACGTCGACGGTGTTGAAGATCTCCGTAATGATGTCGTCGGAGCTGAGGTCGCGTGCCTCGGCTTCGTAGGAAACGATGATGCGGTGACGCAGGACATCGGGACCCACGGTCTTGACATCTTGAGGTGTCACGTACTCGCGTCCCTGCATGAACGCGTGAACCTTAGCGGCTCGTGCCAGGTAGATCGTTGCTCGGGGTGATGCGCCGTATTCGATGAGCTTCTCGAGGTGCTCGAGCTTGACCAGACGTGGTTCACGGGTCGCGAACACGATGTCGACGATATAGTCCTCAACCTGTTCGACAAGGCGGACGGCATCGGCGACCTTGCGCGCAGCGAGAATGTCATCCGGCGTCAAGATGGGGTTCACGGCGGGCCTCACGCGCGAGGCCATGCGTCGCATGATCTCCTTTTCCTGCGGCTTGTCAGGATAGCCAACGTGAAGCTTGAGCATGAAGCGATCGACCTGGGCTTCTGGCAAGGGATAGGTCCCTTCCTGTTCGATTGGGTTCTGCGTTGCCAAAACCACGAAAGGATCGGGCAGCTCGAAGGTCTTCTCGCCAATGGTGACCTGGCGTTCTTGCATTGCTTCCAACAGAGCACTCTGCACCTTGGCTGGGGCGCGATTGATCTCATCGGCAAGCAGTAGGTTGGTGAACACCGGGCCCTGCTTGACGCTGAAGTCTTGGCTCTGGGGACGATAAACCTGGGTGCCGATGATATCTGCCGGCAACAGGTCGGGGGTAAACTGGATGCGCGAGAACCGCGTCTGAATGGCATCGGCGACCGCCTTGACTGCTGTGGTCTTTGCGAGGCCAGGGATCCCCTCGATGAGGATGTGTCCGTCGGCGATGAGCGCCATGAGGATCCTGTCGATCATATAATCCTGGCCGACGATGACCTTGGCGACTTCGGTGCGGAGCTTCTTCAGCGCTTCAGCTTGTTTCTGGATTTCTTTGGTTAAGTCCATGTCTGTCATTGCTCATCACTCCGTAGGATCAGCGAACCGAATTGCGTCACGTTGTGGACGATGTGAATGTTGGGCCAATGCCACGAGTCTGCGTTCCACGTCGCGTTGCAGTTGATCGAGCTCTTGGTTGGGCGGTGGCTTGCCGCCGTAACGGGCTTGTTCCACGACCTTTGAGAGGCCAGGGTTTGGCATGCCGAGCTCGTCGTGAAGCTCGACAAGGTGCTGAAGGAAACCGGCAACATTGCCTTCGAGTCTCTGCCGCCGGGCGGCAGAGAACGCCTCCTGCCACCTTTCATGTTGTGCCTGCTGCAGATTTGTAGCTGCCACCGCCTTGGGACGGTGCCGTAGCACAAAAAACAGCGCAGCCAAGGCCGCACACAAACCGACGAGGATTGCTACAAAGACCAATGGCTGTAGGCCGGCGATGGTTACACCGTGGATGACAACAGTGGGGCCGGTGATGCGCGTTGCAACGGGATCGTTCTCGTTCTTCGGCGTGTAGCGCAACTCAACCGGGTCGAGGGCGAACGTGCCAGCGGCACTCGGTTCGAGTCGGAAGTGGTAGGTGACAATGGGCCCAGCGTCGCGGCTCGTCGTGGAAGCGGACGTGCTCGCGATGGTGATGCTCTCTGGCAAGTGAATCGATGGCGGGTGAAGCAGGTAGTCTTCGAAGTTTCCTGCCCAGACGACGCGGACGTTCACGTCAAACGGAGTACCGACGGTGGGCTCGGCGGTCGAGAGTGTCACTGTTGCTGACGGTGGCACCAAAGACGTGGGTAGCAGGACGGCACCCCCGGCCTTGTCGTAGAGTGCCCCTGCGCCAGCGTCGATCGGCGCTAGTTTGATTAACTGGTCGAACAGAGGCGCAGTCTTGGCCCAGTCACGAGCACCGCGGGCGACGCCGACGATGCGGCCGAGTGGATCGAGAACATAGGTGATTGGGACGCTGCTCGCGTGGTAGGCGTTGGCGGCTTTGCCATTCTCATCGACGAGGACCGGAAAGGTCACGCCCAGGTTCTTGGTGAAACGTTGCACTGCGGCCCTGGGGCCATCAATGGCGACACCGACAACATCAAGACCACGGTCTGAGTGGCTCTTGTGCAGTCGCTCGAGGGCCGGCATTTCCGACTTGCAGGGGCCGCACCAAGTGGCAAAAAAGGTCAACAGCACCCATCGCCCTTGGGCATCGGAGAGGGAAACCTTTTCGTCGCCGAGTGAGGTCAGGGAAAAGTCACTGGCTGGGGAGGGGGGTTGCACTGGAGAGATCCCGTACCTGCCAACCAACTGAGCGATTTCGGAATCACCTGCCTTTGCGGACGAGGCGAGGCAGACCACCACGGCTGTGGCCGCTGCGCAAAAGAACATAGGTTTCTGACTGGGTACGCCAAACATTTTCGTGCGATTCTTCTGTGAATCCCGTCGAACAACCCTCAGTGGATGGAACTTATTCCGCGTTTTTCTTCGCGTCCGCAGGGTCGATGGGCCACGGACGCACAAAAACCGCGTCCTCCAACTCATCGTGGGGAGCGGGGATGATCTCGTGGTCGCAGACCCGCTCGCCCGCTATCTTCAAGGCAGCTTCCACCGCCGCTTCAACTTCAGACTGCTCACCCCACAGGGTGAAGAATCCCTTGCCGCCAAAACCGGTTGCCAGATGCATGCGTCCAACCGCCACATCGGCAGTCTTGACCGCCATGTCAGCGCTCACAATGGCTGCCGCCATGGTGTTGAGCTCAACAACCGCGAGCGCCTCGTTGTTGCGCTGTTGTTTCTCACCACGCAATGCACGCACGACCTTGGGGTGGATGCCTGGCAGAAACATCTGGTCGATCAAGCGCGAGCCGACAATCGACACCACTTCTGCGAGGGACTCCTCAACCGAGGCAACGTCGCCCACAAAGATCAACGCGGCCTTCCCTGGGCTCATCGGCGCCGATGCCAGGATTTCAATGGGGGCTTTCTTGAGGGCTGCATCTTGCGCTCGCACAGCTCGCGCCAGGCCATCGATCTCCACGAGAGCGAGCGCTTCGGGCTCTATGCGACGATTTTCTGAATCCTTCACGGCGGCGCATCCTAGCGGTTTTCCGGGAAAGATCCAGCATTTTTGACCGTTTGAGAGAATAGATCAGTGTGGGTGCGGCGCGCACGCGAGCTCGTGCGTAAGTATTGGCAAGCCAAGTCGATGTCGGTTTGTTACACTTTATTAGGTGTCCATCGTCTGCGGTGTCGCGACAGGCAGGTGGTTTGCGACCGGGCTATTCCGGCGATGGCGCCCAAGGAAGGACCGGTGGGCGGTATGGACGTCGACCGATTGACAACAGAGGGAAGTGCCGATGGTTTGACTGCGCTGGAGGAGCTGCCCGTGGTTCGGGCCAAACGCCTCAAGCCGTTGCTCAGGGGCATTCCAGATGTCTTGGCAACCCTGGTGGCGACACCCGCCGCGGCCCTGTTGATCGCGGCGGCCGCCCCCGGGCGGCCAGAGCTCGGTGCGACGATTTATGGCATTTCGGTGGTGCTCTTGTTCGCAGTGTCAGGAACCTATCACACCCCTTGGTGGCCCAAAAGTATCAGGCTTATCTGGCGGCGTGTCGACCACTCCACCATCTACATCTTGATTGCCGGCAGCTACACGCCGATGGCGCTGGTCGCGGTGAGCGCCGAGAGTCGTGACGTCCTGCTTTGGATTGCTTGGGGAGGCGCGGCCATTGGTATCCTCAAGTCACTGCTGTGGCCATCCTCGCCCAGGTGGCTCAACACGGTGGTATACATCGCCCTCGGCTGGGCGGTCGTCCCATTCATCGGTGAGGTGTGGACGGGCCTGGGAAATGTCGGTTTGGCGTTAATCCTTGGGGGCGGGCTGCTCTACACGCTCGGGGCCGTCATCTACACCCGCCGCTGGCCAAACCCCTGGCCCCAGGTCCTCGGCTACCATGAGGTGTTTCACCTCTTTGTGGTGGGCGCCGCGGCGCTCCATTTTGTCGCCATGTGGCGTTTGCTCGTTGTCTGAGCGACATTGGCCGCATTTTCGGCGCGGCAAATCTATCCGTTTTTGCGCCACGGTGGTATGAGCCCCCGTCCGGCGTGTTGCCTGAATTCCCAAAGGGGGTCTGCCGTGAAAATCGTAGGCGGGTGGTTGAGTGCAGTTGTTCTGATGTCCTTTGCAAACGGCTGCGGCGATGAGGTTCTCGGCAAGGTCGAGTGCAAAACTGACCCAGAGTGCCCTCGGGGACACATTTGCAGCGGCCACGAATGCATCCTGGAGTGTGATACCTCCATCGATTGTGATGACGGCAATCTTTGTACCCTCGATCTGTGCGACAGCAACATCGGCTGCGTTCATGAGCCTGCGGGCATTGACGGCGAGGCGTGTGAGGCGGACGGCCTCGATACCACCCGCGACATCTGTCTAGGTATGATCTGCGCCGCCTCCCTGTGTGGTGACTCTTGGGTCGATTCGGGCCAGACGCCCGCCGAAGACTGCGACGACGGTGGCAACGTTGATGCTGATGGATGCCAGGCCAACTGCACCTACTTGCCACCGACCCTGCAAATCACCGCGCCCAAGCGCGCTGAAACTTTGACCGGCAACAACACTGTCAATGTTGAGGGATTAACTGGCGACCAGTGGCACGGCCTCGAGAGCTTCACCATCAATGGTAGCGTCGTCGATGTCGCACAAGACGGCAGCTTCTCTTTTCCAATGACGGCCTCCTGGGGCCTCAATACGGTTGAGGCCGTTGCGGTGAGCAATACAGGCAAGAGCAACCGTAGGGCGCTGGGTTACTACTTCGCTGATACCTACGCCTCATACACTGATCCAATCACCACCACCCCACCGCTCGAGGATGTCTTGATGACGAGGGTGAGCCAGCAAGCCCTCGACGATTTTGACCATCCCTGCGCTTACGACGAAGAGGATGTTTTTGTCTGCACCGAGGTCGACGACATCGCCACCCTTGGTGAGATCTCTCTCAATAATCTCGACTTGAGGAATGACGCTGGCGACATTGACCTTAGGATTAATGTGTTTCACTCCACCACTCCCATTATTACGCGATCCTATCCGTTCAACTCGGGCGATCTCATCGTTCCCGGCTTGAGTGTTGCGGGAGATCTCTTGGTCACCGGTGAGGTCAATATTGAC
>MGST01000307.1:0-10692 GCA_001798605.1 Deltaproteobacteria bacterium RIFOXYA12_FULL_58_15 | reverse complement strand
CGTTGATGCTCGCGAGCCGCGCCGGTGGCGTCAATGCAGAGATTGCTATTGATGAGCACGGCGAGGTGCCGGGATTTGTCGCCCATGTGGAGACTACTGTCGAAGTACCAATCCGCGCTGCTTTTGATCCGGCGACCCTCACCATCGATTACTACGGCGACGATGCCTTGGGTCTTGCTTGCATTGCCATGCAGATGCTCGGGTGGGGCGACGAAGTCGCCGTGATCTGTGAAGGTGAAAGCATCGTTGGGTTGGCACCGTCAGGAGCAGTAGGTTCCGAAATAGGCATTGAGCGCATGTTGATGACCGTCTCCTTTGATATCTACACCGCACCCGGCGGTGGCGTCGTTGTCGAGCTCGTCGGTGGCAACACTGATTTCTTCGGCTCGGAAATACTCGTCGATCCGATCGCAAATATGGAGATCGATCTTGGCAGCATCAGTCTTCTCGGTATTGCGAATTTTCCGCTGGGTACAGTGCCGGTCAGTGGTCTGGCCACTGACCTCAACACCGCTCTTGGCACCGTCGTCGAAGCGTTCGTCAACGAGTTGCAGTTCTTGATGGAGGGTGCCATTAACACATTGCTCCTCAACGAGAACGACCCCCTGAGTGTCGGGCAGCTTTTGCAGGGCGCAGTCGAAGGGATGGCACCCAATCGTGCTGTGGAGCTCAGTCCATTTGGCGGTCAGTCCGAAGCTCCTGCGTTGACAGTGCAATCGGAGATCATCGACATCGAGGTGGACGCCTACTCCCCGTCCAACTTGAACGTCGGTGGCATTACCTCGACGCTAGAGGTCCTCTACAGCTCGACGCCAGACCCAGCGCGGGTCGTTCTCGGCAGTGTCCTTAGCGACGGCTGTTACCCCGGGAGCAACGTGGTGTTTCCCGAGATCGCGAGCCTGGAGATGGCCCAGCACCTCGATTCAATGAACCAAGCCTTGTTCGCCGTCTGGCAGGCAGGGGGTTTCGATTTTGGTTTCAACAACTCCCACTTGCCCGTCGATTCAACTCTGGCCAGTGAGACGTTTGCGTTGACCCTCGAAGCCCGAGGTGCGCCCATTCTCAATAGCTGTGACGGCGCGCCCTTGGCTCTCGAGATTGCCGATGTAATGGTGTCCGGCACGGTCAACGGCCAGGCGTTTTCTGGTTTCGTAAGTCTATCGTTGCCGGTTGCCATTTCCGCAGCCAATGATGCCCTGAGGTTATCTGCCCAGTCGGCACCGCCAGTGGTGGTTATTGATGCGTTGGTGGGTGCATCGGTCGCCGACCTCGTGGGTGAGATTCTGCGCCGAGAGGTTGTGCTGCCATACTGCGGCCAGATCCTAACAGCGATGCCAACGTTCATCGTTGATCTGAGTACCCTGGGTGGTGTTCCCGCCGCCTCGCGCTTGCAGATGTTGCCACAGACAGCCACATTCGTGGGGCCGTATGCGATGACGACGGGTGTGGCTGGCCAGTGATGTCCTGTTAATGCCGTTGGCATCGCAAGTGCTGGGGAACCCATGTTTCGACTGCCCGACAATCTCCTAAATCTCTCCGCCGAAGAGGCCGCTCGACGCATTGCACTTGCGAATTTTGCTGCGGCCGAGGAGGCGTTTGTTCGGCTCGGTGACGAAGGGGACACCGAGGCATTGCACGACTTCAGGGTGGCGATTCGCCGCACCCGAAGCACCTTGCGTGTTTATCGCCGACATCTGCGCGGCAATCCGATCAAACGTTTGAGCCAGAAGCTTCAGGATTTGCAGCGAGCAACCAATGATGGACGTGATGCCGAGGTTCAAATCAAATGGCTTGAGGGACATTGTGCGTCTTTGACGCCGAGTGAGCTCCGTGGCCACAGTTGGCTTCTCGAACATTTGCGCGGCGTGCGGCAGCATGCGCTCGTCGAAACCTCTGTGTCTTTGAAGAAGCGTTTTGTCCGATTGGCGCGGGATGTTCCCGCAGCCCTGGGCACCCTGCAGGTCGATCTCTGCGCTGGGAACCCACCCGCGCTCGCAGAGGTGGCGGGGCAGCTCATCGTCGCTCGAGTTGAGCGATTGCGACGGCTGCTCGGACGCATCGGCAACCATGAGGACGCTGATGCAGCGCACCGGGCACGCATCGCAGGAAAGCAGTTGCGCTACCTGCTCGAGCCTATCGCCGCGAACGTGAGCGCTGTCGCCGAATGTGCCGAGCGACTCAAGGGCTTGCAGGATGTACTTGGCCGGCTGCACGACAACCATGTGCTAGCCCGGGCTCTGGGGGACGCGCACGCGCAGGTCGCCGCACAAAACGCTCGCCGCTCCCACGAACAAGCGTTGACTGAACGGGAGCCGCAACGTCGAGCAGCCACCGAAAGTGAGCGGCCGGGGCTTCTGGTGTTGACGAGACAAATCGCCCAGGAGCGCGAGGAGCTCTTTGGTGAGCTTGAGCTCGATTGGCTGGGGGAGGCTGGCACACAGCTTCTCACTGATATCTTCGGGTTGAGCGAGTTGTTGCGCAATGCAGCGGGGTCACCGGTGGAGATTGAACGCAAATACTTGCTCGCATCTTTGCCTGACGTGACCCAAGATGCGACGAGCGTGGAGATCGAGCAGGGGTGGATTCCAGGTGAACGGTTGATGGAACGGATCCGGCGAGTTGTTCAGAACGACCAGGTGACCTACCTGCGAACTGTAAAGCTTGGAAGTGGGGTGCAGCGCATCGAAATTGAGGAGGAGACGTCGGCGGAGGTTTTCGCTGCCATGTGGTTGCTGACCGCCGGCAAGAGGGTTTGCAAGCGCCGCCACTATCTCGAGGTGGACGGCTTCACCTGGGAGATCGACGCATTTTGCGACCGCGACCTGGTGTTGGCAGAGATCGAGCTGCCCACGGCGACCACACCGGTCGAGCTCCCGGCATGGCTTGCGCCTCTTGTGATTCGCGAAGTCACCGACGAAGCGGAATTCTGTAATATCAATCTAGCTCGTTGATCGATGCTATTTGGGACGGAGGGGTCAGGCACGTGCTGAACCTCGGAGAGCGTCTACTTGCTGGTCAGAGATAACTTCTTGATGGGTTGGTCAAGGTCGCGGTCGATGTTGACATCGGCGGTGCCGTTGGCCCAGATGCGGATGCCAGCGGATGTGTGTCCGTCCTTCGTCTCAATATCAGCCCGAAGTTGAAAATCAGCGGCCATGTTTCCCGTATACAAACGAGTGCTCACGTCCTCGTGAATCGATGATTGCAGTTCCACTGTGCCCTTCGCTTCGAAATTGCCGCCGGTGAACGGGATCCCCGTGGCGAGGATTGGGAAGTACATCTGGACGTTGCCTGGCTCCGTCGGATCTAAATGGAAGCGGCGCTCCGAATCGTCGCCGGGCAGAAGCATGCAACCAGAAACAAACTCACCGGTGACACGTAAGTCCTGCAGTTCAACGCCGATCGGACCTTTGATTGGAATGCGCAAGCCTATCAGTTTCGCTCCACCTTGCACATTGCAGAGATCCAGACTCATGTTGGGGTCATCCATGACCAGATTGAGGTCCGTTGTGAACTCTGCTGTCAAGTCAACATTGTCGAGAGCATCGACCCTCAGGACTTGGTCCGGGGACATGGTCAGGCTCGCCGAGCCTTTGATGTCGACTTGGTGGAGGTTGAGGGACGTCTTGCCCGTGTCTGCAACGAGACTCATCACCGAGGCATCGAGGTCATGCACTTCCAGAGAACCGCGGGTGTAAAATTTGCCGTTGTCAACGCATATGGCGGCGGCCTTGGCCATGTGCAACCGAGCATGACGCAGGTCGAGCTGTGGGGCTGCGCCGTCAACCTGGTTGCTGTTGAGGCCGGTGACCAAGTTGATCTCGCCACTCATCCCCCAGAGCGCGAACTGGAACGGCTCCGTGGTGGTCATCTTCAAACGCTGCCCCGTTCCATTTCTTCCTTGGAAGAATGAGCCGTCGGGCAGAACCATCTCGATGTTTTCAATTGTGAGGGGGGCCTCGTTTTTGTCGAGCTTGCAGAGCTCAATCTCGTTGCCCTTGAGAATGCAGTGGGTTGCGCCGCGGATTGACAACTTGTTGCGATATGGGGTGTCGGAGCCTGACGTCAACACGCCAACGTCGGCGTCTAGCTCAAATCTGTTGAAAATGCAGTCGAGGGCACCATCCTTGAGGGACAGTGTGCCGGCGACAGTGGCTTGAGCGTGGGTCGTCTCCGTGGTTGCGGCTTCGCCCTTCCAAGAGCCGCCCAGGACCATTTTGGCGTGGGTTGTGGACAAGTTCAACTCCGGCTTGGCGTCGCCGATCCGCTCAAAGCGCAAGGACGCGTTGGTGAGCTTTTGCAGTGAAGCGCAGCTATCGCCGTTGGGCTCTTCGATGTCGAGTTGGTCAACGTCAACGCCATCGAGGGTGACCGTCATCGTCGGCGTTCCGGTTACGGGATCGACTGAGCGATGCATTCGCAGCCGCGCGGTTGCATTTCTGAGCGACATGGCGAGGTTATCATCACCGAGTCGTGCCGAACTGATGTCAACAGTACCCTCAATGACGAGGTCGTTTGCGCTTCCTGAAACATTGAGTCGCGAGCCTTTGGCGATGTCTATGAACTGACCGTCGCCCAGGGGGATCGAACGGTTGTCGAGCTTGAGGCCAGCGACGTTCATCGATGCATGTTTCCAATCGACGATTGTGCGAACCATCTTGTGTGGCTTCGCCGTCTTCAAACGCTCTTCGAGAGAGAGGGCGGCCACGAAGTCATCCACATCGAGCGGGACAGTCTTCTGCCCAAACAAAGAATGCGTCAGTTCACGGATGCCAACCGACTTTGCCAAATGGTCGAGGGCGAAGGAATTTCGCGTCGTGAAATGGCTGATCGCTGCGAGGGACTGTGGCACCTTTCCATCAAAGGTAATGTTCGGCCAAAACATGCCTTGGCCATCTTCTTGGGCCTGCAAGAGAACGAGGCCGTCGATAGTGGCTGTCAGGCGTGTGTCACCCTCGGTGCGCCCGGGTCCCCAAAGGGCAACATGGGCTTCAATGACGATGGGGGGCTCGAAGCGAATGCTCGTCTTTCCGGGAACCAAAGCGCCTTTGTCGAAGACCAAGTCAATTGCCATCTGTCCGCTCAAGTAATCGGATTTGGTTTGAATCTCGATACCCATGCGGTCTTCGATGTCTTTCCCGAAGATCCGGGCCCGTTGGGTTAGATCCTTCTCGAAGGCCATCTTATCGATGTGGAATTCGCGAAGAGGCAGGGTCACCTGCACTGTGCCCGAACCCACTGCGCCAATCATTTCCTCGAGCGTGTTGGTCAACGCCGGAAACTTGGCGGCGAAGGTGCCGTTTGGATCGGGTTCCACCTCGTGGTTGAATTTATCCAACACCGCCGCGTCAAAGGGCCGAAGCTCCAAGGGGGATGTGGGCGAGTGGCGATCTCGGGTGGTTGCATGCTCGTGGATCTTGCTTGATGAGAAGCTCGTGGGCGCTGCAATGTCGCTGAGCTCGGGACCGTTGGAACCGTAGGAGAGACGAATGTCAGCGGAGGCGACCGCCACTTGGCCGCGCCCTCTGAGGTGGGTTCCGACTTGCCGCAGTTCAACGAGAGCTTGAGAGTCCAGATCCACCTGCATTGAGCGGAGGTTGGCAATGGGCAGGTTGTCGATGATGGCGTTGGTGCGAATGCGGGTCTCGAGTCGCAGCTTCTGACTCTGGCTGTCCAGCATTACCCGCGCTTGGAACAGGTTGCCGTCGGTGCCGAGTATGGTCGACAATGGCAGACCCGACTGACCTGGGAGGCTCGCGAGGGCGTCGAGGCCGGTGTCGAGTGTCACTGAGAGTGCCGGTTGGGTGCCCCCGACGAGGGCCAACAATGGAGCACCGTCTTGTCCCGACATGGACGGGTTTGCAATGGTGAGGGTTGTCTTGTCTGGGCCAGCTTGAAGGCTCATTTCCTCAACATTGATGTTGGAGACGGCGACCGAATAGGACGGCCGACCGCTGGTATTGTCGATCTCCAGCTCGGCACCTATGTGTCCGGCACCTAAACGGACCCGCGCCCCCTTGGTGCTGAATGTCGCCGACCGGACATCCCCATCGACTCGAGCTCGAAGGTGGGACGGCGTGCCGTGCAGCTCAACCGTCGATGGGTTAAGATCCAACAGCGTGCTGCCGAGGGTGACCGGACCGGTGAGGGATACAGAGCCGTCGATACGAATCTTGTCGACGTCGATGATCTCCGCGAGGGAAATTGAGCCTCTTTCGCTCTTGCGTCCACCGCGTTGTTGCAGCAGGGATATCAGGTCATCGAGATTCTGTGGCAGCTTTCGTGCGCCGGTCGCGAGCTTGGTGACACCGATGTTGGGAAGGCCCCTGGTCTTGACCTTGAGCTTGCCGCGTCCGTTGATGAAAACCGCTTGCGGGTCGAGGCACAACGGACCATTGAGGCTGCTCAGGACTGTCTCACCGTCATCGTTGATCTGGCGAAACTCGAGGCGAGTTTTGTCAAAATTGATTGTGCCTTTGGAGCTGCCGGGGGTTGCGGGGTCGATGACGACGCGGATGTCCACGTAGGTGTCTGGACGGGTTCTCAGGATGGACAGTTTCGCGTCTGGCTGCAGTGGGATCCGCAGGTGGACCTCCCCGGCACAGACGTGACCAAGGAGGCTTTTGACCGTATCGATTTTTGCTGTGCTGGCGCTGGCATCAATGCGTGTCGGGGCGGTGAGCCCCGAAAGCTTGCTCTTTACTCGGTTGAGAGCATTGCTTTGGGCAATCAGGCCGGGAGCTGACGATGTCTTTGGAAACAGCAACCACGGGTCGCGCGAAAGGGCCGCGTTGGTTGCGCGGGGCTGTTGCAGGCTGATGGGTGCGATCTTGCTCATGGTGGCTTGGTACTTTTGTTATCGGTCCGAATTTCAAGGTGTTGCCTAATCGTCGGCGATTGCGGCGATTGTCGGGAAACCGATGAAATTGCAGGGGCGGCGGTTCGTTGTTGCAGGTGGCTGCTCGAGCAGATTGTTCAAACGACGCCGCTGAGCTTGAGGAGCTTCTGTGCCAATTGCTTGGCCGCGGGCTGATTCGGGGTGGCAATGAACACAGTGTCGTCTCCTGCGATGGTGCCGATGACCTGAGGAAGATCATTGCGGTCGAGCGCCAGGGCGACCCCAGAAGCCTCACCGAGAGTTGTCTTCAGGACGATAAGGTTTGGGCCCGCCTCTGTCACCGATAGGACTCGAGCCCGCAGTTTTTCCTCCAGCGGGTCTGTCAACGGCGCACCCACCAGCGATTGGGTGTAGCGTCCGCTGGCTTTCACCAGGCCAAGGGCGCGGATGTCGCGGGAGACAGACGCTTGGCTGGCATCAAATCCATGCTTTTCCAGACCCGCTACCAACTCCTCCTGGGTGCACACGGGGCGCGCTTGAATCAGGGTTAGGATGGCTTGTCGCCGTTGGGAAGTGTTGGACCGCATGATTCTCTCTCGTCAGGATCGGTATTGTCCCACACGGCATACTCTGAGGTTAGAGGTGTTTGCAACGTCGCGCCTACCCTGACCAAGAAGCCCGCTGCGCGTCACCGCCATCGTCACCGTTGTTGGCCATCTCGTTCTCTTCGTAACTCTGGCGTTCTTTGGCGTTGACGATCATGGTGCCGCAGCCGGCACCGGTGAACAACTCGATAAGAAGAGCGTCGGCGCGGCGTCCATCAATGATGTGGGTCCGACGCACGCCCGAACGCACAGCCTGAATGCACGCTTCGATCTTGGGGCGCATACCTCGGGTGATGCCACCAGCTATAGTGAGCGCTTCGAGGTCTGTGGGTGTGGCGAAGGGCACCAGGGAGCTCGGATCCTCGACATTGCGCAACAAACCAGGAGAGCTGGTGAGAAAGACGAGCTTCTCGGCACCGAGGGATGAAGCCAAAACCTCGGCCAGAGTATCCGCGTTCATATTGAGCGGCTGGCCCGACGCATCAGCGGCGAGAGAAGCGATGACAGGAACATAGCCGCCATCGAGCAGCGTTCCGAGCACACGTGTGTCAACGCGTTCCACATCACCAACGGCGCCAAAATCGACGATACGTGTGGTTCCGTCATCGTCATGCACGCGCACCGAGGGCCGTCTCGTCGCCGTGATTAGGTCGCCGTCGACTCCCGACAGCCCGACACCTCGCACCTCGACCTTGCGCAAAGCAGCAAGTAGGTCGACGTTGATCTGGCCAGCGAAAACCATCTTCGCCACTTCGAGGACCTCTGGCGAGGTGACTCGGCGCCCAGCGACAATTTCAGGAGTGATCCCCAGTCTCTCACTCATCGTCGTTGCCTGGGGGCCACCGCCGTGCACCAAGACGACACGGATGGAAAGGGATTCGAGCAGAGCTATTTGTTCTGCCAGGTTGGCAGTCGTGTCAGCGCGGGCCAACACTTCGCCACCAGTCTTGATGACGAACGTCCGGCCACGATAGGCGCGGGTGTAGTCGAGAGCACCCTTGAGGGCGGAGATCATCTCGGTCATTGCCATTCTCCATAGATGAACACTGGGGAATTGTTGCGGATGGTACGGTGAGTCATCGACATCAGATCCTCGCCTCTCAACAGGGGAACAGGCCCGGGAAAGTGAGACCAGCGGTTTCGTCGAACCCAAGGGCGAGATTCATGCTTTGTATCGCCTGGCCGGCGGCACCCTTGACCAAGTTGTCGATGACGCAGGTGACGATTACCTCGCGTTTGTGCCGAGTCGCATGCAAGTGAGCAAAGTTCGTCCCCACGACAGCAGCCAACTGTGGCGGTGTGTCGTACACACGCACAAAGGGACTTGCTGCGTAGGCGTCGTGCAACTGTTCTATTGAATCGCCGAGCGTCTCCTCGCAAACAAGGCTCAACGTTGCGTGAATGCCGCGCACAAAGGGGCCGCTGTGCGGCAACAGGCGACACTGCCCGTTCGCCTGCCATTGTGCCAATTGATGGTTGATCTCAGCCTCGTGGCGATGACCGTCGATTTCGTAGGCGAAGAGGTTGTGGGCACGGGCAGGATGGTGGGTGCTGGGTTTGGGCTTTGCGCCGGAGCCTGTGGATCCCGTTATCCCAAAGCATACCGACTTGCCGCACAGGGAGGGTACAAATGGATAGAGGCCGAGCAAACAAGCGGTGGCGAAGCAGCCGGGAGAGGCAATGCGTGTTGCCCCCGCCAACCCCTTCCCAAGGACATCGGCCAAGCCGTAGGTGAACTCACCCAATCGGTGCGGGGCCGTGTGCGCGCCGTAGTAGGCTTCATACCTGTTGGTATCGGCGATGCGAAAGTCGGCGGCCAGGTCGATGAAAAGGACCGTGTTGTCCGTGAGCAGCTCATCGATGATGGTTTGTGACTCTCCGTGGGGAAGGGCGCAAAACAGTACGTCTGCCCACTCGGCCGCGGCCTTGGGGGCGGTGGCTTCGAACTCTGCAACCTGGACGTGGATGAGGCTGGGATGGGCAGCGCTCAAGGGTTGTCCGGCGTGACTGCTCGAGAAGGCGCGGACCGCACCCACTTTTGGGTGCTGGTGCAGAAGTCGCAAGAGCTCACCACCGGCGTAACCTGCGGCACCCAAGACGGCGACCTTGATCTCACCTTCTTGCATCTAGAGCTCCTCGGATTGTCGCAATGAGTTGCTCGTGTTCTCGGCGGGCGTTGTGGGCTGGAATGCCGAGATTATTCACGATGTAAGAACAGCCGACGGCATTGTCGGTTACCGGGCCAGACAAGAGGGTGGGACGCAGGCCAAATCGCGACTCTAGCAGCGTCACCGCTCCCCATGCGCCGACCTGATCGGTCGTGCACACCACCAGCGCGGCGTTGTGCGCCATGAGGGTCTGATCCTCGAGCAGGGTGGCAACACCATATTCGCCGAGGATACCATCGCCGAGCTCAGCGACAATGACGTCGGGGCGGGCGGTTTTGGCGATGTGGTTCAATAGACCGTAGGCGGTGGGCAGGGCATCCTCTGCATTTGTGGAGACCACTCCCGCATCGTTGAAGGTGAGCCCGATTGTTGCACCGGCATCGAGCATCGAAAGGGCATCGCGCCGCAGGGACACGCCGGTGAGCTTGACGGCGCCGACGCGCATGCCGGCTCGGCCGAGCCCACGCACGATCTCCGTGGCCGCTACCGTTTTCCCCGAGTTCATCGAGCTGCCGGCGACAAAGACAATGGGCACGGCTGACTCGAGGGTGTCGGCTTGGGGAATCGCATTGCGACTGATGGTAGCGGGTGTACCGACGCGATCACCGGCGGGAGGAAAAGTGAGAATCGCACCAAGCACCTCGGCATTGAATGGTGGGCCGAGGTCAGGGTGTATTGCTTCGCATTGGCCCAGGACTCCGCCAAGATTGAGCACCTGAACCTCGTCGCCTGGCTGCAGATTCTTGGGGACCGAGCCCGCATATCCTTTCAGGGCCCTGCGGCTGCCCAGGGTGCCGGCGATGATATCACCGAGGCGCAAAGGGATCAGCCGGCCGTATACGTCCTCGAGTTGGTTGTAGACCGACTTGTCCGTGAGGAGTCGCACTGCCAGGATGTATCCGTGCGCGCAGATGATCTCTCGGCCCAAGAGGACTTCGCGGTCCAGATGGGCGTTCTGTGTGGATGAGGCAATGCGGTCGAGGTGTACTCGGGTCATCATGTGCAGCTCGTCGCCGGTGAAACCGGCGTGAATAAACCCAGAGTGCGGCTAAATATTCAATGCCGGGATGGTGGTCAAGTG
>MGST01000306.1 GCA_001798605.1 Deltaproteobacteria bacterium RIFOXYA12_FULL_58_15 | reverse complement strand
CTGCGGGATTGCAGATGGCAGGGTTCAGCAACAAGGGCTGGGTCACCGAGTACCTCAACGGTTTCGACCAGGTCGGAGTCGTAGCCGCACTCGACCTCGTGATCGCCGAGCGTACAGGCGGCCCGCACCCGAGCCTTGACCTCGTGTGGACCGGTCCCGAAGCCATGGCGAGTACTGCCCGCGACACCCTGGTGGTGATGCAGGAGATGTTCGCGCAAGCACGCCAACGAGTGGTCATCGCGGGCTACGCGTTCGACTCCGGCGAGGAACTGTTCGCCTCACTACACGCCAACATGGTTGAGCACGATGTTCGTGTGCAGATGTTCTTGAACATTCCGCGAGCGGATCCGGGTACCGACACGGTGCAACACGCTCGCAAGTTTGTGCAGCAGATCCAAATCGACAACTGGCCGTGGACCGACAAGCTGCCGGAGTTCTACTTCGACCCACGGACGGTAGAGCCCAAGTCGGTGGAGAGCCTCCACGCCAAGTGCATCGTCGTGGACGAGCGATTGACCTTGATCGGCTCGGCCAACTTCACCGACCGGGGGCAGACCCGAAACATCGAAGTAGGCGTGCTCATCGACGACGCTAGCTTCGGCCGGCAGGTGGCGTTGCAGTGGCAGGGGTTGGTGAATCAGAAGCTCGTCGAGAGGTGTGTGCCATAGCGCTTCGGTGACGCTGGGTGACAGGGCAATTCTACCCCCCGATAACGCGACCGGCCAGGCTTGGCTTGGCGCTCCTTTCGGAAGTCGATCGCGTGGAGACGGCGATGCGTTCCTATCTTGAGGCGGTGCTCTGATGGGTGAGAAGATTGTTGCGGCATCCGTTCAAGCTCGGTTGAACAACCTGGCACGACAACGGCAACGGATGGCGTCGTTTTCGACGCCAACACGATTGTAGCGCCGAGTTGCGCCCATTGGTGCATCCGCCCCGATCCGCCCCGTGGGTCGATGCACCGGCACCTGAGACCACTCTTACGCGGACTTTTTCCTCGCGTTTTTTTCACGTGGCTTGCCGCGAGGTCGGCGTCCCGATCGCGCAGCGTAGGCTTCGACGGCTTTGGGCTCGAGCAGGTAGGTGCGGCCGACCTGCTTGGCAGGAAGGCGGTCCTCGCGAATCGCCCTGCGAATGGCCTCCGCCGTGACGCCTGCTTGGTCGGCTGCATCCTCGCAGGACATGTAGTCGCGCCCGGCCTGTTTGGTGAAGCCGGCATCCTCGGTCGAGCTGTTCTCGCCCAGCGTCAGGAAGCCCTGCGCCACGCCAAGCCGGTCTCCGAGATCCTGGCAGATTCGAAAAATCGGCGATGCGGCAACCTCCTCCGTGACCCACTGGCCGCCCTGAAGGGCCGGCGATCCAGGCTCGTTGACCCGGTTCACAAAGTTCGGGAATGCCTCTCCCGCCTCGTAGGCCTTAACCGCCTTGCCCAAGAAGACCTTCTCCTCGCGGGTGAGCTCCGAGAGCGCGATTCGTTGTCCAGTGAGGGTCACATAGGCGTCAGGCATGACGTTTCTCCTCTCGCCTGATGGCACACCTCTAGTATGGATCATTAGTTGTGTATACACAACCTAAACTTGCCCCAACACAACCTATGCGGTCATCTCTCATGTTGGGGCTTCAACCAACTCGTATTCGGTCAGGATACACCTGGAAAGGTCGGTTTCGGTACCTTTGGGAATCCGACGCGATCGTTTTGCACGGATCAGATCGGGCGCATTGCCATTCATGCTGACAACTGGCTCCGATGTTAAACCGCAGCCAGCACCGGCGTCCGATGGCCCGAGAACGAGGAGCGGGGTGTCACCGAGGATCTGCTTGAGGTCGAGACCAGGGTTCGTGACGTAGTCGGGAGGAGGGCACACCGGATCGGCCGCGAAGTACAGGTTCCATGAGGCCTGGCGGATTGCCTGCTGCAGTAGATCGTGACAGTGCTGCTCCTCCGTGAGCATTCCAGCCCAGTACGGCATGTAGGTTAGGTTCCAACCAGCGGTGAACGCTTGCGGATCCCAGGGATTGCCCCAGATATGCCGCACCCCGTAGCCAGAGGCGCGCGCAATCGGCCGACGGGTGTACTTCGTCCAGGCGATCTGCGCCCGCGCGTTGTCTCCGAGCCTTACTCGAAGGCCGTTCCAATCGGCGTGTTCGCCCCTGCGTTTGTCGGGATAGTGCTGACGGCTCAGGCGCGCGCGGTCCGGGTAGTACAGCGTGCGCGCGCGTACGGCGTCTGGGTCGACGAAGAACGAGTTGGCAAAGGAGGCGTGCAGCAGCGAGATCCCGCCTTCCTTGAGGTAGGATTCGAGCACCGAGATGGGGTCTGGTAACGGACCTCTGTGGAGTTGGACTTGGACCATGCGTTTGCCGCCAAGGTCATTCTATGAGAGCAACCAGGAGCAGTACAGCGACGCCGCGCAACAGCGCAACACGTGCTCTGACCAACGAGGTACATCGGTGTGTCGAAGAGACACTCGTGTTTGGCCAGGTTCCATAGGAGGAGATCAACGATGCTCAGCCACTTCATCCTTTACGTTCGAGACCAGGCCTTGAGCACGCGGTTCTACGAGCGTGCCCTCGGCCTTGGGCCGCGCCTGAACGTGCCCGGCATGACGGAGTTTCAGCTTGGCGAGTCGGTCGTGCTCGGCCTCATGCCGGAGCGTGGGATCAAGCGCTTGCTCGGCGATGCGCTGCCCGACCCCGCCGGTGCCCACGGTATCCCGCGGGCCGAGCTCTACCTCTCCGTCGACGATCCTGGCGCCTGGCACGCGCGGGCCGTCGAGGCAGGCGCCCGCGAGGTCAGTCCCCTCCTCGCGCGCGACTGGGGTGACGAAGCCGCTTACAGCCTCGATCCCGATGGCCACGTCCTGGCGTTCGCGCGTCGGCCTGGCCTCTAACCGCCGGCAACGCTGCAGGAGGTTCCGAGTTGCGCTGAGTTGCGTTGAGTTGCGCCTGTTGGCAGGAACGGCGTGCATCAAAAACGCATCAACTGCGCTGATGCACCCCTAAATGAACAAGGCCGGCGAGGGAAAACCCGCGCCGGCCTTGGACTTTTTTGGTAGCGGGGTATGGATTTGAACCATAGACCTTCGGGTTATGAGCGCACTCACACAGATTGGCAGACGAGCGTCGTTATTGAGTTTTTCAAACAATACAACGCGCTTCATGATCCGAAAGTCCCCGCATGTCTACAACAGTCCCCTATCCTCCCCTCCATTCTGGACAAGTTCCGGACAAAGTTTGGTGGCGATATTTCTGGCTGCTCCTACTCAATTCCCATCATTTGCTCGGACATTTCTGTTCCCGAGCGCAGTAATCGCTTCGTTTCGTGTCGGCCGAATTGTTGGACACCACTAGTTGCGCAACGCCGCCCACCATGATGGCGGCCGGTGCAGCTGGGATGTGGATCTCTTCACCGACGATGCCGCGGTTGGCATCGGGCTGCAAGGGCGGCAGGCGTTCCCGGGTATGGTCAGGAAGGCTGCCCTGTCAGCCTTTCAAACCACGATGGACTCGTGCCGGCGACAATGGTAGGACCACCCTAGACGATCGATGTCCGGATGCGTATGATCAACCGCAGGGAGCCCACAGGAGAACGAACATGGCGGAGTTGGCCCAAGAGCAGGCGCTCTTCTCAGCAAATGTCGAGGAGTGGGTGCAAGGCCATACGGGTGACTTCGTCCTAATCAAGGGCACGGAGGTCGTGGGTTTCTACCCGTCGCTGCAACAGGCCTTTGCGGAGGGTTCGAAACGGTTTGGTTTGACCCCGTTCTTTGTGAAGCAGATCATCCCGGCCAATCCGCTGAACGTCTCGTTCTTTGGTGCTCATCTCCTGTCCGCGTAGTCAATGACATCATCCGAGGCGAGGCGAAAGCAGAAGGCGCTGCAGAAGGTCCAGCGCCAGTTGGACGTGGAAGTCCCGACACTGGAGTTTGATTTTGGCCCCGCAGGGTTGACGCAACTCGGTCCGATCATTGTCACGGACGTTGGTGTGGCCGCTTCTCACGAGGAGTCCTTGAGAACGGCCGGCAAGACCGTGCCAAAACCAGTTCGCTGCCGCCTGTTGTTGGACACTGGTGCCGACGGATGTGTCCTGAAGCACGATGTCGCGGAAGCCGTCGGACTGAAGCTGATCGCGGAGGGCGTACCTCTCCACGGGGTTGGTGTTGACACCACTGGCAGAGTCTACATGGGTCGGATCTGGTTTCGTTGCCCGTCCAAGAAGGTCCAAGGCGCAGAACACACGATCGCGATTGAAACACAGATTACCAGTGGCAAACTTGCGACGGACCGTATTGATGGGCTGATTGGGCGCAACGCTTTGAATCGCTTCGAACTCCACTACAATGGCATGACAGGAAGAGTCACGATGCGCTTTCACAAGCCTTAGATGTGCGGAGTCACCAAGCGCCCGATGTCGGTGACGCTGCTGCGCACTGCTCCATCCCCTCCGCCCTCCATCCGACCCGGCTCTCCGCAACTGTCGTCCAGCGATGAACACGGCTCATGATCCCACACACCTGTCAGTGGATGTTGCTGTGTAAATCGCACGCTACGATCACGAATATTCCCGTGCAGTCAAAATATTCATGCAGCCTCTCGGTGGTAGAAACTGAGCAATCCACCAAGTCGCTCGCGACGTATGATCGTTGATCTGGAGGTCGCCGTCTTCTTCGGGAAGAGTAGCACGTTGCCTACACCTTGATGTGGGCGCTCCTGATGATAATGGCTTTCGAATTCGGACATTGCCCGTCGGAGGGTCTTCTCTCCAAAGAGAATGAGATGGTCCAAACACTCGGATTTTGCAGATAGCACCCAGCGTTCTGCGTGGGCATTGAGATTTGGGCTGCGCGGGGGCAGGGCTAGCGGTTTGACACCGACATCCTTGAGGGTGCGCAGAAACACCGGACAGTATTTGCCGTCGCGGTCGTGGATCAGATAATCGCCAGGCTTGATGAACCCGATGTCGGCCATGGATACATTGCGGGCAACTTGCGCCATCCAGGCTTCGTTCGGATGTGGCGTCATACCAGCGATGTGGATTTCCCTCGTCTTGATGCGGAGGAAGAACAAGACGTAGAACGTCACCAGGCCTGAGCATGTCCAGACTTCGGCCGTGAAGAAGTCGGTGCTGACGAGCAAGTTCATGTGTTGTCGAACGAACTGGCGCCACGTCGTGCTCTTGCTCCACTCGGGTGCCGGCTGGATGCCATGACGTTTGAGCACATTGCCAACCGTTTGGTCTGAGACGTCATGGCCGAGGTTGCTCAACGCGCCTACAATGCGATCATAACCCCAACCGGTGTTTTCCTCGGCCATGCGCACGATGAGCTTCTCGATTTCAGGATCGATCGTCGGTCTGCCAGGCCCCCGACTCTTGGAACCATCAAATTTCTTGGCGACGAGCCTTCGATGCCAACCAAGGATGGTAGCAGGCTTGACGATGGCTGCGACCTCGTTGAGAGCCTTTCCGCCAAGCTTCTTGCCCAGCTTTGCGAGAGTGATTCGCTCCGGATCGGTGAGCCTGAGGCGTCCCTCGATGTGTGAGAGAAGGATACGATTCTCAGCGGCGAGGTACTCATTGCGTTGTAGCAGCTCCTCGTCGATTGATCCTGAGATGTAAGTCAGTAACTTTTTCCAAGGCATCTTGGGTTCTACATGCTGCGACGGGTCGATGTCGATGCGATCAAGGTTGGGGTGTTTTCTCTGGCTCTACGGGTGGTTCGAGTACTTTGACCAGACGACTAGTCAAGAAATGGACAAAGTAGATTGTGAGACCAAGAAAGCAAAAAGCCCGACCAGCTAAGTGCCGGTCGGGCTTAATGTTTTTGGTAGCGGGGTATGGATTTGAACCATAGACCTTCGG
>MGST01000305.1 GCA_001798605.1 Deltaproteobacteria bacterium RIFOXYA12_FULL_58_15 | reverse complement strand
CTGTGTTCACACCACAATCATTTTTACATGCACATTGCTGTCTAGAGTCTACAGCAGTTTGCCGGGCTGCTATCGATCAAATGCCCTAACACATTGATTTTTATCATGCCATCCTGTGGCACGAAATTCGCATATTACGCCGATGACGCTGACCATAACCCGCGGAAATGATTCCTGGAGGAGAGTATGAGAGACGTTATCTACACAGCCTGTGGCATCTGTCTGATGGGGATTTTGGCCTGTACCCAGGCAGACGAGCCGGGTACCCAGCAGGTCCAAGACCCGATCACCATCAAGCTCACCAATAACAATGGCGATCTCGAATACTGCGACGCCAACGGTGAGTGCACCACCCTCCCTTATGATGGTGATTGTGCTGTGGTCGAGATCGATATCGACCAGCGTACCGGTAACACCTGTGAGCGCTGTGTGCTGGCCGATGGCACGGTCAGCGACCTCGGTTGTGTTGACACCAACGTTGGTTGCGTGCTGGTTACTCTTCCAGATCCGGACTGCGTCGTTTGTGCCTACGTCAACGGGGCCATCATCTTCTCCACCTGCACCGAGCAAGATAGCCCCGACTGTTATGTGAGCGCCGATTGCCGCGACGAGAACGGCTTTGGCGGTTTCTGTCTCGACGGCAACTGCGTCTATGAGCCAGGATGTCGCGAAAACGCAGACTGCCCCCCTGGATTTCAATGTGAGTACGCGGGCAACGATGAACCCACTCCAACCGATGACCCAGCCAATCCTTCCGATCCCGACTGGGCAACCGATCCCGATGACTCTCCCGTGTCACCGGGTTGGTACGGCACCTGCGTGCCCCGTGATGTCGATTGCTTCTCCGACTTCGATTGTCCGCCCCACATGTATTGCCAATCCTGGTGCTACGGCGAAGACCCTGTGGTCGGCCCCTGTGGTGACGACGGTTCTTGCCCGGAAGGTTTCGCCTGCCTGGACGGTATATGCGAGTCCACCTGTGAAGATGGAATGAACTGCGCCCGACCGGCACCGCCGCCCAATTGTCAGGGCATCTGCCAGCCCTACTATGAGAACCCCTGCGCAAACGTCGAGTGTCCGCGAGGCATGCATTGCGAAGCCTATGAAGTGTATTGCTTTGCGGCACCTTGTCCGCCGGTGGCGGAGTGCATTCCCGACTATCGCGAGTGTACCGGAGACTTGGATTGTCCCGATGGTTTCTCCTGTATCACTGAGGTCTGCCCGGCCATGCCCTGCTACGCCGATGGTGACTGTCCGCCATGTTATGGCATCTGCCAGCCTTCTCTACCTGAGTACTGCTACTCCGATGATGAGTGCGGCCCCGGTATGACGTGCGAGTTCTACTATGAGCAGGGCGTGACCTGCGATGCCGACGGCAGTTGTGACGTTCCCGCCATTGCAGCCGGAGTGTGTGTGCCGTCTTCCGTGTGGTGTCAAACCAACGACGAATGTGGCGAGATGGCACTTTGCGTTGACGGCGAGTGCGTCTTCCGGTTCGACTGTGACGCCAGCCATGCTTACTGTGACATGATGCCTCCGACTTGCCCTGAGGGCCAAGTGATTACGGTGCTCAACGGTTGCTACGGACCCTGTGTCGATCCGTACATGTGTGAGCCGGCGCAACAGGGCTGTATTTTCAACGAAGAATGCCCACCCATGCACGAGTGTCTCGTCTATTGCTGGGATTGTTGGGAAGACTCATCTGGAGTTCCTAATCCAGATTGTGGCGCAGGCTGTGAAGGCGTCTGTGTTCCCTTCGAGCCGTACTGTCAGTCTGATGACGAGTGCTACGATGCCGCCGGGAACATGGGTAACTGTGAAGGTGGTTGGTGCATTTTTGAGACAATCGGCTGCGACGACACCACTTGCCCGGAGGGCCTGGTATGCGAAGAGATCTGTGAAGGCTTGGGAGACTGCGATTCCTCTGACCCCAACAATTGCTTCCTTCCACCCATGGAGTGCTACAGCATTTGCATGGCACCCCCAAGCGACGACTGCTTCCGCACCGGTTGCTCCGGCGAAATTTGTGCCGATCGCGACACAAGCTCAGCATGTGTCTACCTGGAAGAGTACCGATGCCTCGACTCTGCCATCTGCGAGCGCCAGGTCGATGGCTCCTGCGGTTGGACTTCAACAGACGAGGCAGTTCGCTGCATCCTCGAAGAAGTGGACCGAACACCGTAAGGTCTTGTTCCGAAGCATCTAGAGGCCCGCGGCGTATTTGAAGCGTCGCGGGCCTTTCTTATTGGTCACCAGCGCGTATCGAAACGGAGGAAAAGCAGTTTCAGCGGGTGCTCACCTTGCGGTCGTTTCTTATCAGCTCAACGTCCAGCGTGATTTTGACTTCGTCGGCAACCACCACTCCCCCAGCATCCAGGTTCTTGTTCCAGGTGAGCCCCCAGTCCTTGCGGTCGATAACTGCGGTGGCGTGCACTCCACTCACCTTCGTGCCCCACGGTGAGACGACGGTGGGTGTGGGCCCTTCAACGTCAAGAGTGACCGGTTTGGTGATGCCTCGCATGGTGAGATCGCCCGTTACCGCGAGCTTGCCGTCGCCAGCTCGTTTCACTTGGGTGGACGTGAAGGTCATCTTTGGGTACTTGGTTACGTCAAAGAAGTCGGCAGATTTCAGGTGCTCATCGCGTTTGTCATTGCCTGTATCAAGGGTGCGGGCGTCAATTTCCACCAGGACCGTCGATTGACTGATGTCTCGCGGGTTGATCTCTATCGTCCCTTTGATGTTGCCAAACTCCCCACGAACATTGCTTACCATCATGTGTTTGACTGAGAATTGTGCTGACGCATGGGCCGTGTCCACGTCCCAGGTTTCCGCCAAGGCGATCGCCGGCGTGAGGACCAACATTGCCAGGGTTGAATATGCAATAGCTTTCAGATCGTTCATCATTGCCTCCATGTAGGTGATGTAGGCAAGGTGTGTCGTCTTCTCTTGTGTGGCAAGTCACAGAATTCACAATACGCAAACAAGAAACAGTTCAGCTTCACAACCGATAATATCCACAGGCACAAAGCTCCGAGGACACCATGGAACTCAAACTCATCGCACTCGTTACTTGCAAACAACTTAGCTTTACGGAGCTCCTCAATACTCCCACAGAAAACATGGTCTCCGCGCTTGAAATGCTGAGCGAGAGCACCGCAGTACCATTGCTCAAGGGGCAACTGAAAACCATCTTGACGGCCTACGTGGCAGCAAAGCAGTTCAAAACCGTTGACATCAATAGATTCACGAACGCAATGGCTACATTGAGGAAAAACCCGGTTACCTGGAAACAGATGAACAAGGAAGGGAGCGGCAATATCATTGAGGCCGCGGAGCAGGCCATCTTGGGTGCTCGGTTCCGTAGCCTTGCTCAAAGATGGTGAAGAAGACGGTGAAGGAGCTAGCCCGCCCACCCATGGCGGGACTGGCATCTCACGTGAGTTTAACGAACACTATATCCCCAACACGTTTCAACGCCGCCCTCTGTGATGCCGCAGGTGTGATCCAGTCCAGCACTTACGTCCACGAAAGTGCCCGTCGGTGGGGTGGATTGTGCGAAACCATCATCACCCCAACACGCAAGGGTTTTGTCGCTTCTTATTCCACACGTGTGATGCTCCCCTGCACTTATGGCTACGAAACTTCCCGCGGGCGGAATGGATTGTCCGTACTCATTATCTCCCCAACATGCGATTGTGTTGTCGCTCCTGATGCCACAGGTGTGTCTATGCCCCGCACTGATGGCCACGAAATCGCCCGTCGGCGGGGTGGATTGACCCCACATGTTGTCTCCCCAACACGCGAGGGTGTTGTTGCTCCTGATGGCGCAGCTGTGTAAATGCCCCGTACTTACAGCCACGAAACTTCCCGTGGGAGGAGTGGATTGGTAATATTCATAACCCCAACACGCAAGGGTGCTGTTACTCCTGATGGCGCAGTTGCGCTGATATCCTGCACCGATGGCCACGAAACCTCCCGTGGGCGGACTGGATTCTCCCCAAGAATCTGTTCCCCAGCACGCCACGGTGTTGTCACTCTTGATTCCGCAGCCGTGATAATCTCCAACACTTATGAACACGAAACTTCCCGCGGGCGGGCTGGATTGACCGAAATCATCATCACCCCAACACGCAAGGGTATTGTCACCCTTGATTCCACAGCTGTGACGACCTCCCGCACCTAGGGCCACATAACCTCCTGTGGGTGGCGTGGATTGCCCCCACGAATCCCATCCCCAACACGCGACGGTGTTGTCGCTCTTAATGCCGCAGGTGTGATGACTCCCTGCACCGATGGCCACGAAACCTCCCGTGGGCGGACTGGATTCTCCCCAAGAATCTCCTCCCCAGCACGCCACGGTGTTGTCACTCTTGATGCCGCAGGTGTGAAATCCCCCTGCCCTTAGGCCCACAAAAGTGTCCGTCGGCGGGGTGGATTGACCGGAAACATCATTACCCCAACACGCAAGGATGCTGTTACTCCTGATGCCGCAGCCGTGATAATTCCCTGCAGCAACGGCCACAAAAGTGCCTAGAGGCGGCGTGGATTGATCGTAGTCATCCAATCCCCAGCACGCCAAGGTATTATCGCTCTTGATGCCGCAGGTGTTGCTGAGTCCCGAAGCTATGGCCTCGAAGCCTCCCGAGGGAGGAGTGGATTGACCGTAAGAATTCGATCCCCAACACGTAACAGTATTGTCGCTCTTGATTCCGCAGCTGTGATCATATCCAGCACTTATGGCCACGAAAGTGCCCGTCGGCGGGGTGGATTGACCGAAGTCATCGTCCCCCCAACACGTAACCGTGCTATCGCTCTTGATGCCGCAGGTGTGATTCAATCCCGCAACAATGGCCACAAAAGTGCCCGTGGGCGGGTTGGATTGACCGAAGTCATCGTTCCCCCAACACGCAACCGTGCTATCGCTCTTGATGCCGCAGGTGTGAAGATCGCCTGAACTAAGCGCAATGAATTCGCCATAGACATCTTCGAAAGTGATTGGAGAAATGGTCAACTGCTTTGATCCGCTGCCTTGCGAGTTTGTGCAAGTAAGTTCGAAGACAGTCTCTGAACTGACATTGACGGAAGAGATGGATCCATCCACCACAGTCCCGATGCCATTATCGATTGTGCAGGTAGGTGAAGGATAAGGAGTGCGAACAAAGCCAAAGCGCCACATGACACTCGTAGCCTGATTTTGGCCTATGGTGCCGGGAGAGAAAGCAAAAAAGGCAATCTCTGGCGACTCAAGAACCCGGATTGTTTTCTGCGCCGTATCCGAGCCCGCGGAATTGCTGCAGGTGAGCCTAAAGGTGGTATCTGCAGTGATAGCGATACTCGTCGTTTCGCCATTTGTCACCGTACCCACGCCCTGATTGATACTGCAGGTGGGAGCGGGCGCCGGAGAATTGGCGTAAGCCCACGTCCAAGTGACGTTCGTTGCGACACCTGATACGACCGAATCAGGAGTGGCACTGAAGGTGAAGGGGCTGATGTCTGGAGCCACCGCGAAATCAACCGACGTTATCGTTTCCTGCGCGGTGTCCGAGCCCTCACTATTGCTGCAGGTGAGCGTGTAGATCGTGTCCTCCATGATCTCAATACTGGTCGTTTCGCCATTTGCCACGACGCCCACGCCCTGATTGATGCTGCAGCTTGGTGAGGGCGTAGGAGAATTGGCGTACGTCCAAGCCCATGACACATTCGTTGACACACCGGTTTCCACTGAACCTGGAGTCGCGCTGAAGGTGGCGATATCTGGAGTAACTGCGGAAGCAACCACCGTGACGGTCTTCTGTGCGGTGTCCGAGCCTGCTGAATTGGTGCAGGTGAGGGTATAGGTGGT
>MGST01000304.1:5135-5888 GCA_001798605.1 Deltaproteobacteria bacterium RIFOXYA12_FULL_58_15 | reverse complement strand
CGAGACCATCAAAAAGGCCACGATTGCCCTCCACGACACCAATGTCTGCGGTTGCCATAGCGCGGGCAACAGTTCTATGGATGGCAACACTCGGCATCATAAAGGTATCGAGGTTGTGGCACGCTACGCCCGCGGCGCACCCGAGCCACGCAGCATCAATGAAATCGGGTCCCTTCTTAAATGGAACCACACGCTTGCCGCGCCCTCTCAGCGCTCGGATCACGCCGAGTGACACGAGGCTCTTGCCCGTGTCCCCAGCAAGTCCCGCGAGGACAAATCTTGGAGCGCGTAGCATGTGCTCCCAACAACCTCAGATCATATCCAAGAAGCCGCAGGGGCATTCCTCTGCGCACTTCCGACATCCGTCACAGGTACCAAGGTCAACCTTGTAGTACGCGCCTGGCTTGGTCTCGGGAATCTTCTTGAAGCAAGAAGGCGTGCAATACATCCAGCACTTCTCGCAACCGAAGCAGTTGCCACAGGAGAGACACCGTTGCACTTCGGCCAGCGTTTGTTCTGCGGTGATGCCCTTATCGGACTCCTCTTTGGGATTGGCGAGCCGCTGCTTACCCGTCATCACATTTCGCTTGGTCCGTTCGAGCGTGTCGTAATGCTCAAACCTCATCCGCTCGGGACCGACCACCGGTGGGCGATCGTCTTCACGGGGCTCTACGCCGCGGAGAAACGCGTGAATACCGCGAGCAGCCTTGGCACCTTGGCCAATGGCGGCCGTGGCAATGCCGAGGTTGGTGT
>MGST01000304.1:0-5104 GCA_001798605.1 Deltaproteobacteria bacterium RIFOXYA12_FULL_58_15 | reverse complement strand
GGTCTTGCCCCATGCATCGCCGTTGAGCCAGCCGACATCGTTGAAAGCACCGAGGATGTCGGTTTCTGGTTTTTGGCTGACGGCGGTGATGACCGTGTTGACCTCGATCTCGTCGATCTTGCCCTCGATGGGCACCGGACGCCGTCGGCCACTCTTGTCGGGCTCACCGAGCTCCATGCGCTGTACGGCCATCTTGATGACCCTGCCGTCGGCACCGCGGATGATCTTGGCGGGGGCAGCGAGGTACTCGATCTTGATGTCCTCTTCGAGGGCTTCTTCGATCTCCCGTTCGATAGCCGGCATCTCGGTGCGAGTGCGACGGTAGAGGATGGTAACCTCAGCGCCACCACGCTTGCTGACTTGTGCGGCGTCGAGGGCGCAGCGCAGGCACACGCGCGCGGCGTCAATCGCGGTATCACCACCGCCGACGACCACGACCTTCTGACCGACCTCTGGGGGTTTGCCTTCGTTTGCGCCACGAAGGAAGTCCGTCCCGGTATAGACATCGGGGCCGTCTTCGCCCGGCACACCGACTTTTTTGCCCTGATGGGCACCGATGCCCATAAAGATAGCATCGTAGTCTTTTTGCAGTTGCTCAACGGTGATGCCTTCACCGATGGCGCAGTTGTACTTGAACTCGACACCGAGCTCAGCGAGGCGCGCAACTTCGGCGTCGATTATGTCGCGGGGCAGTCGATACTCTGGAATACCGTAGCGAAGCATGCCGCCTGACTTTGCGAACTTCTCGAACACTGTGACTTTGTAACCACGACGCCCGAGTTGGTAGGCCGCTGACAACCCAGCGGGGCCTGCACCAACAACGGCGATCTTTTCGGGGTAAGGTCCTCCCTCTAACGTCGGCGCCTTGAGCTTGTGCGCGATGCCCCAATCACCGATGGAACGCTCAACCGAGTTGATGGCAACTGGGTCGTCCTTTTCTTTGCGATTGCAACCACCCTCACACGGGTGCGGGCACACGCGGCCCATAATGGCCGGAAATGGGTTGGTCACCATCTCGATCTGCCAGGCCTTGTCGTAGGCCTGCTCGAGCGTAAGACCGCTCTTCTCCCGCTGCGCGATGACCGTGAGCCAGCCGCGAATATCGTTGTCACTGGGACACTTGTGAGTGCAGGGGGGCGTCTTCACCTGTTGTGCTGGACGCGCTGCGGATACGCCACCACCGCCGCCACCGGCGCGCAGGGGCTTGCTCTTCTTCGGTTGCTTCAGAAGACCCATCGCCTACTCATTCCTTTCTGACCAGACTCATGTGTCTTGGCCAGACGGCCGGTGCCCGGCTGCCCGGACACCGACCGCTTCAGGCTCAAATTTAGAACTTGTACTCTGGGTTGAGGACAACGTAGCTGCCGCCAACATAGGAGTACGCGCAACGGCTGATTGTTTCGCCGGCACTTGCTTCGACGAGCTGACGAATTGCAAGCTTGCAAAGCTTCTTGTCGCAATTGTCCTCGCCGAACTTCTCAATCATGGCTTTGGTCAAGTCCATGGCCTTGAGATTCTTCTTGCCATGGTAATCCTTGAGCAATGCCAACATGGCACTGGCAACTTCTTCTGCACTCTTGGCCATGACGGCCTCCTAATGTCGGAGCTGAGCCGACCGTTTGAAGGTTTCACCCGCGTGGGTGAAATCGTCAATGTGGTACTTCGTGAACTCGATGCCAGTTTGATCGAAGAACGCTGGCCAACCAATACGCTCAATCCACTCACCAACGCGCTCGAACTTGCGGGCACCCTTGGCGTAGGTCTCGACGATGTTTCTGACTGCCTTGACTGCGGTCGGCCATCGGGGTGGCTCGTTGGGGATGTAAGGAATCGCCAGTTTCGAGAACATGGGCTCGCTGCGGGCATTCGACACCTTGCCACCGACCCAAATCGACAGGCCGTCCATCTCGGGATCGTTGAGCGTCATGGCCGGGCAAACGGTAAAGCAGTTCGCGCAGTACATACACTGCTCTTCGATGACTTCGACCGACTGATGACCATCCACGGTCTTCGGACGAATGGCACCGGTCGGGCAAGCGGCGACTGTCGAGGGAATCTCGCATTGCTTCGCAATGATGTCGTGCTTAATCGCCGGCAAGCGACGGTGCACGCCCAACAGGGCGATGTCAGAGCAGTGAACCGCTCCACACATATTCAAGCAGCACGCGAACGCGATGCGGACCTTACCCGGCAGCTCTTTGTCGTGGTAATAGGGGAACAAGTCGTCCATCAACGCCTTGACGACACCCGAGGCATCCGTGGCAGCCGAGTGGCAGTGCACCCAACCCTGGGTATGGACGATGTTGGTAAGACCGTTGCCGGTTCCGCCAACGGGGTAGCCTTCTGCCTCGAGCTTCTGAATGCAGGGCTTCACTTTGCTTTCGTCGGTGATCAAGAACTCGACGTTGTTACGGCTGGTCCAGCGCAGGTAACCATCGGAGAACTTGTCAGCGATGTCGGCGAAGAGACGGATGGTCTCGATGCTGGCGATGCGAGCGGTGGCCGCGCGCACTGACCAGAGTTTGTCGCCCTTTTCACCGACGTGCAACAGCACGCCGCGTTGGGGTGTCTCGTGATACTTCCACTTGCCATAATTGTTCTTGATGATGGGGGGCAAGAACTTGTCATGATGTGGAGGACCGATGTCGGTTTTTCTGTCAGCACACATTGTATGTAAACTCCTGTTTTTAGACTTCGTTAGGGTTCCACGCCCGCCTACTCTTCCTCACTTGCTTCGAAGAAGATGTACGGATTGGTACGTGGGTGAATAACCATCTGAGGCACGGGCGCGAGGCCGATGCGCTCGAGGAAGTTACCCATGCCGATGCGTTGGATGTATTCACCAACGCGCTCACGGTTCTTGCCGTTCTCTCCCCAATCGTCCCAAATGGCCTCGTTGAGCTCCTTGATCGTGTCGACAACTTCATCGGCAGGAACGAAGGGAACCATGACCGAAGCCAACAAGGCACCGCCCACGATCGGCGCCTTGGCACCGAGCAGGAAGGTTGCGCCGCGCTCTTTGCCAGGGGCGAGGGCGCGGTTGAGCACGTTGATGCAATGCATACACTTGACGCAGTTGGCGTTGTCGATGGAGAGCTTCGCGCCGTCCCACTTCATGCAGCCGGTCGGGCAGCGACTGGTCACATCGTCCACCATGTTGATGTCACTGTGATGCGCTTTGATCGCGGCCTGGTCGATTTGGATGCTATCTTTCCAGGTGCCGATGATCGACAAGTCCGAGCGGGCCACGGAGGCGACACAGTCGTTCGGGCAGCCAGCGAACTTGTTCTTGTACTTGTACGGGAATGCCGGGCGATGCAACTCGTCCTGATATTCCTGAGTAATGGCGTAGCATGCACCCATGGTGTCGTAGCACGCCCACTCGCAGCGGGCTTGGCCATTACAGCAGCTGGGGGTCCGCAAATCGGAGCCGGAGCCGCCGAGGTCGAAGCCGAGCTCCGTCAATTCACTGAAGATCGGCTCGAGCTGGTCGGTGGTGGTTCCAAGAAGAACCATGTCACCGGTGGAGCCGTGCATGTTGGTAATGTTCGAGCCGCGTCTTTCCCAAATGTCGCAGATCTTGCGCAGGACGTCCGAAGTGTAGAACCAACCCGCCGGTTGATTGACACGGATGGTGTGGAAATGTGCAACATTCGGAAAATCTTCGGGAATGTCGGTGTAGCGGCCGATGACGCCACCGCCGTAACCCATCACGCCGACGATGCCGCCGTGCTTCCAGTGGCCAATCTTCTCTCTGTACGAACGCTCGAGAATGCCCAGAAGATCCTCCGCCATTGGATTCTTGCGGCTTTTCTTGATCTCCTTGACAAAGCTCGGCCACGGGCCTTTTTCGAGCTCGTCGAGCAACGGGGTTTGTCTTTCGGTCATGGCAGCTCCTTTCGTGCCTATAGATTTGAAATGAAGTCTCTCTTGTTACCTAAAAAGCCCAAATCGCGATCGGCGAGCCAGCGGTTGTCGTCGCAAAGGCATGGCTCGCCATTTTCGAGAATCGGCGTTTGGTTCTTTGCTACTGCCGAGGAACGCCCTGCAGAATGTTGGCCGCGGTGCGTCGAAACCATGAACAGAGTGACGCCAAGAGGTCGAAGGAGAAGGCCGACTGGCAACGACCACCACAGCTGGTTGCGCCGTCGGTTTTCGAACATGCCTGAAAAAACGGGACAAATTACCTCTGCTGCGCAAGTCCGGTCCTCTTTTCCACTCTGGCTTCGGCAGGCCATTTAGCCCTGCCCCTATGTCGTGTCAATACACAACAATTTGAAGCCATTGATAAAACTAATTGATAGCCAGGTCGGCAGGGTATCGCCCCAGCACATCTCGACCAGGGGGTTCATCCTCCACCGATCGATGTCATCGCCCCGGTACCTTGAGAGTGCGGATTTCGCATGTGGACGAATCTGGGACACTTGACCTATGTCGTTAGGGATGAGTTTGCCATATGCTCCCGGCCAGAATTAACGGGTCGGGTGCAACGTCGGAGCGACTCATTAGGCGCGGAGGAAACCCTGAGTGACAAAAACATGCAATGAAACCATAGCGGCGTTGGCGCTCATGTTGGTGGTCGGGTGTGCCGAGGAGAAACAACAACAGCAACCTTACTACCCGCCAGCAAGTGTCGTGCCCGTGTCCATGCAGATTCCGATGGGCAACGGAGCCTTGGTGTGCCTTGCGCAGCAGATCTTCTGCGTCGACTTACCCGAAAACGCCTTCTCCGAGGATGCCACCGTCACCCTGCGCGGTGTGAGCGCCGTGCCAAGAACTGAGTTGTTGGTGAGTCAGGCGTACGAAGTGACAGTGACGCCGGACACGGCTGCCCTTAACGGCCCAGCATCCTTGATTTTCCGACTTCCAGACGACACCTCGAGTGCGCACTCCGCGGTGCAGATCGCCGTTGTCGAAGCTGGCGAGTGGTCAACTGCAGGCATCTCGATCCCCATCACCACAGCGGTGACCGGTGCCGTCGAGGTGTCGGCTACCACGACACACCTCTGCACGTTCGCGGTTATCGATCCGAATACATGCGCCTGCGATACCTCCAACGCCTGTGAAGACGGCTGCGCCTGCGATACCGACTGCACATGCGCCT
>MGST01000303.1 GCA_001798605.1 Deltaproteobacteria bacterium RIFOXYA12_FULL_58_15 | reverse complement strand
TCGCTCGATGCCGAGAGCACATCCGAATCGCCGTCACCGCTTTTCGTCCCTAGATGTCCACTTCGAAGATCGACCTTCCAGAAAGGAACGACAAATTCAGATCGAAATAGTACTCATCGTTCGCATTCTGTTTGACAGCGTAACTCAGGCTAATCCCACTTACGCTCGTTAGCTCTTTTTCGAGCAAACGCTGCATCAGGGCATCAATGATCTCACGGACAGACAAGTCGGTCGCGAGCTGGCTCTCGCCGTAGTTGATGGGTGTCCAGTCCCCCCAGATTTCGCTGAGCTCGCCATTGTCGGCCCGGAATTTGATGACCATTTGATCATCGTGTGTCCCGATGCCGTTGATGACCCTGTAAACTCTGACGGAGGCAGAGGCTATACTTGTGCCCCCTCCACCCTGGGAGACGCCCGTCTTATTAACCAACGTCCTCGTCTGCATTGGGTGGATCCCCATGTATGGGAGTAAAGGCTTTGCCGCTTCGATATACACGGAATCCTCACGGTCGTACTCGGCAGAAGGCACGGGTTCTCCGGACTGTCCGCTGTCGATATCAAAGTCTCCATCCGCGACAGTGATCTCCAGATGCGGCGTACCTTCTACGGTCGGGTCTCCCCACTCAAACGTGCCGGTTTCGGTGATGGCCTCCTGCGCCTCAGGTGGCAAGAACGGTAGCGCGGCGAATAGCGCTGCAAGGTCTATCGGCGGATCGATGTGCCCAGCGGTTATGCATTGCGCGGATGGTTGTGTTGAGGGAAAGCCCAACCATAGGCAACCCTCTTCCTCTTCCTCACATGGCGTTTCGTCCAATCCGCATCGGGTTGCATAACCGTCGGTCACCAACCGCGTACATATTGCTGCTGCCAGTCCGTCAATGCCTGCAATGCACATCGTATGGTCGAGGTCGCCGCTCGTGTTGGCGTCACCGCTGGTGTTGGTATCGCCACTAGAATCACCAACGATGGCTGTTGGGCCGTATTCCGTATTGGGGTTCTGTTGTTGGGTACACCCAACTCCAATCAGTGAAACGACGACCATTGCCCTCAATGCCAACGACATGATTCCCCCTGCAGCTGCGCCAATCTCGAATGGTATCCCTACGAGTATAACCAGGACAAGTACTGCAAGTGTTGGTTGAAAGAGTCGGAGAGCATAATCTGTCTTTGATGAATCGGAGGCCGTATGATGATCGATGAACTCGAATGGATCGCGTCCTAGTACAATAGGACCGGCGTCGCTTGGCGCCGAGCCCGTTTTCTGCACAGAGCATGGCAGGTCAACTTCCAGACGTGTTCAACAAGCCGCCGGAGTCAGACGATTACACAGATTCTTCGTCTTGGGCAGGTTCGTCTTGGGCAGGTTCGTCTTGGGCAGGTTCGTCTTGGGCAGGTTCGTCTTCGCTAACCCCATCGTCAGGTTCGCATTGGCGCTCGGGACGATCGGCGCAGCAGTCTGGCAACGATGAACTGTCGATCTCGCCCTGAAACCGAGCTCGGCATTGGCATTGAATTCTCTCCCGGTTCTGCACTTGCTCGACGTCCTCGATGCGGATCTGGCAACACCCTTCGCCATCGCAACCAGGTTGGGGGAAGTCGTCTCGATGGAAATAGTGAGGTCCGCATTGGAGGCGCTGCTGCTCGCGCAACTGCTCCCGGGCCGCTTCCCCCTCGGCATTCGCGGTGCAGTCACCTTGACACCCATCGCCCCCACCGGCTCCGTCCCCGCTGTGCCCATCGTTGAGGGAGTCTTCCCGTTCTTGAAATGTGGCTTCCTGCGGATCACATTGCTCGCCAGTCAGCATGCTGTAGTAGGCGGTCTCCTCATCAACGAGCTCAACACTGGCTTCACCGCAGCTCTGGGCGAACAGGCCGACCGCAACAAGACCGATGCCGGTCGGAATCGCTGACACAAAGCGGAATATCGACGACATGACCACCTCCAATTGCGCGTCCAGGAATCATGTGAGCCCCATGCCCACATCACCCCCGTGACCCTGAGTCCTCACACTTGCATACCGCTCAGCCCACAGAAGGTTACATTGGCCAGTGTGACGACGTGGTTTGCGACAACACCCGGATTTCACACCGGCCACTTTGACTCCATCAATTGGTTGCCGCCCAACTTCGGCGTCCGCACCCACATCTTCGAAGGCGACTCATTCAATGTTTGGGCACTGTACAATGGAGAGGCGTTCATCAACGGCTCACGCACGAATCTCGAGAAGGTCATCGCGGTCCTCGAGGGTGATCCGCCGCCCATCAACCAAGATCTCATCGCCCCCATGGGTGAGCTGTTGATCCAAGACACCCCCTACAGCATCATCAACGGCAAGCCCGTCTTCCCAGTCCACAACAACCGCTGGCCGCATGAGGACAACGGCAGTCAAACCGGCACGCTGCACGTCTCCATGATGGGGGACCTATCCATGCACGCCGAGGTACCTTGGGTGTCGGCACCTCAAAAGCACGAGTTTGATACCGATTGGAATACCGATTGGAATACCGACTGGAACAAGGCGGGCTTAGCCAAATCAATCCCGTCGCACGTGGTGACCGAGCTCGATGGCGAAACCCTGACGTTTGATTGGAGCATGGAGCAGGGGAATCTCATGCCCCTCATCGACAGCGTGTGTCAGGAGTTGCGTGGGGAGATCGATGAGGAGCTCGCGGATCTGCCCTTCATCAAACTTCTTCTTTTGGGCAAGGTGAAAGCTAGACGGTGATCACTCAGACAGGATTTTTGATCGCGTCAGAAGTAAAAGCGAATCTCCAAAGTTGGGCGAAGTTGAACGCCCACATCGAATCCCTCTGAGAGGGTCCTGTTCTTGTTGCCATCACTATCGATGGTCTTGGTCTTTGCCTTGCTCCAGTAGCCATCCAGCAGATCGGTGGCAAGTCGAAGAGATAGATTGTCGATGAGATTCCGCTCAAGAGCGAGCCCTGCCGTCGCTCCCACTGAGAAAGCTGTCGATCCCGGCGCTGGAGAAAGATAAGACGAAATGCCTGTGCCATTCGTGGTTTGTGTCTCGCCACCTACTTCTGAGTAGACTCCCCCAACCATCCCGTAGGCCGACACATCCACGATTCCAGATGCCAACAGATAACGGATTCCTGCCGCCGCGCCTGCTGACAACGTGCTGCGCTCGATGGTGTCGGTACCAGACAGCGAAGACACCGGGATGTCGTTTTGGAAGTAGTGGAAGGATCCCTTGAACAGAAGCCACAACGAATCTCCCAGACGCCTTTCGGCTGACAAAGAGTATGAAGGGGCAGATGAACTTATCCCCAAGCTCGACAAACCACCGATTGGGTATTCGCTCGTTCCGTAGCTGAAAAGACCCACACCAGCGCCAAGCGACCAATTCGGAGCCGTCGCTGAAGACACTGAGGTATCCTCTTGCTCCTCGGCGAGAGCCGAGCTTGGTAGAAGAGCCAAAGCTCCAATCATCACCACGCAAGAAATCAATGGGTGCTTGTACATAGCTGAGCCTCCCGTTCGGTTTGCTTTCTATTGTCAAACGGGCTTCTGTTCAACGTGCAGAAGTTGGTCAAACCCGTCGCATGAATCTCTCCAGATCCTTCATCTCTCGCGACAATCCGAGCGCATTCTGGATGCCGGTGATGAGAGGATCTAAGTGCAAAACATTCGTTTCTCTGGACAAACATCCTCTGCGCTGCCATATGCGTGGGTCAACGACGCCCAGTCGATCCTGTCCAAGACTTCAAGCATTTTGAACCCCCAAGTCTGCTGGTGATCCAATGAACATCATGAAGATAATGAACAACCACACAAGTGACGAGTGAGCGTTTTGCTGGCAAAAGTTCCAGGCCAATTTGTTTCCCTCTCCATTCTCGGGTCGTCGACTCGGTTTCATCTCTGATGGTGACGATCTTGGGCATGGTAGCGGTCACCATTGTCGTCCTGGCGAGTGGGTCGATATTGCTGTTCATGGTGATCACCGGGGCCCCGCCAGTTCCTTCAAAGTCGTCAGAAATAGCCGATGTGGTCGACATCTTGCGGAGCACTCACCTTCCCCAGAACCCACAAATTTTCGAGCTCGGCTGCGGTTTTGGTGGTCTCGCTGTTGCGCTCGCGCGGGCGTTCCCAACGGCGCGCGTGACCGGCATCGAGCTGTCGATTCTTCCATGGTTCGTCGCCAGATTGCGGGCTTGCAGATTGCCCAACTTGACCGTCTTGCGCCAAGACTTCCATACATCGGAGCTGGAGCAGGCCGACGCAGTCACCTGTTATCTGATGATGGCGCCGATGGTGGCACTCGCAAACACCCTCGATAAGAAGCTGCGACCCGGAACCCGAGTGGCGGCTCTTACCTTCTGGTTTCGCGGTCGCAAACCCACCGACGTCCGTCGGGGGCCCGGTGTTCGAGGTGAGGTGGCTCTTTATCGCTGGCCCGGCCGCACATCTTCTGTCACGGAACCTTGAAATCAAAGACCGAAAGCGCTGGTTTCAAAGCCCAAAGCTAGCCCTACCCCTACCCCCAACGCTCCTTGGTCCTTATCTTGATGTCTTGATGCCACAGGAGATTGAAAATGTCTTTGTATGGATTGTTGAAGAGCAAGGGTGACAATGGCTTCGGGCACAACTCCACGGCCGAGGAAGTGACTGAGGGCCTGGGTCTCGAGGGCAAGCGCATCTTGATCACGGGCTGCAACTCCGGCCTCGGTCTCGAGACCGCCCGCGTGCTCAGCATGCGAGGAGCCACGATTCTGGGCGCGGCGCGCACCACGGACAAGGCCAAGGCGGCGCTCGCAGGTATCGAGGGCGCGGTGCACCTCAAGTGCGAGCTCTCCGACCCGGAGTCGGTGCGCAGGTGCGTCGAGGCGGTGCGCGAGCACGGCGAGCTCGACGCGATCATTGCCAACGCTGGAATCATGGCGCTGCCGGAGCCCGTGCGGGAGCATGGCGTCGAGTTGCAACTTCTCACCAATCACTTCGGCCATTTTCAGTTGGTCACCGGCCTGCTCGACCGATTGAGCGAGACCGGACGCGTGGTCATGGTGAGTAGCAGCGCGCATAAGGGCGCGCCCAAGGAAGGTATCCGCTTTGACGATCTGGCGTACAAAAGCGGCTACACCCCGTGGAAGGCCTACGGCCAGTCCAAGCTCGCGAACATCTTGTTCACTCGCTCACTCGCCAAGCGCTTCGAGGGCACCGGGCGCGTCGCCATTGCAATCCACCCCGGCGTCATCGCGACGAATCTCAGCCGGCACATGGGGGCCGTCGTTCGCATGGTGTTCGGCGCGGTCGGTCCGCTCTTCCTCAAGACGGTTGAGCAGGGAGCGGCGACCCAGTGCTACGCGGCGGTCCATCCCAACGCGGCAGCACACAATGGTGAGTATCTGGCCGACTGCAACCCCGCGCCGTCGACGGCCGTGGCAAAAGACGATGAGCTGGCGGAGCGCCTCTGGAAGGTGAGCGAGGGTTTGCTAACGGAGATGCGCGCGGCGGCTTAGCGGCTTTCTAACCCCTAGCTGATTTGAACCAAAGTCTCATTGGGCACAGGCGTCGACGTCGTAGCTGCAGTTTTCGTTGCAGGCAAGAACGCCATCGGCATAACCCAGATCTTCACAACTGCGGCTGCGCAGGTCGGCGCCGTCACATTGCTCGACCCCTTGGGCGCGGCCGTTGCCACACCGTATGGGGGAACCGGTACACTCCGACAAATCGTATTCGTCACACTCCTCGAGACCCTCGGCGTTGCCGTCACCACAGACGGGGGCATCCCCAGTACACCCGGAGGTATCTAGCTCACAGTTCTGACAGGCGAGAATGCCACCGGCATAACCCACGGTGTTGCAGGTTTCGTTGTTGAGGTCGGTCCCGTCACACGGCTCGAGTCCCTCGGCGATGTTGTTG
>MGST01000302.1 GCA_001798605.1 Deltaproteobacteria bacterium RIFOXYA12_FULL_58_15 | reverse complement strand
GGGAACCCATGCCGTTTGCGGCACACGGCCCCGACGAGGCCGCTCGGTTAACCTTGGAGGTACTGACGCCCCATATTCAAGCGTTCAGCGACTCCTAACGCCCATTGGCCCGTGCCTGACGAGCCCAAGAATAGAGCGCCCCTTTTTCACTATGGACTTGGGGATCCCAGTACTAGGGCCCCGAAAGACGAAAATCGACGGTCAGCTCCACAAAATCCGCCACGACCGCCGCGGGCTCGGGGCCATTGCCAGCTCCGGCGATGGGCACCAAACGGTAATGAATGGTGTGATCGGAACCAACGATCCAATCGCTGCCAGACTCGGCCGAGCTCACGGTCGAGGTCGCTTGTGGGGTTGAGCTTGCACCTGCTTCGCTCGTGGATCCTGGCACCCATGTTGTTGCGGCTGTGCTCCAGATCTCGACCAAACCGCCGGGCACGGGCTCACCAACAAGGTCGTTGTCGCTTCCTAGCTCCTTATCGAGGTCGTATCCGGTTGCGCCAAACCACGTTTTGAGGTCAACGTCCTTTGCATCACCAACAGGATAGGCGGTGGGCAATTGGAAGAAGCCGCTGAGACTGGCTTTCGAGTCAGGTGACAGGTCCATCTCCCAAAGATCGGCCCATGCAGAATCGTAGACATCACCGCCGAACAGAACGAGCTTGTTGCGAACCCAGTCGTAGGCGAGACCTGCGTCTGTTCGAATCTGGGGTAGACCCGACAAGGGCGAGATGTTCCGCCAAAGCTGCCCATCCCAGGTCCACACTTGGTCGCCGATGAACGCGACAATGCGTTTGCGCACTGAATCATAAACAAGGTCGACGTGCTCCCCGACTCCGGGTGCCACACAACCGTCGGTGGGATCACACACCAAGGCCCAGTCAGAACCTGTCCATTCCCACGTATCATTGCAGCCGCCGTCGGCCGGACACGCACCGGAACCGGAGCCCGATCCGCCTTGGAGAACGAAAACGCCCCGGGCCTCATCATAAGCCAATCCCGCATGGTTGCGCGCCGTCGGCGAGGAGCAACCTTGTTGACCGTCACACACGAGGTTCCATTGTGTGCCGTTGAAGCGCCAAGTCTCGGCAATTTCGCTGAGGGCAGCAGTTCCCCCGCCAAACACCAACAGGGAACCATCGGTTGGGTCGAGAGCCATCGCGCTGCCCTCACGGGGCGACGGACGACTCGCGATGCACTGCACTGTTCTGCACAGGTCTGACCAAGTCGACCCGTTCCAAGCGAACAGGTCGTTGTGCAAGGTTGCTGGATCTGGCGAGGTCGCGCTCGCAAAGCGTTCGCCACCAAAGATAACCGTGCGGCCAAGGGTCGCGTCGTAAACCATGGCGTGATGGCTGCGGTGAGGCGGCAGGGTTGCACCTTGATCCGTCTCGTAGGGTATCTGGTGCCATTGGGCACCATCCCAGGTGAGAATTCTGCCACAATGAATCGAATCGTCGAGATCGCAGGTGTCAGTGTCGGTCTTCGTGCGTCCACCCTGAACCAACACCACACTGCCATCAAAGATGGCTCGTTGGCCGCGCCGCCCCACGCGCGCAAACGTATCGCCGCCGAGTTGGAGCGCATAGGCGTCACCCTCGAGGGTCCAGGTGTTGGTGTACATTAGGTCCTGACTGGCATCCGTCCCCAGCGCCTCAACCGGCAAACCCAAACTTCGGTCATAAAACGCCACCGTGAGCTCCGCAGGCGGGTCCATGCCTTGACTCGACAAAACCTCAACCCATCCGGGCAGACTCGCGTCCCACGACCACGTGTCTGTGCATGGCTCTTCGCGCAGTCCCCCCGAGCCGTTGTCGACCAAGCAAACACCACTGAGCATCAACAAGCGATCGTCTTCGGCATCGAAGATCCAATTTGCCGACAACCGAACAGCGGGAGAGGTTGTGATGGATGTGTCAACGTACCAGACTGAACCATCCCACAGATAGACGTCGGAGACCGGCTCGGTGCAATCGTCGATGTCGCCTGCAAGGCAACCGCCATAAAGCCGGATGCGATTGACCTTGGGATCCCATCCCATCGTTGCCCGTGTTCGGGCTCCAGACGGTACTCCCGCTTGAGCGTCGCGCCATTGCCGACCATTCCAAATCCACGTGTCGTTCAGACGCGGGTCACAGGTGAGCGTATCGCATCCACCGTACAGAATCACTTCATCGTGCACCGCATCGTAGGCAAGATGGTGAAAGATCCGCGGTCCAGGGGTCGTCTCGGCGGCGGCATCCAGATGGCGCCAGGTTACCCCGTCAAAACCCCAAAGTCCCTCGAGGTTGTTGGCGACAGAGGTTCCACCGTACAACAGAACCCGCGAACGTCCCGCGTCATATGTCATGGCGTGAAAAGCCCGCGGCGGCGGTGAGAATGTTGGCGTCGCTTGTTCCCAGGCTGAACCATCCCACTGCCAGGTATCCCCATGAATGCCATCGAAGTTCCAGCCACCAAAAAGCACAGCAACTCCCCGCGCGTCATCGTAGGCGGCGGCTGTGAAGATCCTGCCTAATGCGGCGGCGGGAGGTCGACGTTGCCTCCATTGGAAGTTCGCCTGGGCACCAACGATCGCGCCATCAACTTCAAACAAATCTTCGTACTCTGCATCAGCAAGCGGAGCGAGGTCGCCGAATTTGGACGGTGTGCGAGCCGGCCGTGAGGGAAAGAGGTCATGGGGATTCTCGGTGGTGCTTCCGGCAATCTTGTGGCGAAGAGTTCCGGTCCATCGCACGTCTCGTACCGCCGCAGGGGCCGATGCGTTCCCTGCCGCATCGACGGCGGTAACGTAGACGAAATCAACGTTGCTGGCGATGAGCTTGAGGTCGAAACCGCCGGACGAGTCCGCGAGGTCGCGTCCGAGCTCGAGGCTCGCCGGATTCTCAGACGTCCGCGCAATCACAGTGGCGTCGCCGACAACGGCGTTGGCGGCACCCAAGAGCCCAAAGACCGCGTCCGTATCGGACGAGGTACCCCATGGGGCGCGTACGTAAACAATAGAACCCGGAGTCGTCACGTCCGGGGTCGATGGCGTCGTGGCGCGCACGCGAAGAGTTCCGAGGGTTACCTCCGGATTGTTGCCGGCAAGATCCTCGAGAATGACCGACATCGGGTGGTCACCGTCGGACAGGGATCCCACGCCTTCTGCACTCATCATGTAGGTCGTTCCCTGCTGCTCGTCGACCGAGAACGCTGGAAATCCTGATGTGGAAACCACGGGATCCGTTGCCAACTGTTCGGTGGCGACGAACGAGACTCTTAGGGTCGTGCCCGCACGAGCTCCAGTCACAGGATAGATCGGAGCCTGCGTGTCGATGTAGGAGATACTCACTGAGCTCGAAAACACCGAGGGGGCAGTAAAATCAGTGACGAGCGTTCCTGCCAATGTCTTGCCACTCGGATTTCCTGCCCGGTCCCAGACCTCGACGTAGATTGTGGCCGTTCCTTCTGGATGACGAGCCGCATCGGCCGTGAAATCAAATTCAACTTTTCCAACCGTGTGGCCAACCAGCACGAGCTGTTCGGGATCGGTGGCTGCACCAGACCAGAGGATCGTGGCTTGCGATCTGTCAGTGACCTCTTCCGAGACTGCGACAATGAGTCTTGCGTCACCTCCGTCCCGCACAACCGTGCGCGTGAGCTCGACGTCGGTGATTTCCGGTGGTGTGAGATCACCACTCGGTCGCGCGCACAAACCCGTTTGGCTGTTGCAAATCCAAGAACCCGGACAGTCAGATGGTTTGCTGCAGGCGATCTGAGCTCCTTCGGGCGGTGCCAGGTCCATCACACAACCGGTGAGGCCAAGCAGCGTCAACGTGAGCATCTTCTTTTTGCTGCAGTTGTCAGCCATGGGTAGCGTGCCTAGCACATCCGCAGAAATGCAGCTACCCATGTCACACCGCGAAACGTGAACTCGACCTTGAGAGCGCGTCACACCGCTCTGGCCACCCCAACGCATTCCAGACCCGTTTTCGCGGTCACTCCTGTACGATGATGAGGTGAACGACGAACTAACCCAAACTAGGCCCGGAAGTTCCACCATTAGGAAGTTTGAACGACCATAGTCGAAAAAGGCGATATGTCATGACGGTTGGGAAGACGCGGAGCCCGAGTGTATGGAGGCTGCAATCACAGCATCAGTGGGACGCTCGAAAACGAGATCCCTCACGGACCGGGGTGCTGCGCGTGTTGACCTGGGTCGTACACTCGGTGAAACTCGACAAAATGAAAGCATGCCTGGTTTGCCTCATGATGCTTGCCGCGAAAGGTGCCGACAAACCAATCCCGGTGGTTCTACCAAAGGACGGAAACGGCGTATCTCGCGATGTTCGAGTCAGAAGAGACCAAACAGAGATCTTCTTCCTGAGCCTGTGCTACCAGCATCCGATCAAACGGATCGGCATGATGCTTGGGCAAGGCGGCCGCGCGGTATGCGTGCTTGTCGAGAACGGGTAGGGAGCGCAAACCATTGAGCTCGAGGTGTTGTGGTAGGTATTGCCCCGGAGGCGATGGCAACGGCAACCTACCGATTGCATACTTGATTGCCACCTCCCATGTGCTTGCGGCGCTCCAAAATACTCTGGTGGACCCGTCTGCAAGGGCGTGTCGAACTGTCTCGGACAGCTTGGCGGAATCGGTGATCCACCACAAGAAGACGTGGGTATCCAGAAGAAGACTCATTTGAAGGCGTTCAGTACGTCATCGGGAAGTGGGGCAGTGAAATCGTCGGGCACTTCAAATTCTCCGCTCGCGGTACCCGGAACTCTGGACGCGTGCTCACAAATTCGCACCAGTTTGGCCACGGGCTTACCCGCCCGGGCGATCACAATGTCCTCCCCCGCTTCGACACGAGACAACAGTCTTGAAAGATGAGTCTTGGCTTCTTGAATATTGACCTTGGTCATATGAGTCAGTCTAATCTAGTCAAGTTGACTGGTCAATGCGGCAATTTTCACAAAGGCGAATGGCAAGTGTGCAAGGTTGGAACGAACCCCACATCGTTGTCCTGCATTGTGGGCGGCGGGCTCCTGCTGGGTACAATCCAGCCAACGCGACATCGAGGCCGTTCAGAAGCGTCCGCTTGAGTCCAATCCGGCCACCGGCCAGATCCTTGGGACCGTTGGCCTTGCCGCAATCTAATGAAATTGAAAAGGAGGTTGGTGAGGGCGAAGGGGATCGAACCCATGACCCGCGGATTAAGAGTCCGCTGCTCTGCCAGCTGAGCTACGCCCCCAACCAAAGCGGGAGCGCTTTTATCCAATGGGTTTGCCTGGGTCAAGACAACTTTGTTGGATCCCGTAGACCTTTTTTCGCGCACGATCCAACCGCCTTTGGTTCTACACGATCAACGCGGTCACTCTGACTGTCTTGGGTGCGGAGGGGTGAGAGGTTTTGCCCGAGGGTTGAAACGGAGCAACCGATAGAGATTATCGTTTTCCCACTGTTTGCACTCGCGGTAGTTGGGGAAGGTCTCCTCCAGTGCGGAAAACTCCGGTGGATGCAATGAGCGACGATTGCCTGTTGCGGACGCCCTGGTCCCCATCACCTCGTGCAACGTCTCATGGAAAACGATCCAGGCCACGTACTGACGGGGGACCCACGCCTGGTCGAGACAGGGGTGGATGCGAATGAGCTTCTCCTGGCTCACGTAGCTGCCGAGTTGGATAGACCGCCGGTAACGTCGACTGCCGGCCTGGCCCCAGGTTATGCGGACGCCACACTCATTGTGAAAGAAACAGGTATTGACCTCGTCGAGGATCTCCCCGAGATCGTGGAATCTTCCCTGGGGCTGAACGGGACGAGGCTCCACGATGAGTCGCGCACATTGATCGTTGATAAATCGATCGACGACTCCAACGGCCTCTAGGTCTTCAGACGCGAGAAGCGCAGCCAAAGCCCAGAGAACCTTGGGAGTGGCTGCCGCGAAGAACTCATGCAGCCGCAGATGCAGTCCATCTCCTTGCTCTCGGTAGGAAAGCATGGTTGACCGATTCGCGGTCAAGGTCAGGTGCACCGGTTTGCCGAGCTGCTCAGCCAACCACTCGCCCAAACCAGCCGCATCTCTGGCGTTTGGCGGCGCAACTGCCAACGCAATCAATGACAGATCCGGACGGTGCTTTTCGTCCAACTGGACGTCCGGGCCCTTGTCATTCGGCAGCTCTGGGCCTGCAAAGAGGTTCATCTGCAACATGATCGTCATCGACCTACCACGTTTGTCTGACAGTGTTGAGAGTGAGTGGAGAGTGAGTCTGGCCAATTGGCCCATCTCCTGGGTCTGCAACAACGCGCAGTAACCTTGCGAGGCGGCGTTTCGCCGACTACGATCAGCGGGGCGGAAACGTCACCAACTGGCCAAGGGATAGTGTTCATGAAAAAGAGCAGCCGCTTTCTGTTTCGCCGATGGTTGATCGCCACAGCAGGCATGACGATTCTCACCGCGTGCCCCACTTCCAACGAGAACGCCGTTGATGACCCGCAGAGCGAAGGGGTCGAGGATTTGACCATCGTTGTCGAGGCTGACAAGAGCCGCATCCTCGAACAGGAGCAGAACCTCGAGGTTCGCGCTGCCACCATCGAGGAGGAACAACAGCGGTTGGCAATTGCGAGAGAAAGCATAACCAAGCAGATCGACTCACTATCGAAGAAGGACAAGAAACAACGCGACAAGCTCGAGTCCGAAGAACAACGGCTCGCCGACGAAGAGAAGAAACTGCGCAACCGGCGCCGTGACTTCGAGTCAGAGCGGGTGCAACTGGAGAAACAGAAGACCGATCTTTTGGAGAAGATCACCTCTCTCACTGGGAGCAACGCCGGTGGCATAAGCATCGAACAAAGGGAATCACGGATTGCGCAGCGCGAGAAGGACATCGCCCGTCGGGAGGCAAAACTCACTGAGCAGCAAAAGAACATCGCCAAGCTGCACGATGACGCAGAGAAGTCTCTCAAAGAGATCAACACCATCCTCGCGGGATTGCAGGCCGGTGGGGGAATGACACGAACAGTGGTCGTCAACAACCCCGTGCCAAGTGGCACGCCGTCCAACAAAGGACAGGTGCAACGTCTGCAACGGCAAATCAAAGCCGAAATGGACGCCAAGGGGATTCTCGAGGCCGATTTGCCACCCGCCGCTCGGGACCACCAATCCAACGCCAAACGCTCCCTCAACGCCAAAGAATTCTCAGCCGCAGAGGAAGCCCTCAAACAGTTGCAGGCCGTCGTTGCAGGCATTAACATCGATCATTCATTCGTGAAGGCCAAATTTCTGCGCATCAACAATTCCTACCAGGCGAACATGAAGAACCTCGACGAGAAGAAGAAGAGCACGGTCCTCGGTTTGCTCGATGACGTGAGTGACTCCTTTTCCGATGGTCGGTTCGACCGGGCCAACCGCAAGATCAACCAGATCAACTCGCTGTTGACCCAATAGCCATGCGCGTTCCAGCCACCAACGTGATTTCGCCGCCCTGCGCACCGGCCACCAACGTGATTTCGCCGCTCTGAGCACTCGCTCCCCACCCAACGCCGTAGTATAGAGCCACCATGAACCGCACCCAGGCACAGGCATTGCGCGTAACCGTCTATGTCATGTTGGTTGTCAGCGCTGGCGCGGTTTTCTGGCTCGGCGATCGATTGTGGGCAGCGGCCACAATGGGTGATCTGCCAAGATGGGCAGCGTTGTTACCCGTCTGTGCCTTCACCGCTTTTGTGGTCGCCTACACCGCTGACCGATTGTTGCTGGTGAAATTTCGCAACTACCCTGCCGGACGTGCTTTTTTCCAGGTCATCTTCGCCCTACTGTTTGTCGGCTTGTTGTGGCCCATTCAGATCGACCGAGCTCGGCGATCAGATAGGGACAAACCGGAGCGTGCTCTGGGTTTGTTGTGGCACTCAAATCCGGAGGTTCGAGCTCTCGCCTGCGAGGTGTTGGGGCTGCGAGCAGACAACAAGGCGGTGGAGGCTGTGGCGGCCGTTGCCCGCAACGACAAGGTTGATCGAGTTCGCCAAACCTGCACCGAAGCGCTGACACGTCTCAACCCGCACGAAATGTCGCCCGTCGCAGAGGAAGCAGCAAAACCCTAGCAGGCCGGTTACTGCGCTGCGGTGGCAGCGGCAGCCTTTTCGGGACCGGTTCCCAGCGCCTTCTTGATCAAGGCGTCGAACTCCTCGACGGCAACCGCGCCGTTGACAAACTCGCCGTTGACGAAGAAGGCCGGGGTACCGGTAACGCCGTTGTTTTTGCCAAGCTCCATGGCGGCATCGACGACCTTGACTGCCGCCTTATGTGCCTCAGAGGTTTCGGTCTTTGCGCAGTCGCTCCACTTGGCCATGTCGATGCCCGCGGCAGCTACAAACGACTCGCCCTTCTCAATCACGTTCTCAACGGTGATCTCTTTTTGGTTGTTGAAATAGCCATCATGCGCCAACCAGAATGCCTCTTCTTTCTGGTTCCCCGCACACACCGCGGCAATCGACGCTGGTTTGGCCCATGGATGAAAAGGCAGAGGGTAGTGCATGAATACCAAGCGAACGTCATCGGGATACTTCCCGACGACTGCCTCCATGGTGTCGAAGCCACGCTTGCAATAGGGGCATTGGAAATCTGAGAACTCGATAATGGTGACTTTGGCGTCTGCTTTGCCCTTTGCCGGAAGTCCCTTGATTCCGGCATCGAGGGCTGCGCGTTTTTCTTTGTTCTGCTTCTCCTTGGCAGCGGCGATCTCATCCTTGCTCTTGGTCGCATCAATGGGCCCGTCCATAACGATGTAAAGGGCGTCATTGGTTGTGGTAACGAGCAGAATCTGCTCCTGCGGGCCACGCGGGGTCATCAGCTTCATCTTCACCGAGTCAAACTTCGGCGACACCGCTTCGAAATCGACCAACTCGGGGTTCAGTTGTTCAAGTTGCGGATGCCGCTCCTTGAGATTGGCGAGCAACTGCTCTTTGCGTTGGTCTGTGGCAACCGGTTTGCGATCGGCCGATGCTGCCGTCTGGCAGGCAGTAACCGCCATCGCAAGAAAGACCACCTGTGCAACCGCACAGTGTCGGATAGAGCTCATCTTCATAACCTTTCGTGAGAACTCCCGGTGGCCCGGGGGTGCATTGGAGGCCCTGCGCCTACCACAACCCCCCGAAGATTTCCACAGAACGTGTTGGAAAGCCTGCCGTAGCGTTCTTAGGCACCAAACTCTGTGTTGTTCAGTGAAGCAGTCGACTGCAATCGAAATAGAGGGTGAGGTTAGATTCACAGTCCCCACACTCAGCGTGCACGACTCGCAGACTGGTTTCGCCGACGGCCAGGCTTCCCTCTGCCGTGGCGGAAATGCGTCCGCCACAGTCACATCGGACTGCGCTCACGGTCGTGTCGATGTCATCAAAGCGTTCGACCCGCACAGGGTTGTCACGCCGCATACCCGGCGCCGACATTCGCAAGGCCAATCGACGTTTCTTCATCCACCAACGCCAAAGAAGCAGGGCAAGGCAGAGAAGAAACGACAGGGAAAACAGCAAACTCAACATCAAACCAGCAATTCCTCGCTTCGCCGTGAATAGCTCATTTCTGTCCGCAAAACGAGCAGTTTGCCGATGGAAATGGGCATTGGACTGTGGAGGCTCTGTGATCGATCGTCAGCGTGGCTTCGGAAAGGTACTGCCCGATTCCATCTTCGCTCGGGTGTGCCTCGCCAGTGCCTTGGTGCACCTGTTCGCGGCGTTGGCACTTCACCTGGTGCAACCTCCACCTTATTATGGTTGGGATGCCAGCGACGCCCGAGTCCTTCGCCTGCGAGAGCCTGATCCACGGCCACCCTTATCACCAGAGCCGCATTTGCCGATCGTTTGGTACGGCGATGTCCAACTGACCCACAACGTTCGACTGCGAACCTTCGACTCGATGGATCCGACTGCTCGAGCTGACTTATTACAGATATACAAATGGGCGTTGGAGCTATTTCCCGCATTCGTTGGCCGGCAGAAACAGCAAGTTGGTACTCTTGACCTTCGCGTCGTGCCTGTGGGTCTTCTCAACAATCCACTCTATTTCGATGTCGACAACGACGGCGGCACACTATACGGGTTGTACTACTCGCGACTCAACGTGGCCTATGTCACCCATGAAGTGACCGAGCATCCTGAACACCTCGTGCACGAGCTCGCGCATCACTTCTTCGACGGTTATGAAATCTACTGCGATGACGAACTCGAAGAAGTGCGGGCTCGTCGTTTCGAAGCATTCTTCCGCAGTTTCCTCTCCCGCCTTGCGAGCGATCATGTCGATCACAATTCTCCACCAGATTTCCCGACTTGGACGGAGGCGAGCACCGCTTATTTTCTGGACGAAGGCGTCACCCTCCGCTCAATGATGCCGCTGACCCGAGAGAGAATCGAATGGATCCGCAAGCTCAGTCGCATCGCGAGCTCGGTGTTACCAATCTACACCGGCAGATTCGCGGACCACCTCGATGGTATCGAGATACGCATCGTGGAAAAACGCTTTCTTCGCTCCCAGAAGAAGCTCCCTCATACTACAGCGGTGGAAGGACGCTACTACCCTGAACATGGACTCGTGTATGTATCCCCCAAGGCGCTCGAGAACGCCGACATGATCGGTCACTTTCTTGCGCACCATTTCCTCCGCCACTCACCGTTGTCGCGGGAAGAAAAAGAAATGCTCTCCCACTCGTTTGGATACGAGTTGGACCAACGCATGTTGTCGATGATGGCAATGGCGATGGCGCACCCGCGCTAAACATCCGACCATCATCACACCGCCCGTCGGTGGGTGGTGGGTCGGGAAAATCGCCATTCAACACGCTGTGCTGGTGCTGCCGATCCCCGCGTTCACGAAATACTTCATAAACTTCCCAAGGGTCATCTCAAAGATGCCACCGTTCTCGCCGCGTCCCAGAGGCGTCAGTCCGTCCGCGGGCTCCCGCAGCGTCACAAACTTCTTGCCAGTCTCGTCAGTCCGAGTGCCCCACAATGTGTAAGAGTGGTTGGGTTTGATCCCGTTGTCGTACAACTCGCCACTGTCGTCAGTTAAGCACGTGTTGACCACCGTCGGCGCGTTGTCTGCAACGGCGCCGTCGAGAGCCGCAAAGACTCGTCTGGGTGTCATGTTTTGAAAGTCGATGTGCTCGCCCTCGATTCCGAGACATGCCTCGAACATCGCATAGGGATAACCCTGCTCGATGGCGTCATAGCCACCCTTCCACTGGGCATAGGCCTTTTCGAGCAACGGCCACCACAGCTCCATGGTCTGTGCAGTGCCGTCCCCTCGAGCTTTGCCGTAGGAATAGCCTCCCGACCTTCTGCCCATGGGAAGCTCTGGCTTGACGATCTCCACGTGATCGACATATCGCCCTTGTTGGTGATCAAAACGCTTGAAGGTAACCGCAACATTGCCGTTCGGAAGGAGCTCGAGCATGCGCTCCAATATTTCCGGGTGGGTGTGCGCAACAGCGGAGATGGTGGACACCATCCAACAATTGCCGACGGCACCTTGCTGCGGGACCTCCCCATTGATGCGGCCTTTGATGAGCGGTCCAGTCTGCGACACAAAGACCTCGATGGGCACCCATTTGAACATGTCCACCTCGAGGCGGGCTCTCTTGAGGACTCCGGGTGGATCGGTGATGGGTTGGTTGGGATCGGTCACAATGAGACTCGCCCACCGTTCCTTCAAATCGGAATTGTGCACACCATCGGTGATCGCAATCACGAAGGTGTCGCCGACCTGACTGTCGAGCGTTCTGTTTTCAGGAATGCAACCGTTCCCATCGAGCTGGATATCGATTGTATCCATGGTCCGCTGATTGGTGAAGTGTAGGATGACCTCGGGTTCTCCCACCCGCCGGTTACGGCGCACGTTTTCAAATTCGGCCTTTCCGTCGGCCCGCTGGTGCAGTCGCAAGCCTTGCACGTCTATCTCTGGAGGCCGTTCGTCCCTATCCGCCAACCCGTGCAAATGAATATTGATCCAGCTGTCACAGGAAAGCGCCTGTCTCTTCTTGTCGAGACAGGCAACACGTACAACGTCGCCTTCCTTGGCTTTCGGCACCTTGCACGAGAATTTTCCCGATGCATCCGCCCGTACGACCCTAACCATCGCGTCTTGCTGAGTTGGGCCATAGGGTGACGGGGAGAAATTCTCCACTCGGACCCAAGAACGACTGGGAACTTCGCCTGTCACTCCCTCGCGTGTGACCTTGGTGATTTTGATGGGAGCAATAGACATGGCCCAATCCTCGCTATGGTTATCGGTGCCAATCGAGCGGCGTTGTGTGGCCCCGATGCCCCGATCTATTTTTTGGCTCCCCCACGATATCGCTATTGCATGGGCACAGAAGTCGCGGGTGTGCGGCAGATCACAAATGTCCAGAGACCTAACTCCTCGATTCTCTGACTCTTTTGAACAGAACGACGATGGCCTGGGATTTGCTTAACTGGGCCAACAAATAGATCAATACGCAGGAGAGCTCGAGTCATGCGAAACCCTTGGTTAGTCCTAGTTCTATCGTTGTTGCCGCTCGGTTGTGGAGTCGAGACAACATTCAGCCCTGGTCCTGTATGCGGCAATGGCAGCATCGAGCTAGGTGAAGGTTGCGATGACGGCAACGTTGATGACACCGATGATTGCTCGAACGATTGTCGGCCCACTTCCTGCGGTGATGGGGTTGTCCATTGGAGCCTGGAAGACTGCGACGATGGCAACGATGATGACACCGACGCCTGCCCGAGCACTTGTCACGTTGCATACTGCGGCGATGGTTTCGTGCACACCGGCATCGAGCAATGCGATACAGCCGGTGCATCTGCAGATTGTGATTGGGATTGCTCTGTACCCGTGTGTGGTGATGGCATCCTCAACAGGGGAGCAGGTGAACAGTGCGACCAGGGAGCGCAGAATTCCGACCATCGAGCCGATGGTTGTCGGGAAGATTGCTCCTTGCCATTTTGCGGCGACGGTGTTCACGACAGCGGCGAGGAATGCGACTCGGGCGAGCACAATGGCGCGAATCCCAACGCCTGCAGCGCGAGTTGTCGCATACCGTACTGTGGCGATGGTGTGGTGAATGAAGGAGAGCGCTGCGACCCAGGCGCTGGTGATTCGTTCTGCTCGACAACTTGCACCCCGACATGGCAGGCGACGGCCATCACGGTCGGCTGGTGGCATGCGTGCGCGTTGCTACCAGACGGTCGGCCTATTTGCTGGGGCAACAACAATCTCGGCCAATCCTCACCCCCCGAGGAGTTGCGGCTGACGCAGATCTCCGCCGGTGGCTACCACACCTGCGGCCTAACCGAGGATGGCGAGATTGTCTGCTGGGGTGCCGGGGAGAGCGAGAGCGAAGAGAGTTGCTACTTCTCATGCAACGGCGATCTCTGCCAACGCCTCGAGTGCGGCCAATCCGCCGCGCCCAAGGGTGCGTACCTCTTTGTCGCAGCAGGTGGGAATCACACCTGCGCCATTGCCAGCGACCACACCGTCATCTGTTGGGGCGACTCATTCCACGGTGCAACCGAAGCTCCAATGGTTGGGTTCGACAGCCTCGATGCGACCGACCAATCCACCTGCGGCACGACCACCACGGGCGAGGTGATATGTTGGGGCAACGTCTTCGTCGACGTGCCGACCATCCACGCCGTTGCCCCCTACGCCACCGTTTCCACCTCACCAGGTGCCGTGTGCGCATTGACCGCGAGTGGCGAAGCGTCTTGTTGGGGGACCGCGGCCCCTGCAGGTACGTTCGACCAAATCGAGGCCAGCTACTTCAGCCAAGTCTGCACCCTCGACCCCCTCGGTGCCCTGGCCTGCGCAACCGGCACATCCACCTCGACGCTTTCACCTCGAGTTCTGCAGAGTCGCTTCGCCCGTTTTGCCACCAACAACTTCTCGGGTTGCGGCCTCACTGTTGAGGATCACGTCCTGTGCTGGGGATGGATCGAAAATAATTATGAGCAGGTGCCCATGGTCACTGATTTGTAACGTGCGTTCACCCTCGCGTGGCGTTTCAGTCAATGCCGTCTTATGGGGAAATCATGACGCGTGTTTCTCGAATCGCCGTTGCGTTCCTGGTTGCTCTATTGGCTCTGCATGGGGGCACTGCCAGAGCGGCAGATTTGTTTGTTGGAGCGGGTGGGGGTAGAGCTGCCGTTTGGGGCAATCAACTCGATTATGACAATTACCCTCAATACAAGTCTCGTTCCTTTGGCGGATACCAATTGGCATTGGAGATGGGCCTACAGGGCAAGTACCTTGGCGGCGGGCTAGATATCCACTACATCGACGGGCTCCGTTCGTTCCCCGGCGGAACGGGCACCATCGTGAGGTTTTTGGGCGCACAATTCCGAGGGTCGCTACCGTTGACCACCACTCAGCAGACATACGCCGGGATTAGCTTCGGCATCGGGGCCAGCAGCTTCAGTCGTGGTACCGTCGCGGTGCCGGCGTGGCGCGCTGTCGTGGGGTATCGCTATCAGCTCATGCGCCATTGGTATGTTGCGGCCGAAACCGCTTTCCTGGGTATGGAATCTGTCCAATCTGTGCAATTGGCTGTCAAAACGGGCGTGCTGTTCTAGGGTAACATCTGGAACTTGGCCAAGAATGAATAGAGCTTTGCGAGCGACGCCCCTGCGAACTCGTGCATCACGCCGCCACGGCGATGATTCCACAAAAGTGGTGTTGTTGGATGTGCCCGACTTCGAGAAAAGGGTCACGACGGGCTACGGCGGCAACGTACTTTTGAGATTATTGCAGTGGGTGTACGGCAGGAGCTTGTCATGCTGAAGCCGACCGACAACGATACCCGGTGCGATCCCGATGGACCGGGCGAAGGCACGAATGGCGTGTGAGGTCTTTGGTGCCAGCCTCCTCAGCCGCTCAACGTCCTTGGGCGGTATCAGAAGATCGGCGGCGAATTTGTTCGCCGCTCGTTCCAGGTCGTCGTCGTCATCATGCAGGTCGTCGTCACCATGGCCGTTGCTTTCGAGGAAGACCTCTCGCTTGCCGTGCAAGAGGATGTGGCCGGCCTCGTGAAAAAAAGTGAACCAGAAGTGATCGTTGGTCTTGTAGCGCAAGCTGAGCTGGAGCAATGCCTTGTCTGCGCTTAACCACCGTGTGGCGCCACTCGCACGACACCCTTTGACCTCAGGCACCAGCGCCACGGCCACGCCGACAGCGGCGCATTTCGACACCGCCGCAGAAACCGCATCCCTAATGGGAGCGTTGGTCAATCCTCGGATCTCAAGCAGCGCATCTCGAAACCCCTTCTTGTCAAACCCCTGGCAGGGGATCTCGGAAGCGAGGTGTTCTGCGCGGGCGAGCCACACGGACAGCGCTGCCTCGTCGGCTTCGTATGCCTGAGACTTCCTAAAGTTGACCTGCCGCGCCGCATGAACCTCCTGCCACTGCTCAGGCGAGGCGACCTCGAAGAACCGCAGCAACGCCCGCACCTTGTCTGCCCGCGTGGAAACATCAGGCAGCCAACCGTGCTTGATCATGTCCCGCAAGGGAAAGCACTGTTGCCACTTGGCCCAGCCACAGAGACGATCATCCTCGTCCTTCCGTGCCAGATAGGCGCGATAGTCCCTCTCGCGTTGGTTCCAGAAAGCCGCGGGCGCTCCGAGAACCAGCTCGAGCTGAAGGGCAGTCTCGGGTGTGATCGCCGCCTTGCCCTTAAGGATCTCATTGATCGTCTTCTTGGGGCGCCCCGTCCGCTCTGCGAGCTCTGCCTGGCTCATGCCGCGCTCTTCGAGCATGTCTTCGAGGGTCCCCCCTGGAGGCGACACTACATCGGGGACATATTGATTGCGCGGTGTCTTAGCCCGCGATGTCTTAGCCCGCGATGTCTTAGCCATGGTAATCCTCCACTTCCAGGATACGGATCGCACGCACCCCGCTCCAATCCAGGCCGCCGTCAGGTTTGACGGGTGGCGGGTTATCGCTCGGCTCGAATACGAGCCTCTGGGGATGCACCAAATCCACACCGAGCTGACCGGTGCGATCCCCCTTCAGCTCATGACACCGCCCGGGAAGCGTCCGCATCACGTTGAGATCCGAAGCCGCTGCGAGGTCGTCTAGACGCTTTCGCAGCCACTTCGCCATCTTCGTTCCCCACCGCTTCTTAGCCCGCTTGTCCTCGTTGCAGTCCCGTTTGATTTGCTCCGTCTTGTACTCTATGTCCATCGGCCCCTCCCGTCAACCACACCGTTAACCCCTGGGGTTAATGCCATACAATAGAGGTCGTCCCCACCAAGGATCAGCAGAAATCACCAAGCGTGGTGTCGATCAAGCCAAAGAGGCTGAAGATGTCTGCGGAAATCCGCGCGCACCGGCGAACTCAAGGAGCGCTTGTGGAGCGGTGAGGCTTGACTAGACTGTTGGATTTCTTGATTTTGAATTGTCGGGCCTTATCCTTGCGGATAACATCTCCCGCGCTATGCATTCACAATCGCGTCTTTGGGCTGCCCCATTAACCTGGGTGATCATTTTTGCCAACTTGGGCTGTGTGGGGCGAACTGGTTTTGTGGATGTCAAGAACATCAACAAGGCGGGAGACGAAACGGGAGACGCATACGAACGGGGGGATGACGACGGGCAAGGAGATCCCCTAACCACGTGCTCAACGGAATGCGTATCCGTCGACCCGTGTCTCATCGGTTATTGTGATGGTGGAACCTGCGCGTACTTGCCATCTGGCGAAGGCGTCAGGTGTGATGATCAGTTGTTTTGCAACGGCGAAGATGCATGTGATGGTATGGGGGTTTGCGCAAATCATGAAGGCGTTCCGTGCAGCGTACCTGATGTCTGCAATGAGTTGGATGATGCCTGCAGTCTCGATACGGATCCTCCGGTCCTCTTGAGCTTTGTGCTTGCTGAAGGTGCCACGTATACCACCGCTCTTTACAATTCCGTCGCTCTGTCTGGCTATGACAGCGGCACACCGATTACACAGTTTTGCATCCACCTCGATGACAATACTCCGCCAACTCCGAGTGACGCTTGTTGGCGTGATGTGCGCGAAAATCCGCCAGGCCTCGCCGTGTCACAGTCGTTTGTCATGGGACCTGAGGACGGTTTCTATCTGCGTCTCGGCATGCTGCCCGCCGCGTTTGTCGCCTACGCCTGGCTGCAGGATAGCGCCGGCAATCTCTCGGTCATGAGCAATTCGGGTGTAGGCACACTGAACGTTGACCGATATCAGCTCGAATATGTCCCGGGCACACCACCCACATTGTCTAACATTCTCGTTACCGGCGTTGATGCCCCCAACAATCCCCCCACTTTGTCTCAACGCTCGATCCCAATGGCTGCCGATGTTTTTGTCAAATGGTCTGCCATCGACTCAGAGGGGCTGAGTCCTGCCCCTATATCACTATGGTACACCACGGACGACCAGACTTATGTCCTCATCGCATCAGATCTCGTGAACGGGGCAAACACGGGTTGTACGGTTAATCATCCAGCGACAACCGCCGATGACAATGCCACGGGTTGTTATCGTTGGGTCAGTGGCTCGCCGACCGATGGTTTCTATCGCCTCCGAATTGGGGCCAAAGACACTGACGAGATGATGACCATGGTCATTTCCACGCCAGTGAATGCACCACAAATCAATCTGCTCGCCGGAAACACCTATCCCGGTACCGATGGCAGCGCCCGTGCTGCGGCTTTCCTTCCCCGGGTCGGGGCCAGTGATGATGGCCGTTCGGGTGACCACGGAAGTTTCGTCGTGTTGCCATCGGGTCGTATCTTTTTTCGCGACGTTGTGCGCGGCATTCTGGAGGTGGATCCGGTTACAGGCGTGCAGTCCGTGTTTATTCCCACAACGGGTATCAGCACTGGTGATGGCGGCCCGATACGAGACGCCACACTGCGTCTTCCTGCCCGCATGGCGCTCGATGCGGACTACCATCTATTGATTCTCGATGTGGATCGTATTCGACAGGTTGACCTCGACTCACGCACCATTGATACATTGATTGGCGGTGGCTCCGATACCGGCGACACAGTGCCCAACGCTCGCGATGTGCAACTCCAATTTGTCGTATCCACAGGTTATTTGATCTCGGACAAGTTCTCGTTCTTTGGCGCCCCAAATGGTGATGTCTATTTTGCAAGTGAGCAGGAAGAATTGAATGCGCGCATGCGAGTCTATCGTGCGGCCACAGGTGTTGTGGAAAGCATCCATTTTGCGGGCACGGGTGATCATGACAACCCCAGCCAAGACATTTCGCTGTGCGGCTTGCGGCACTTTGGTGCAGCCTTCGACCCAATATCTCACGCCATGATCTATGCCCAAATTGCCATCGTGAATTTGCCTGATTTCGCCGGCTGCGACGCCGGTCAATCGAGCACCTATTCCTCGCTCGATCCAATCACCATGACTGCGCTGGGGCCGCACCCGGATGAATTTGATTTCTCGCGTATGGATCCTGCTGTGATCGGTCTTGATGGCCAACTCTACCGATTCCACGTGGGATTGGGCTCAGCGGGGATCTATCGCTTTGATATTGGCACCGCGACATGGACGCTCCTTGTCGGCAGTGACGCGACCGATCCGATTCAGGGGGTTTGCCCGGATGGAACGATCGCCACATCCTGCGCCATCAATGCTCACGATGTGTTTGTGGATGCCCAAAGCCAGGTGTATTTCATGGACAACGGTGTCGTCCGCACGATCGATGCTTCTGGAGCCGTGCGTACTCTCTTTGGCCAGAGCCGCTTCTATGGCGATGGTGGCCACCCACTGGATGCTCGTTTCAATGACATTGTCGGCATTGGATTTTGTCCAAATGACCGGTACGTGATCTTTGACCGCAGCGAATATCGTTTCCGCGAAGTGATGCGGGATATCTCCATTTTCACAATTGCCGGCAATGGCAGCGCAAGTGCACCGCAGATGGGCGTGGATGCTACGGAAACATCTTTGGAATCATTCGCCTCGTGGATCAACAATGAACAGTTTGTGGTCGATCCCGTGACCTGCGATGTCTATCATTCCAACAGCGGCAGTGGTCATGGCGAAGAGATTGCCCGCCTGGACCGCACGGTGGGCCAGTGGGTGTTCTTAGCTGGCGGTGGTGCGACCGACTATGTGAGCGGTGATGGCAGCCCCGGTTCACAGTTGTTCTTTACCTTTGCTCCTCAGCCCATAGCGTTTAACGGAAGCCAAATCCTTGCCGCACTCACCAAGTGGAATGACACATTGGATGGGAACGACGCTTTTTTGAAACTCTATTCACTCACCGATGGTACGCAATCGCATCTCGCAGGTGTGGTGGGCGCAACGACTGGCTTTTGTGCTGACGGTACGGCGACAGCAAGTTGCTCCGTGTGCGCCGCGACCAACTGCACCTATGCCTTCTCCACATACGATGAAAATGGCGGTGCACCGCGTTGGCTGGTGTTTACGTATGGGTCGCGCATCATTCGTACCTTTGATGAAGGTGGCACCGTGCAGGCTCTTGCCAATTTGCCATCCGGGGCGAGGTCATTTGCGCACCGACACAGCGCTGACTCGACAACCAATCTGGTCTACTATTGCCGCGCCACAGACGGGCATCTGTATGCCTACGATCTCAATACATCGACCAACACCGCGTTACCTTGGCCCATAACGGCGATGGCCTGCGTTGGACGCTCCCTTATTTACGATGACAGCAGGCAATCCCTCGTGTTCTCATATGCTCACCTGGGATTGACGGGAGTGGCAGAATACCTGCTGCCGTAGGTGGTGCGGCAAAACTTCTGGCACCATTACGACGCCTGTCGCACGAGGTGTCGTAGTGGCGCAATAATTTGTCGCCATCCGGACACAGGGTTCTTGTTGATCCATCGAAGGCCGACGAGCCATCGTGGCCCGTCCTCTGTCTGCCGGACATTGCAGACTTCGGCCTGCAGGCATTTGACACCGTCAGACTGAAAGGTGAACCGGTCGCCTGGTTTGACCCGTCGGTCCAACGCGAGACTGATGCCGCCGTTGCTGATGTCCATCGCCCACACCGAGGCACCGCTCCATCCCGCCGCGGAAACGGGAACGAAATGTTTCACCGCCTGTCTCACTGATTGTCGCTGGTCTTTTCCTTGCGTGCTCATCCTCTTCTCCTCATCCTATTGCACGTGGCTTTTGCCAACCTTACACTCCGCTGATCACACCCAACCCGCAGCAGCATCCATGCCATTGTTGATCCATCCATGAATCAACCCGTTACACGACCCGATGGACGCTAACGGCCGCGCCATGGAACCCTTGGGTCGCAACAAGGAGCCTTCGGGTTGCTCGCGTCGTTCCCGTCGTCCCGTCGTCCCAGTCGTCCCCAAAGTTATTGACACCTACCATGTTGAGTGGTCACAATCAGCGCTGTGTGTGCGCTGATCAAATCAATAGGGCGCTAAGACAAAGGGCCGGCACAATGCCCCATTACCCGCCGGAATATGATAGCGTTGGAGCTGAGGGACTGAACAGAACATGAAGAAAGCCGGCGAGATAGGGGCTCAAGCCGCTGTTTTCAGAGACTCTGACCCTCATGAACCGCAGGGTGTCTCCAAGTTACAGGAAGATGACAAAGGCTGTTCTGACCTTGTTCTGAATAGCGCAAGGGATCCGTTAACTTCAAAGGATAGTTTCCAAAACTCTATTCTAACTGACCCGAACGACATCGCCGCTGACGGGTCTTGCGTCCACAGCCGAAATGAACCGTCCAGCACATCCAGCACATCCAGCACATTCAGCACATCCAGCACATTCAGCACATTCAGCACATCCGTCAATACTTTCGAGATGATGCTGAAAAAGGACAGGCTAACCTGGGAGAGACAGAGTCTGTACAAGGACGGCAATCGTCGTGCATACAGTTGTGCGGCCAGAAGGGTCGGTGAATTGTTACTGATGGCGCCTCCCGGGGCCCCAGACGTGGTCATCTTGCGTCGGCTTCAACAAGACCCCACGGTGAAAAGAGACTGGCCCAATCTGAGCATGAAAACCATTTGGATGTTGCATCGGGATTGGCCACAATTTGTGCCAGAGCCCGGTGTTTCGACACTGGACAATAACGGAGACGGTCTGGATTTCCACCTCGAGAGAATTGCCAAAGTCTGGGCAGCCAATGGGGACATCAGCAACCTGGTCAACGAGTCATACCAGGGCGAACCCGTCGAGAGCGATGGCAACGTCGACCTGCGGCAATACCATTCTCGTTTCTTTCAATCCGACCTACTCACTTGCTCTGGCTTCCTCGAGGTGTTGGGCGAAGCAGGCCTTTTCCTGCGCCGTATCATTCTCAATGCTCCTTCTCATTGGGGCAATACTGATATCGCAGAAGAGTTCAATCATTACCTGGACTATGTTGCGGCGATTGCTTCCAAAGGAAATGTTAATAACCTTGAATCTGAAAAGGAGCGATTACGACTTGATGCCGATCAAGTTGAGCAGATCCGTTTGAAATATCCGTACGAAAGCGGCTCGCTTGCCTTTATCGAAAGAAAGAACAGGTTGCTCGAACGGTTGTTTGCGACGATTTCTCATACTGAGGCTGGAGCCAATCTGTATGATGTCTTGTGTAAGGTGGATGACCGGCAAAGAATATTGGCCGACGACCCCGGTTGGAAACGGGGTGTGCCTGACGGGAAAGTCCTGCGGCGAATGGCGTTAGCGGATGGGTACGACCGGGACAAGAGAGAGTTCACAAAGCCCGTGCCGGACGCAAGGATAGAACCGGAAGACCTCATTAAGATCATGGCGGGCAATCCCGCATACGCCAAGGTACTGGACAAGTTCTTAGCCAATCGCTGTCCATACAATGGTCAAGAGAAGGCGGAACAGATTCTACATACCTTTGGTTCTAAGATCGGTCAGTGGTCTGTCCGGGATATCGCTAAGGTGATGCAGCGAAGTGACCTGGATTTTTCAGAAACACGTGTTCGGCATTTGTTGAGTGGGTACCCCGAGATTTTTGGCCTACAGGATGAAGACCGCTTTCCACTCGAAAACAAGTTTCTATTGGCCCGCAAGGTCGCCAATATCATGGAGCACATGTTTGAGGGTGCCACCCTCGATGATGTGGCGAAGCTCATTAACACATTTGATCCCGTTTTTGCAAACGAAGTAGGAGGGGTTACGGCCGCTGACATTCACCTTATTCAACAGGCCTATGATTTTGTCCCATCCTGGCAGGTGAATGGGGCCAATCCGGTCGAACGTTCGGCTTCCAGATCGTCGTTGACCAGCTTCATTCAATCTGTGGCTCGGGATATCGGTCAGAAAGCTGCCGATCACCTCTTAACTCAGGTGTTTTCATCACTGTCCAAGAATGTGAATAGCAAAAGGATTCCATTGGAGCTTCAAATCACCATTGATACGAATTATCAAAAGGCGGCTTTGGCGTTCGTTGACACGTTGTTCCCCGAGATGAAGGTTCTATCTCCAGAGCAACAGGTGCAATTGAAAGGCAAAATAGAAGAAGTTAGCTCATTTGACCATGAAACCCTGAAGGCCGTGTTCACTGAATCCGGGTTGCCGCACATGTCTTTGGGACGAGCAGGCCAAATTGCGACCGCTCTCGTTCGGGCGAAAAGATTGGATTTCTCGGGATTGAGAGCATCTGTGGAGACAGCGCCACTCGCGCATTCTCACGAGGGAGAAATTGCGATGTTGCGGCTCGACTCTCTGAGTCGAGGATATGAGGCTCTTTTGACGCGCTTGGAACGCGATATCATGCGGGATGAGGATTTGCGCGCGAGCCTCAAGCGGTCATCTCTTGTGACCTTGCGCTCAGAGATGGTCCAGAAGGTGGTTGCTAAGTATCACCATCAGCAACCGCTCAAGAACTGCAATGTCATGATGGTTCAGCACATGCTTGGCCAGGCCTATTCGCAGATCTCCGGGTACCAGCAGTTGGGCATGGATTGCTGCAAATGTATATTTGTGGGCATCCCCTACCACAAGAATCCAGAAGTGGAAGAAGCTGTGGCCCAATCCTTTGGTGTGGACGTACGCGTACCGCCCCGTGACATGCATGAAATGTGCAAAGCGATTGAAAGAGGCGTGGATGATGCCGTGGCAATGCACCGAAAGAATGGCCTACCCATCTTGATTGTTTGCGATGGTCCGCAAGCGCGTGACTATTTTGAAATGGCCTACCCTGAACTCGCCGAAGCTGGCGTGGCCAGATTTACCGAGCAAACCTCATACGGCGACCGACCTGAGCATAGGGCAAAAAGTTCCATGCGTGTGGTGAGCTACGCTCTTCTTGAACCGAAAGAGGAAGAAGCCAAATTTGTGGGTCAGGCCGTTGCACGTGCTGTGAACGGGGTACTCAGCCAGTTGGGTACCGGTGGCGAGAAGAAACCCATATTGATTCTGGGCGCGGGCGATATTGGACTTAGTACGGCTGATGCCTTCGCGGGTGACGGAGGAGAAATGTATATCTATGATAATAAATGGTCCCCCGAAGCGGAGGCTTACGCCAAGAGCCACGGTTACACTATCTTGAAAGATCGAGCTAATATAGCCAAGGGCAAGTTCATGTTGGTGGGTTGCGCGGGCGATTTGACCATCGACATGGAGGAAATTCTTTCGAGTGATTCCAATGCAATCTATGTCTCTGCCTCATCAAAGCTGGTTGAAATCAATATGGAGGCCTTGCGAAAACTATCGATAGATGATGAGGGGCGGGTGCGGCGCTTCTTGGTCGCTGAAGTCAACAATCAACAAACTTGGGCTTATTGGCTGACGGATGGCACCCTTCGTATCGTCGTTGCAGATGGATTGCCGGCCAATTTTAACGATGTCAATTCTGTTCCGCCTGAGTTTATTGATCTCACCATGGCTATGAGTTTGGCATCTGCCGTGCAAGCGGTGAACGGCACAGAGATTGTTTTTGAATCGCTCAATGCGACGGATACCAACGAATTGAATGACATGTTTAACGGCATGCTCAACAATTTGTGTCATGACGCCAGAGAAGCTGCTGCGGCGTCTTCGGATATCAACGGGTCGTAGGTGGCGATTTGCAGAGTCGAAAGCCAAAATTCGTAAAAACAATATTGGGCAAATAACCATGGCGAAATGCCGCGCGGCAATAGCGCGGATTGAAGTACCAAGCGCCGCCGCGCAAGACTCTGGTCTCGTGGTGATCGTCATAGAATGAGTCGCACCATTCGCGGATCGCTCCAGACGCATCCTGCATGCCATACACAGAAGTATCTACGGGAAACGAGCCCACAGGTTCAGGCTGAGGGCGACCCGGGCGACTGAGCGCCATCTTGCAGAAGGTTGGATCAAATCCATTGCCCCACGGGAAGAATCTACCATCGGCGCCGCGCGCAGCTTTTTCCCATTCGTCTTCGCTTGGCAGACGGTATCGCAGAAGCTCCTTGCGACTGCGCCAATTGGCATAGGTTTCGGCATCGTGGAAGCTAATGCCCATAACTGGGGCTTGCGGGTGCACAGGATTTCCGTCTGCGTCACAACGAGGCAAGACGTATTGCCCTCCTACTTTCTCCCACAAGTAGCCGCCGTCCGGTTTGGTCCGTGGCGTGTGCTGGAGAGCCAAATGTGCATCCTTCTGCAAAAGGTCATTGAGAAAAATCACATACTCGGCACAGGTGACTGGAAATCTGGCGATGAAGAAATCTGGCAGGATCATCTCTGAACGGGGATGGCTGTTGAGCGCCTGGTCATCGCCTCCACGCACAAACGGTCCCGCCGGGACGTGCACGAACTCTGCACCTACCTCTTCTTCGAGATACAAATAGGGCGTGAGGATGGCCTCGGTACTTCGTCCCACCAACACATGCAGGCGCACTTCCCTTCGGCCCGGAGCGTGCAAAATAAAGAGATAGCTTCCCTTCGCCAAATCTAGATCCAACTCATGGAGACCGGCGACAGGCACTTCTTCGCCCGTCTCAATCTTTTTGTGACGTTCGACGAGGCGTACGGCCCGGCAGATCTGGACATCCGCTTGCTGGGGCGCAATACGAACGCGTCCGTGGCCGGTGAGAATGTCGCGATATCGGCCTCGGTGGAATCGCTCCACTTGCTGAAGGTTGAATATCTCGGCTCGTCGATCTTGCCTGGCCTCTGCGTCCAGAAAAAGGCCGAGATGCAAATCTGCGAGTCGGTCACTGGCTGCGGCAAAATCAGGGTCCGAACCAAAAGCTTGCGAGTAACCGATGAGCGCTTCGGTCAGTGCCCGCTCTTCGGCGACGTTGGTTTCCAACATCTCCTCTTCAAGCTTCCACAGAGGGTGTTTCTTGATCTCGTCATCGTAGGGCTTTATTCTCGCCGCCAAATCGTGCCATTCGGTCGTGAGGCCTTCGCTGTGTTTGCGAAGCTCCAACCAACGCTCACGAGCTGTTTCCGCCTCAGAGTGGTACACCAGCGCCAGGCTCCTGCGTCGAGATCCGGTTATGTAGGATTCCATCGCGTCTCGAAGCTCGACGACGTTGGCGTAGCGTTCCTGTGGATTTGGATGAAGCGCTCGGAGGCAGATCGCATTGACTTCTTCGCTAATGCCTCGCTGGGGCGTGCGCTCGCGGGGCGGTACGACGTTGTGGAACTGCACCTGGGAGACAATGTCGCTGAACTGAAATACTCCAAACGGTTGTTGTTGTGTCAGGATTTCGTAGAGAATAACCCCCAGGGCAAAAATGTCGCTCTGCTCGTTGGGCGCCGCACCCGCCACACACTCGGGTGCCATGTAGGCCGGACTGCCGGATATGCGGCTGCGGAAATCAATGGACTGTGGTGGGGATAACATGACCGGCGCCGTCCCGTCCGACGGCATCGAATCGGGCTTTAGGCTCGCCAAGCCCCAATCGGCGACCAAGACATCGCCAAACGCGCCAATGAGAATATTCGAAGGTTTGAGATCGCCGTGAATGACACAGCGCGCATGGGCAAAGGCCACTGCCTGCACAACTTGGAGAAACACAATGGACAATTTGGTTCTGTCATACTGAGACTCGGTCTCGGCATCATTGACCGCCAGCCGTTCAAGGATGTCGGCAAGGGACTCGCCAGTGATGCGTTTCATGGTGAAATAGGGCTCACCATTCGCCAAGGTCCCCACGTCGTAGATCGGCACAATGTTTGGATGAGAAAGCTGCGCGGTAATTTGAGCCTCTTGCACAAAACGTTGCAGCACTTCATTGTCCGGATGGCCGTCGCGAATTTTTTTCAGAGCTACCATTCTTCCCAGATGGCGATCCCGAGCCTCGTAGATCTCGGCCATTCCACCCTTTCCCAATATCCGAACGTCTTGGTACTTGTTCTCCGTGTTTCTCTGACGCTCTGTCCAAGAAGAAAGTATGGGTTGCACGCTGTTGGGCTCTTCGCTTGCCGATGGTGCAGGGGCAGCAGAAACGGACTCCATGTTGATTCTGTGCTCGAGGGGGTTTGAACCTTCTTCGATGGCGAGCGAGCACGGATGCGATTCAACACCTTCCCATCTGCTGACAATGTTACGCAGCCGCTTGGCGGCGATGGCGTCAACAATCCCTCGCTGCTCAAGATAGTCGGCAAAATCTGCTTGCGTCGAATCATTGACGAAACTGAGGAGAGCGCGGACAACGACGACAAACAACCGACCTTCATCTTGCGTCACGGCAGCTTGGGCAACATGCAACGCTTGATACCAACGCTTTTTCGTCGAGTCTGTCATAGGCATCGAAGGACCAACTCTATCTGCAGCAATCGTGTCGGTGCAAGAAACCTCCCGGAGCTCACGGACCTCCGGGACTCCCGGGGCTCCCGGGGCTCCGGTGCAATCCTACATCGCGGCCATCGCCCTGCAGCCACGTGACACTCGACCATGTGGCGCTTTTGCCCGTGGCTTGCCGCGTAAGACGTCGGTGTTTTCGGAAGCAATGGCAGATCCGCAAACGAAGCTATTGGCGCAGCAGCGGTGAACGGCTAATCTGGCCGCCATGTCCGATTCACAGCTCAACTCAACGGTCAGCGTCAAACCCGACAAACCACTCGACCGTCTCGTCTTCGATCGGTTCGAGCTCACCGTCGTCAACGGTCCGGACAAGGGTGCATGCCATTGTTTTGGTCAAGAGGTCGTTCAGATTGGCACAGCGCGTTCCAACGATCTGGTGTTGAACGATCGAACGGTTTCGCGCTTTCATCTCAAGATCGAGACAGAGAAGGGTACCTTCACATTGGTCGATCTTGGCTCGACGAACGGCACCTGGATCGCAGGGATACGGGTTGAGAAGATTTTTCTTAGCGACGAGGCCATCCTCGACCTCGGGGTGACACAGCTCAAGTTTCGGCCTCTCGGCGACGCCGCGACGGTCGAGCTGCCATTGCAGGATCGGCTTGGCGCGATCGTCGGTGGCTCGGCCAAAATGCGTGAGCTTTATGGGCTCATGACCAAGGTGGCGCTCTCCAACCTCTCCGTGATCATCGAAGGTGAGACTGGCACTGGCAAGGAACTTGTCGCACGGGCGCTTCACGAAACGGGTGCCCGCTCGGACGAGAGATTCGAGATTCTCGATTGCTGCGCTGTCCCAGATACGCTCATGGAGAGCGAGCTGTTTGGTCATGTGAAAGGAGCGTTCACCGGCGCGGATCGTGATCACGCCGGCGTTTTCGAGCGCGCCAAAGGGGGCACGGTCTTTCTGGATGAGATTGGCGAGCTCAAGCTCACACTGCAGCCGAAGCTTCTGCGGGCGCTTGAAAACTCGGAAGTTCGGCGACTCGGCGATGAGCGGGTTGTCCGCCTCGACATACGGGTGGTCGCAGCCACCAACCGTTCGCTGCGCGGCATGGTGAACAAGGGAGAGTTTCGCGAAGATCTCTATTATCGTCTCGCCGGCTTTCGCTTGCAGTTGCCGGCGCTGCGTGACCGAGTGGAAGACATTCCGCTGTTGGTCTCGCACTTCCTCAATCTATCGAACGCTCGAGCAGCCGGTCGAGCCACGGTTGCATCTATTGACGCTGAAACCGTGCGGACGCTCGTGCGACATTCCTGGCCAGGAAACGTCCGACAACTCAAAAACGCCGTGGAGCGTCTGGCCGTCATGGGGGTGGCTGATATTGACGAAGAGCCAAGGATGAACGAGGCGCCGCACGAATCACCGATGGACGGTGCCCTAAGACTGCCGTTTCGAGAGGCCAAAGAAGCTTTCGAGCTCTTCTACCTCGACGCGCTGATCAAACGGCACGCGGGGAACGTGAGTGAGGCTGCTTCGGCCGCCGAGATTCACCCAAAGAGCCTTGGCCGCATGCTCAGGCGACACGTCGTCAAGCATGAACTGTGAAAGTGGCTCTGCATGGCGCAATGCCAGGTAAGTTAGGTGACGATGTACTTCGAAACTGCGGGCATTCATGTTTCCCCCTGGATTCCTCCCCTCGTGGCTTTCGTGATTTCCTTCTTCACATCGATGGGGGGCGTCTCCGGCGCATTCCTGTTGCTGCCCTTTCAGATGTCTGTCTTGGGGTACACCACACCATCCGTCAGCGCCACCAACCAACTGTTCAACGTGGTCGCAATCCCTAGCGGCGTCTACCGATACATCAGGGAGGGCCGGATGGTCTGGCCGCTGACCGCGGTGGTGGTCGCTGGGACTCTACCCGGAGTCCTACTGGGTGCGATCGTCCGAGTGAAGTACCTCCCGGATCCGACCAACTTCCGGCTCTTTGCGGCCGCGGTTCTCCTCTACATCGGCGTCCGAATGCTGCGTGACCTGACCCGCAACAAAACCACGTCGACCGCGGAGAGCGCCGAGCTGCGTTTTCACGAGTCGGTCAAGAAGCGCCACGATCCAACCCCAGACAATCAACGAGGATCCGCAACCCGCGTCGTCAGTTTCAACGCCTCGCACATCGAGTACGAGTTCCACGGTGGCCGATATCGGGTGTCGACGGCCTGGATCTTCGTCCTCTGCATGCTAGTCGGCATCGTCGGCGGGATCTACGGGATCGGTGGAGGCGCGATCGTGGCACCGTTGTTCGTCGCATTCTTCCATCTACCGATCTACACAATCGCGGGCGCTGCCCTCATGGGAACATTCGTGACCTCAGTCGTCGGGGTTGCCTTCTATCAGGCGATTTCCGGTTGGTGGCCGTCGATGTCCATCGTACCGGACTGGAAGCTCGGCGTGCTCTTCGGTATTGGCGGCGCAGCGGGTATGTATCTTGGTGCCAGATGCCAGAAGTTCGTTCCGTCGAAGCTCATCAAATGGATGCTGGCTGGCATTATCGTCGTGACGGCCGGGAGCTACGTCTGGGCATTCGTCGCGACCGTCGTCGGGTAACGCGGTTGTTGTCCTCTACCTCGTCCTCAACACCACCGTCAGAATTCCACCGCGGCCAGCCGCCGCAGCGAAGATCTCGAGCGGAAAGGATGCGATGGCAGCTGCCGAAATGGGAAGGGCGAGGGCCAGATGTGCCCAAGCGTAGGGGTTCTGCCACGGCCGTCGTCTGCCGCCTGCGCGCAGGACTCGGGTGAAGAGGGTGTGTCCGAGGCCCGCGCGACTCAATGCCGACTGCAACATGCCGAAGGGACCATACTCGAAGGAAAAATAACTCACAGTCC
>MGST01000301.1:26944-29415 GCA_001798605.1 Deltaproteobacteria bacterium RIFOXYA12_FULL_58_15 | reverse complement strand
TTCCCTCCCACGCGATCACGTAGGGGCCCAAGCGGTGCCGCGCCACCTTGCATGCTTTTTGGTTGCCCGCGCTCGTGCCGTGAACCCGAACCGTGGTACCGAGCGCGTCGCCACTGGCATCAAAGCGTTGCGCAACCACGTCGGTGGGATCGGTGCCCGTATCGTTCGTCCAGCACACGACGAAGGCACCGGTTGCGTCCATGCCCACGTCCGGCAGGGCGTAGCTTGTGCCCGTGCCGAGATCGCGCTCCACAGCGGGCCCACTGCCATCTGCGGCATAGAGACGACCGGTGATGGCACTGGTCCCCTTGAGCCAGACCACCACATAGCTCCCCCCATCGGAGATCGCGACCGCGGGGTAACGCGCATCGGAGAACCATCCAGAAGTATCGGATCGCGCTTGATCGCCTTGCGCCGCACCGGTTGCATCGAAACGCCGGTGCAGCACGCCTTCCTTCGCCGTACCACCCGGATCCATCTGCCAGACCACGACCGCGGCACCGGCGTCGTTCACGGCCACATCAGCGTTAAAATGGTCGTCGGCCGACGAGCTGTTGACCAGAAATGAGGTCCCCAGCCGCGTCCCTGTCGCAGTCAGGCGCTGCCCCATGATGTCGCGATCGCCGAAGGATCCCCGCTGCCAAACGACGAGCGCTTCTCCATCGGCATTGATGCCAACCGCCGGTGCCGAGTGTGGGCCGCTGTCGGCGGAGTCGGTCACCTCGAGCTCGACTGACGCCGCCGCCGCCGGATAGAGAATGCGGGCTCGGATGGACGAGTCCATCACGTTGGACCAGACGATGACGGTGGTACCCGAGTCGTTGGTGGCGACGTCCGGGGCGGTTTGCGAACCCGCAGTGGTTGCGTTGACGCGAAACTCGCCCCGAATGGTGGTCTGACGCACAGGCGCGCTCACGTTGTCCGTGACATCGATCGCCCAGCTATAGAGCTCGTAGAATCCATCTGCCCCCAGGGCATAAAGAGTTGGTGCAGCACTTTCAAAAGAGGCAGGCTCCGGCGGCGTCGCCACCTCTGTGATGAGCCAGCCAGAAATCCCCGTGCCCGTGGTTGGATATCCGGGATCCGACCCGGCGACGGTCACTGTCAAAGGATCCACCGCAGCAAAAGCCGGAGCGACGAAGGTGTCCACAACTGGCGGGATCGTGTCGACAAAAATGGCCGCTGGAGCAGAAGCGGCACTGACGTTCCCGGCCCGATCCGTCACCCATGGGAAGAGGCTCACCGGGCCTTCACCGGACTCGGGAAAGACCGCGGGAGGTGATGTGCGGAGGAAATCCCCGGGCGACGGGGACGTAGCACTCCGGGTAATGAGCCATTTCCAGATCCCGCTGCCTGTCGTTCCCTCTCCCGGATCCATGGATGTGACCGTGATCGGTAGTTCAGGCTCCGCCGTTGGATCTGCCGCGTCGATGCTAAAATCGGTCACCTCGGGGATGATGCGATCGAGGAAGACCGTGGGTCCAACCTTAAAACCGACAATACCAGCATCGTCACGGACCCAGGCAACCAGGGTGTGCTGGCCATCGACGTCAGGAAGAGTGAATTGCGTGGGTGGCGAGGTGAGCACGAAATCTCCGCTTGCCGGCTCGGTGGAGCTCGTCGTGATCAGAAAATAGGCAACGTCGCCAAAATTATCGGTTGCCTCCAGGGTCACCGAGACAACTCGCGTGTTGGTGTAGTCGTTAGGCACAACGTTGAAAGTAGAGACGATCGGGGGCAGGACGTCGACTTCCAGGGCTATCTGATCTTCGGCCAAAACCTCGTGGTGTGCAGCATCGCGGAAGATGGCGGAGACTGTCTTGGGGCCGGCAGCGGAGGTGAGGGTTACCGCTAGCGTTGCGGGAAATCCGCCCGCAGGTGCAATCCATTTGCCGGTGTTGGTGCCTTCCGAGACATCCGAGGTGACAGAGATCCAAACCTCGTGGGCGTCGATGGCATCGAGGTGGACGTTGACCAACACGGCCACCGTGGCGGTGTCGCCGTCGTTGATGACAACCGCGGTCCCAGTGGGAGGCTGGAGGTCTACCGGTAGTGACGGTGTGCGTGCCTCGACGAGCTGTATCGAATTGCCGACTTGGTCCTCAACCGCGAGCTCCACCTGGATTGTCGAGGCTCCGGTGAGCGTGACGGCCGAAAGGTCCACCGCCCCCTCGATCACTGACTGGACTTCGGTGTTAACCACGGTGAGTTCAAGAAGAATGTCCGGCAACAGAGCGTTGCCATCGGCGTCGAGAAGGCGCGCGCCGACCACCGCAACACCGACCTCCGAGGTTGCAGCATAGGTCAAAACGTCGTCCTGTTTGGCGGCGGTCTTGCCGGATTCGAGGTCCCAATCAAGTCCCACCAACGGAGGAACAGTGAAATCCAAGGTGATGACACCGGCGTTGCGGGTGGCTGCATTGCCGAGACCATCCATCAGGTCCACCATCACCGAAATGGCCGATGTTTCA
>MGST01000301.1:19106-26936 GCA_001798605.1 Deltaproteobacteria bacterium RIFOXYA12_FULL_58_15 | reverse complement strand
CCCTACCGCCGTGTAGTCGAAAGAGTATTCGAGAGGCCCCTTGTCACTGTTGGGACTGCGGCCAGGTGTGAATAGACGTGGACCGTCGAGGTCCAGATAGACTGCCGGCAGTTCGAACAGTGGCTCATTGACCTCGAAGGTCAGCACAAACAGAGAACCCTGCCGACCCGACGTGCGGTTCAATGCCGGCACACCGACAAAGTTTGGCGCAGTATCGTCCTTCTTGTCCGCTTGGACGCACCGACCGATTGTCACGCGGCAGACCATGTCCCCTGGGCATTGGGCCGAAGTCTCGCAATTGATGACGGTCCCTTCCGGCACCGACATCTCCACAAAACAGCCGCAAGACAAAAGAGCGGTCGCCAGAGCCACGCGGCAAACGGTTGAAGTTTCAGTTCTCCCCCACATGGCGCATCGTTCTCCTGCGTGTACGAAAGTGGTGTTTCAAGGCGGCACACGATACTGCTCGAACCGGTGAACAATTGCCAGGGGAAACGGTGCACAGGAGCACAGCACCAAACCATCAGTTGTGAACCAGGATGTGCTTGACCGGTCCATCCCGGTGACGGATTGTTGCATCGCTGTCAACCGGGAGGTGTGCACGGCCGAACGTGGATGTGCCAAGTGTGTCTGGCGCGCGAAGTATGACGACAACCCGCGTTCATTGATTGGGCGGTTGTGGAGGTTCCACACCAAGTTCTGCCCTGGATGGAAGGGGTATATCGCCTCCCTTCCGGATGACGAACGGGACGCCCTCGCACAGAAATACGACAGACGGTCCTCGGCCACCAAGTCGAGCCCAAGCGAAGAGCGCAAGACCCGTTGAACATCCACATCTGGTTCGGTGGTTCGGTGTGGCGGGCTGGCCTTCTGGAGCAGAGATCATCTACAATCGCGGTTCATGGCAAAATGGCGATCGTGGTTCAAACCAAATCTCGTCGTTCTGGTTTTTGCCGGGTGTGGCCGGGTTGGTTACGCCCCACTGACCGATGACGCCACAACACATGGCGATGCGGCACATGGCGATGCGGCACATGGCGACGCGGCATATGGCGACGCGACACATGGCGACACCGCACATGGCGACGCGATATATGGCGACGCGCCACAATTGCCGGATCAAACAGGTGATAACTCGATCCTTTGCGACACCTATTGGACGGATGGTGACGGAGACGGCCTTGGTGCCCCAGGTGCGCACGTCACCTCCTGCGAACCAATGGACGGGTATGTCACGAATGATTCGGACTGTGATGACAGCTCGACACAATGCACCACGACATGCGTGGATAGTGATCTGGACGACATTTTTGACTGCGAGGACCCGTGCCTCGACGCCGACGGCGATGGCTACGGCATTGATGGACCGGCAGGCACGTGCCTAGGGCCAGACTGCGATGATAGCTCCGACCAGGCGCATCCAGGACTTGCTGAAGGGACCGGCTCGACCTGCACCGACGGTTGGGACAACGATTGCGATACCCTCATCGACGGGGATGAGCCCGAGTGCTTCGTGGTCTGGATCTGGAATGACTACGATGTGGTGACGCCCAACCTTCTTCGATCGGCCGACGGCGGTGTTTCGTTTGATGAAATCACTGTCTGCAACAGCATTCGCCAAGTCACCATGACCGAGGACACGCAGTTCACCTTTGTCGCTTGCGCAGATGGTCTGTATCTGTCGTCGAGCAACGGCGATACCGGGACGTTCAATCGGATCAACAATTCTGCGTTCACCACCATGCGCGTCAGCCGAACGGGCCAGTACGTTATTGCCACGACCGGCGATCCGGGTGCGGGTGGCGATGCCTATTTCTCGATCAATCATGGGCAAGATTGGAGCCAGGCGACACTTCCGGCCAACCGTGCCGCATGGATATGGATCTCTCGCAGTGGTCAATACATGACCGTTGCAGATGCGGAACTCAATTCGGATCTCACGTTTTACTATTCGGTGAATTTCGGCGCTGCTTGGCAAAGCAAGGCTTTGGCGGTTGGCAACTTCGAGGTGGGCAACGCCGTATGCTCGGAAGATGGTCGGTATTGGATGATCGACAGCATTCGCCGAGGCGTCTACACCTCCGACGACTCCCTGACCTCAACCACCCAATCCTATTACGACACGAGCACGTCGGCGTGGTCCTACGGCTATATCAGTGAAAACGGTCGGGTGGCCGTCGCTCGTGAAGGTAGCAGCGAGGCGGTCGTGTATACGGATTACTTTGCGACCGTCAAACCTTTGGCTGGTGCCTGGGCCCCTTCGCGACAGGACGATCCGATTACACCTGATGGCCGCGTGGTCGGCGTGAGGGACCAGATTAGCCGTGACTACGGCGCGACCTTTCGCACAGAGACATCGTGCTACATGCTCGATGTGTCTCCGGACGGCGCAGTTGTGCTATGTGGCGGCGATGGCTCCGGGGTCTTCAAGCTCTCGACCGACGAAGGACAGACCTTCACGACGATCCGCACGCAAAGCGGCTTCATGAGCGGTTGTCTTGCTGGCATCTGACATGCACGGGTTAGTGACGTAATCGCGGCAAACTCTCCACCGAGCGGGCACCGTCGCCCATGAGGACCGCGCGATCTCATTGCCAGTCGATCTGGTGATAACGTACCTCGAACCCGGTCGGCTCGGTGGTGGCGGACGTGGTCTTGAGTCCGTGGCTATAGATGAAGGATGGCGGCCCTGCCAGAGGTTGGGGGCCAAACGGGCGCTCGATGTTGGCGTTCCAGTTGGCAATGGCTGGATCGGGCACGGTGATAATTTGGGCCACAAAAGTCGAGCCCTGATCGACGGATGTCAGCAGAAAGGTCTCGGCACTGGGGTCGCCATACCAGGTGCCAAAATCGGCGTCTGCAACTTCGACGAGAACATACAGTCGCCCCGTCCCATCAAAGGTGAATCGACTACCGACCAGCAGACGGTCTCCCAAATCGGGTTGCAACCAGGGAGATACCTCCATAGACGACCAGCTTCCGTCGACGAGATGCCACAGTCGCACCTCGTAGTTCTCCAGGTTGATTGTAGAGATCCACGGAGTGCCGTCCGGTCCGAGCACCAGATTACCCACCCGAAAATCACAGGTCGGTGTTTGCACAAAGAAGCAGGACGAAGCAGGGGTCACCGGCAACGCCATGGCAGTACCAGCCGAATTCTTCCATGTCACACCATTGTTGGTTGAATACAGATAACCGAGAGCGTGACCACGAGTATGGCCGACCGCCGTGTCATAGATGTGGAATCCAAGGTGGAGAGTACCCTCCTGGTCGACGACAATATTGGCACCGTATTGCGAATACCCTACGTCTGTTCCGGGGTTGGCCAGTTCCAAGGGTGTGGACCAGGAACCGCCGGCGGGAAGTCGTTGGTACGAAAGGCACCATTGGATCCGACCGCCGCGATAGACGACGTGCAACGTGTCAGCGGCGTCGATGACCGCCGCCGGATAGGTCGCATTGGTGGCGAAAGTCGTAGTGGGTCCCCATTGCGAGGCGTCGAGGGGAAGGACCGAACGACGATATTGGAGAGGCCCATGGTGCGGTCCAAAAAGAATATGCAAGTAGCCGTTGCCGTCTGCCGCCAGTGCCGGCCCGCCATGGTCGTCGGTGCCGCTGCCCACAAAAACGGAGCTCGACCAGACGTGCTCGGCGAGGTCGAGCTCCGCGATGTAAACCTCGGAAGGATGGTCCAACCACGCAGCAAACAGCTTGTCGTTGACGCGGACGATCTTGTTTGAAGCATCATAGGCGGTCGCGCGGGTACTGCCATTCGTGGACAACACCTGCGCCGTGTCCAATACCGCCACGCGCGGGCCATTATCTCCCACTGACGAATCTCCATTTGCATGTTCCGCATCTCCATCCCCATGACCGAAATCACCGAGGGCCACGTCACCCGATGCGTTTTGGGAGTCACCATCCCCATGACCGAAATCACCGAGGGCCACGTCACCCGACGAGCGCGAATCTCCCAAATCCCGCGTCACGCTGTTCGAACAGGCGGCGATGCCAATGGCGACGAGAAAAACCAGGCGTAACCATTGCGCGCCAAACTGCTCCATGTGCAAAGCGTCGCGTCGCATGCTCACCCAAAACCTTTCTTGCGGGTGTGACCAAAAGCAGCGTGAAAGCCCTGTCGCGAAACACGATCAGCAACCATCGGTCAACCACATCGACAAACTGCGCAGATACTTGGCATGCGGATTTGATTGGTGCAACCTCTCATTCGACGCGGCTGCCACTCGGGTTGCCGCGGCCGAGCACCTATTGACCGGTAATAACGAAATTCTAGGATGGAAATCGGGGCAGCGTGAAGGAGAAGGTCGTTCCTTTCCCCAGCGTGCTCTCGACATGGACCGTTCCACCCATGGCCTCTACGAGGTGCCTCACAATTGACAGCCCGAGGCCAGTGCCACCAAGGTCGCGCGATCTCCCCGGATCAACGCGATAGAAGCGTTCGAAGAGTCGAGGCAGATGCTCCGCTTCAATCCCGGACCCCGTATCGGCGACAGAAAGGCGGATGAACGATCTGTCCACCGCAGCACGAATGCTGACGTCTGCGTGTGCGGGGCAGTACTTGATGGCGTTGTCGATGAGGTTGGCGAGAACTTGCTCGACGCCGCGTTTGTCCGCCCGAGGGGCCGGTAGGTCCATGGGCAACTCGTGATGGAGCGAGATCTGCTTGCTCATTGCTTTTTCGCGAAAAATGCCGAGGGTGGCTTCAGTCACCGTGGCGAGTGCGAGGGGCTCAAGATCCAGTTGGAACTCGCGGGACTCGATACGCGATAGGTCGAGGAGGTCTTCAATGAGGTGATGGAGCCGGTCCACGTTCCGATCGATGATGTCGAGAAAGTCCCCCGCTGCGCCGGGGTCACTCCTCATCGCGTTGCGCAGCGTCTCAAGGGCGGACCGCGCTGAAGCGACCGGCGTCCTAAGCTCGTGAGACGCGTTGGCCACAAAATCCCGACGCAGCGACTCCAGGCGACGAACGTCGGTCACATCCACGAGGACAAGAAGGGTGCCATTATCCGCGCCGGCCTTCGATGCATGGACCAGCAGTCGGCGGGGTTTGAGACCTGCAACCTCGATTTCTCCGGTGACGGCTGCCTGCGACTGGACTGCCTGATCCAAGAGCGCTTTGAGCTCTGCGTGACGAACAACCTCGAGAAGGGGACGGCCAACGACGTCGGCGTGAACAAGGAACATCTCGCGAAACGCCGGGTTCACCAGGGCAAGGCGCCCTTGGACATCAAGCAGCAGGACACCCTCCCGCATGCCGGTCATGATGCCACCGAGCAGATCGCGTTCTGAGCGCAGATCGGCCAAGGACTGCGAAAGGCTTTGAGCCAGGTGATCAAGGGCGCGTCCTAGCTCGGCGAACTCGTCGTGTCCGGCAATCGGCATACGGGGCGACAGGTCACCCTCCGCCATCGTTTTGGCGGCTGCGGTCAGGGCCAGAACGCTTCGGGATGCGAGTTGCGTGGCAACTCCCGAAAGCACGACCGCCAAGATGAGGGCGAACAGTGAGGCTGCCAGAAAGAGTCGTCGCAGCGTCGCAATGGCGTGATCGATTTCCGCAAGAGGCACAGCGAGGCGGACGACACCGACAATCTCCAAAGCTTGGCGGAACGGAATGGCGGCGTAGAGCATCCGACCCTTGACCGTTGTACTGTAGCGAGAGATCCCACCGAGGCCCGTCGCCAGTGCCTCCGCAATTTCAGGGCGGGCGGCATGGTTCTCCATTTGGCCGAGCTGCTGCACGCTTAGTTTGGAATCACCGAGCACAGTGCCGTCACGCCGGATGATTGTGACCCGTGCCTTGGCAAGCCGTCCCGCATCGTCCGCAACGACGTCCCAGGCCTCGGTGTCAGCCAGGGATGCCGAGAACTCTGAAGCCACGTGCTCCACAAAGCCAAGGCGAACGAGGAGGTCACCACGGATTCTTTCAGTAAGAAAACGATCGAGGGTTGACGAGAGGTATACACCTGCGGCGATGAATGAAACGGCGATAAGAGCTGACGAGAGAAGGAAGAGCTTCAAGCGGATGCCGAACTTCACGGCCTCGCTCCCTCGGGGTGCTCCGCGAAACGGTAGCCTGCTCCTCGCACAGTCTCGATGTACTCACCCGCCTGTCCGAGCTTCTCCCGGAGGCGCTTCACATGGGTGTCGACGGTCCTTGTGGTGATTTCGGCATCTATCCCCCAGACATCGTCGAGGAGAACCGCACGGTCTTGCACACGGTTGCGGCGATCGTGAAGCGTTACGAGAAGCTTGAACTCGAGGGTAGTCAGCTCTACTTCTTGACCCGCCGCCCAGACGCGGTGAGCGTCGCGGTCGACACGCAGAAGGCCAAACTCGAAGGTTTGGTGAACACCGCCTTCGCCTTGCGCTCGTCGAAGGATAGCGTCAATTCGTAGCAACAATTCCCGGACGCTGAACGGTTTCACCACGTAGTCGTCGGCGCCGAGCTCAAACCCGACGACACGATCGATCTCCTCGCCTTTGGCGGTGAGCATCAAGATCGGAATGCTCCTTGTTTTCGGATCCCGCTTCATGATCTTGCAGATCTCGGTGCCGGATAGGTCCGGAAGCATCAGGTCGAGGATCAAGAAGTCGGGACTCGTCTCGCGTGCAAGCTGAAGGCCTTCTTTGCCGCGCAGTGCTGCCAACACCTCATGTCCAGCCTGGCGAAGGTTGTATCCCAGAACCTTCTGCAGATCCTGTTCGTCTTCAATGACCAAGACTCGAGCCATTTCTCGTCACGACCTCTCTGATCCTGGGGTTCCTCTGTGATCTGCAGTGGGACCAAACCGCAACCGCTTCGATAGAACTTGTCGATCGATAGGATGTCAAGATCTTATGGTATCTGACAGCATCTGCCCAAGCCTGTTGCCACCCGACCCCGATCCGCAGGATCCACAGGATCCGCAGCGGTACCTTGGCGACAAGCCCAAGTCACGTGATAGGGTCATACGTGCTCGCGCGGGGAAGACGAACCCAGATGAGATGGCCCCTGAAACTCTTGATGGTGGGCGTCACGGCCAGTGTCGCCGGCTACACCTACTGGAAGATTGCAATCCCGAAACATCGGGTTGCCATTCGATCCGAGCTGATCATGCTCGGCGATCTCGACGACGACAAACGTTGGACGGATGGTGATTTGCAAGTATTGGACACAGTGCTCAAGGAATTCTTCGTGCAACCGGCACCGCTGACATGGCGTCTCGATCTCAACCAGAACGGGCTCGTCGACGGGGAGGATCTGAACATACTCCAGGCACTCGTGAATGCTCACGGAGATCCCTACGCAGCCGAGCTCACCATGACCCCAAAGGGGCCGTTCCCACGTCCACGGGAGTTCTACCGCTATGTTGCCCTCAATGACTATCGCCCCCGCCCATTGTGGGCATTGCCCTACCCACCAGCGGAAGATTCCGCCCTCACCTGGTTAGCCGATTTCCAACCACCGCCGCGAACCGACACCTACGCACTCGCATTGAATACCGCGACCCGTGCCGAGGCCATCCGCTTCGACCAGGCCTACCGCCGTCGACAAGAGAATCTTCTGCCCGTGGAGCGCGAGTATGCTGACCGCAAGCTCGCGCGTGTTGAAGAACTCTACAAGAGCGGAAGATCCTTCGAATTGCTCCTTGCGCTCATGGACCTCACCGAGGACGCGGAGACCTTGGCCGCACCGCGGGAGCCAAACATCACCCTGGCTCTTCTGACGTTCCGTGATCACCTGCGCGCGGTACTGGATTCGGAGGCCTACGCGAAGTTCGATGCAGGAGAGACGGACTGGTCTTCTGTACTTCAGGTAATTTTCGA
>MGST01000301.1:3927-19066 GCA_001798605.1 Deltaproteobacteria bacterium RIFOXYA12_FULL_58_15 | reverse complement strand
ACCCTCAGTCCACCACGCAACTTCACCAATCTCGAGAACTATCTCGAGCGAGCCGAGTGGCAATATTACAAGACCTCCGTAAGTGATGACGACTTCCTCACGCTCATCGCCTTCGCGCAAAACGATCCGCGTTACCTGCGCGCCGTGTCGCGAACAAGCAAGAGGTCGCAGGATCCGTATGTCGAGAACCACAACCTTCCGATGGTGCTGCTCTTCCGCGAAGCCGTACGTATCGAAGGCGGTGACAAGAAGAAGGCCGTGGGTCTCCTCGACGAGGCCATCCGCATCCCCTATGCCTGGATCCGTTCGATCCCACGCACGGCACTACCGGGTTCTCTGGCCCTCGACAATTTCCTGTTGCCTGGCAACATGGAAGATGGCGCGGACAAAAGCCGCCATTGGAACGTCTTCGGAGGAATTTGTCTCTACAAATCGCCCGAGGAGGCTCTCGACTTGGCGCTGCGGCGAGAAATGCAGGATCTGCGGAACGTCAATTACTCCACGGACGGGATGCGCGAGTTTGTACGCGACATGATCGCGAACCTCAACGGCATGTACCACGTGATGACTGTGGACCCGGAACTGCTGGACAGGTGACACCCATGACTAAGAAATCCGCTCTGATAATCGGCGCGACGGGTCTGGTGGGCTCGGCATTGGTGGAGTTTTTGCTTGCCGATGCCGATTGGTCCATGGTGACTGTCTTGGCGCGGCGACCGGGCCCCCTACGGGAGCGCCTCAACTGGCATGTTGTCGACTTCGCCATCTCGTCGACCTGGGAGCCGTTCGCGACAGGGGACGTACTCATGAACTGCATGGGCACGACCATCAAAATCGCCGGCTCCCAAGCGGAGTTTCGTCGCATCGACCTCGAGATTCCATTGGCCGTTGCCGGCGTCGCCCGTTCAAACGGGACGCCGACCTGCGTGTCGGTCTCGGCGCTGGGTGCCAATTCCAAATCCCGCGTGTTCTACAGCCGCATGAAAGGTGAATTGGAGTCATCCCTCGGCGGCATAGGCTTTGGGAGCCTCGTTCACCTAAGGCCGTCTCTACTGGTGGGGGAACGCGAACAGACCCGGGCTGGGGAGAAGGCTGCCGACATCGGCATGAAGATGCTCAAACCTCTGTTGGTGGGACCCCTGCGCCGTTGGCGCGCGATTGCTGGCCGCGATGTAGCGCAGGCCATGTCAATTTTAGGCAAGCAGGCACCGCAGGGAGAGCTTGTTTTGCCCTCGGATGCGATCGCAGCCTTGGTCAACCGTGACTCGGCGAAGGATTGAAAACCAAAGGGGTGATTCGTTCCACCGTTTGGATCGGCCCCGACGGCAAAGTCCGAAAACACTGGAAAAAAGTCACCAAGGCCGCAGACCACCCAGCCAAGGTTATCGAAGCCCTCGCACAACAGGGGTGAGCCGCAAAATTCCCCGACTCAGGTTGTCAGCCCAGCCGCTGCCGCGAACAGTGCTTCCATATTGCTGCGCAATGTTGGCGACATCGGTACGCGCTCCGGCGGCAGAACGACCATCTCCGCGATGGCCGAGGCAAGGACTTTGCCGTCCACCCCGAGCAAATCACTCGCCGTACCCCACGTGACATCATCGACACATCCCGTGACGCGTCCCCGTGCGACCAGGGGTTGCCGCAGAGGAACCGGTCGACGGTAGTTGATCGTCATCGTGCGGGTGACAAAGAATTTGCGAACACGCACGACAATGGCATAGGCCATCACCTCGTCGAGCAAGGTCGATATGATGCCGCCATGTGCGAACTGTTCCCAGCCGGCGTGATCCGGCCCGAGAGTGACATCTGAGCAAACATCGTCACCGTCAACAAAGAAGCGCAGACCTAGGCCTATGGGATTTGCGGTGCCGCAAGCAAAGCAAACCGAGCCCTCGAACTGGGGTAGATAATTCCGTTTTGCCTCGTGACTCATGCGGCCATGCTACGGCATCCATCACCGCCGAGGAAATCTCTGACGAAGAGCAATGCCCAGGTGGATCCTCGATGGCTATTGCCGATGCAGTTCGACCATGAGCGAGTTGTCTGAGGGGCGGGTCTTCACCTTTGGTGACACCGATTTGGCAACCTCGACGACAAAGCGCACCTTGGAGGCGTGTTGGCCTATGCGCAACTGGCTCGCCAACGGGTGGTCAATCGCGTACTCACGGGTGCCAAATCCACTCTTGCGGCCATAGACGTCAACCACCAATCGGCGTGGGTTATCGAGCCAAAACGACACGTGGTCTGAAACCGGCCCGTCGGTCAACAACGCCAGTTGGACGCCGTTCTCTGTGCCCAAGGGTCGCAGCGTGGTGTCCTCTGGCACTGTGCGGTTCGCAGTTTCCCGGCGCGGCAACCAACCAGGGCTTTTCTCAGGTGCCATGTCCGCATTCGCTGCTGCGGCTGCAGCCGGCTCAACTGGGGCAGGCGGCGGTACCTGCATCGGCACAGGTTCTGAGGAGGGTGCAACCAATGCTGGATCCGGCATAGGAGGTGTGGACGCTGGCGCAACAGCGGGCACCTGAGCCACAACTGTCGTTGCCTCAATCGCTGCGTCAGCAGAGCTCGCTGCGTCAGCAGAGCTCGCTGCGTCAGCAGAGCTCGCTGCGTTGATTGGACGCATGCCGCTGTCCACTCCAGGCCCATGGGGCTGAGTCTTACTGACGCCAACAGTTGGAATCACCGACAATAGGAGTGCCAAACCAATGCCAGCGGCCATTCCCGCGGCGGCGGAGACCCAAGGATTCGTGGTCTTGGGGGACGTTACGTTCCCGTCCGGTGGCAATACGGGTAACGGCCAAGCACCGGCGCGGCCCTCCGAGCGCTCACGAACAACACCGCGCACCCTGATCTCCTCGTCTTGGGTCAGACTGGCAAAACGCAGCCCCAGGGACCAATCGCCATCTTGGGCTGCGGTACACCAGATCGCCTCGCACAGAAGGTCGAGAGGTTCTTCGGCCAGGCCGAGCTGGAAGCGCAACCAAACCCGTTCCCCAAGCCCTGCCTCGAGGGGAGCGACCACTGCAACCCCGCGCACCGAGAGATTGAGAACAGCGGCATCAATGGGCTCATCCCGCCCTTCGCGGCGAATGGTTGCGGGTGCAGTGAAACGCACCCGCTCAGGTGGAACCATGTCCGCAAAATCCAACGCCATGGTCGAGCCACTGTCCATGTCATCGAGGCTGCTATCCATACCTGGTTCGGACGACATTTCCATGATCGGCTCGATCTCCAAATTGAGATGCACCGCATCACGTCCATCGAGGCACGGTGCAAGTGGCACCATGATGGGCTGCGCCATGATCGGCTCATCCATTGTGTATTCCTCGCTGGGATTGATCTCTCCCCAATCCTCAGGGAGCTCTTGGGCTTCTCGTCCATCTCTTTTGCGCTTCATCACATCCTCCGATGCTTTGATTGAGACTACGATGATGCCCGCAACCCTCCAAATTTCTTGCGATGCCGAGCATGGCGCTCTGTGCGATCGGTATCGCGGCCGCACGCGTGTCTGCCAAAACCACGGATTCGGCATTTTTCAGATGGGCTGCACGGTTGAGACTCGATTCAGAACGCCGCCCGCCGGATCGCCCCCGCAATGTCGACCTTTGCCAAGAGGCGAACCAAGGTCGTAACCCGATCCAGGTGTTCCGGCGCACCGTCGACTGTCAGGCAACCACCCCGAAAGGCGGCACCGAAATCAAACTTCCCTCGGATCAGCGCACTGACGTCTTCGGGACCGGGGGCGAAGCGGACTCGCACGTCGGCGTTTTGCACACTTTTTTCTGTGGCGACCACCGCGGATCCACCGTGGACACTCAGGTAATATCGACCGCGCAGACCGTTATCCAACTCGATGACCGCTTCCAGATGCAAACCGCGGGGTGCGGCTTCGTTGCACACCGGCTCGAACACATCGAGCATGAGCATGTCGCTGAGTTTCTTGAGCGCCTTGTCAACTGGCCCATTCGCTTGTTTGGGATCGAAAAACGACCCATGAAGCATCAGGTCGCCTCCGAATCGCCGAGCAGGCGCCGCTCTTCAACCGTGAGGTGCTCGGCGTACTTCATGGCAAAGCCCTGCGGATCTTCGCCCAAAAGCGTTTCAATCAACTCGACCTCGACTCCATCGGCGTCTTCAGCGTCCAATACCTTGTCGAGGATTTCCACGAGCTTGTCTCCCATACCCATGATTGATGGCCTCCGGACCCGCTAGTGGGATGCCTCTTCGGTTGGGGCGTTCCTAATCGTCGCGATATATTGCTGCAGAATCTCAATTTTGCTGTTTATGTCCGCAACCAATTGCTCTTTGGCGGTTGCGTCCTCATTAGCCGCCCGCGCCAACTTGGCCATGATGTCTGCCTCCCTACGTGCCTTCGTCGCATCGTCCTCGACCACGGTCAGTTGCTGAAGTGCATTTTCCAGCTCGGTCTGTGCCCGATCGGCCTCGGAGCTCGGCTTCTGGCGAATGTTGGGCAAACGCCCTTCGTCATTGCGCCAGTATTCGCCGCGCGAGAAGGAAGCGGCAATCTGCACATCCACACCCGACTCAACGAGGCCCCAATAGACCTTACCAGAACGGTAGAAGCGCACCTGTTCCACAGGAACCCAGCCAGCAATCCATTTCTCGGTCTTCGTGCCTTTTGTGTTCATCCGGAACTCGACCTTGATGCGGCCGTCCTGGGCCTCAAGAACTCGGTGGTCGTAGACCATGTGCGGACTGCTTTGCACATTCTGGCCGTTTGTCCTCGCCGTCACGACTTCAGCAAGACGAGGATTCTTGCCGCGATTGCGGAATGTCTGCACCACCTTGTCGCCCCGTGGGCTGTCGTAAAGCTCAAAATCCTGATCCATAGTAGAGATCACCAAGCGGTCTCGCCCGTAGAGATCTTCCAGGAACTCCGCACCTGCCATCGTGGCGAGCACAGGAACAACCTCAGCACCAATTGACACGTCCTCGAGGGCATTGTGTATTTCGCCTTGCTCGTGTTTGATGCCAAGTCGTTGGGGCAGGCACTTGAGGGAATAACTAATCCGTTCCTCACCCTGCGAGCGGTCTTCCTTCTTGATAAAGGGAATCTGCTCCTTGGCCAAGACCAAGGTATCGAGGACCGGCCGTGTCGCGGTTTCGCAGTTGTGACCATCCACATGGTTACTGCGCTGCGAATAGTTGAAGTCGAGAAAATTGACATCGAATGGGGCATTGTGCGCTGCAAGCACGAGCACCGCACCTTCCTTGGCGGCCTTCTTCTCTAACTCTCTCAATTGTCGGACAAATCGTCGCAGCAGCTCAGCTCGTGGCAAGCCACTTTCGAGATCCTTGCGCTTCATGCCGTGCACACGCGCCGCCTCAGCACAGATTTCCTCGGGCAACCCGAAGGCATTCACCCCCAACTGCGCAAACTCATCGAAGGTACCCACGGTTTCGCCGAGCTTCCATTTGGGCGTTCCGCCATCGTTTGAGTGCTCTCGCTCCAACTTGTTGACCACACAACTGAGCTGGGTCAGTGGATCCCCGAAATGCGGAGCGGTGCCGCCGGTTTCTGTATCGAAATAGGCAACCCAGACCTTTTCCAAAGGCGTCTTGCCCTTGGGCAGCTTGAGCACGGGCTTGCGCAAATGCAGCGGCACAATGTCGTGCTTGCGCACAGGTCGACACAACGCGAATATTTCGTCAAAAACACGGGCAGTGACCGAAGTTGCCAGATCCTTGGAGAAGTAAATCCGTCCACCCTCGTCGTTAATTTCAAAACCACCCTTGCTGAAATTGGACGATCCACTGGCCACCCGTGGATCCGGGGCATTGCCGCCGGCCGCATTCAGGCCGAAGATGGCGCACTTAGCGTGCAATTTGACATCTTCGGCGGTGACCTTCATCTTGAACTCTTTGGCGAGCTTGGCGGCGATGAGAACCGCGTCGTTGGGCGTGAAGACCCGAACATCCACCCCCACATCGCGTAGGGCGACCATCTTCTGGTTGACCTGCTTGTCGTCGATTTCGAGCGCATGAACCGCAATCCGGATCTTGGGGCGTTCCTCCTCCGGCACCCTTTCGAGAGTGCGGTGGAGCTCCGCCAGCAAGCTCATGGTCTCGGCGTCGGTGAATGCAAAAAGGGCCCCATCGAATGATTCCTTGCGCTCGATGGCCTTCTTCAGATTGTCGTAGATTTCGTTGCGGTAGCTGACGTCGCGGATGCGCGTGTCCTCCCAGGCGATCCGCGCACCGAGCTTGCGGAAGAGCGCGGTGGCACTCTTGATCGCCATGTATTGGTCCTGAGTGACCGCCGATCCGTCCGCGCGTTTGTGCGGTATGGAGACATTGACGGCCGAGCCATTGTTGAGTGCCGTCAACAGGAGCCCTTCCATCTCGTCTATGCGACCGTAGCGCGGATTGCCACTTTCAGTCACGCCCGCATCCACCACCACATCGTCGACGGACAGATTGATTGTGAGACCCGCCTCGGCTCGGCGCACCAACTCGTCAGCACTGTACTCTTGGGGTTTCGGGATGAATCGCTCACCGGAGCCGGCGACCGCAATCTTGACCAAGGATTGTTTGGTCTTTTTGGCCTTGGCGGCGGTATTGGCAATGAGCTCATCGCGGGAAAAGGCCGCGATTACCTCCTCCCCTACCGATAGCCCCAAGGTGTGCCCGGTCGAACGCACGGCGAGGTAACGACGGACACCGTCGAGCACCGCAGGACCTTCCACATAGATCGCGACGTCAAGGTTATTGGGAGAGTTAGGCCCCCCATTGATACCGCCGTGAAGCTCGGCCAAGGTGCCCTCAGGCGTGTCGACTATCAGGGATTTGTCATGGGCAATGGCCGGAAAGTCCTCGCGGCCTTTCTCCTTGTGCCTCGGTTCAATCACCGTGGCGGTCGAAACAGAGAGACGCTCTTTGAGCTGGAACTGCTCGATGGCTTCCTCTAGTCGCTTCAGTTGCTCGAATTGACCACGCCGATTTGCCGCGGTTGCAGGGGGCTGCATCTCAACTTCGACTTTGCAGCCGCGACGGGCAGCCGCAATGAGCTCATCGGTGAAATCGTCGCGTTCGAAGCCATAATAACGGGCGATGACGAACCTCTGAGCCTCACGAACCATCTTGAGGCGGGTTGCGTCGAAACCCAATTTCCTGGTCCTATTCAACGGGCGCGAGGCCACCTCGCGGACAATGTTGCCGGTGGAGACAATCGACGAGGTCAATTCAAAAACACGATCGTCGTCGAGACCCGAATCGGCCACCGCGGCACCCTGGACTGTACGCCCGGCATTGCTCACACGCATCTGCGGGCGTTGGAACATGGCCATGGAAAAGCCACTGCATTGAAGAAGCTGCAAGACCTCTTCGCGAAACTCGGGAGTCATCGCCGCCCATTCATTGCTGGTCAGGGGGGCGCGGTGATTGGGGTCGAGGGCCTCGCGGATCCGATAGTAAATGAGTGCGTTTTGGATGGCGGGGTCGAGCCCCGCGAATCCCTCGAGCTTGCGCAGTTTGAAATCGCGAGCGAGTTGTTTCAAACCGGCCGGTGCATCCGACAGTTTTCCACTCTGACACGCGTCCTTCGCTGCTTCCCAGTTGACACGAAGCTCGGGCTTACCAACATACGCGGCGTCCGCCCAGATGAGGAAATCCTTCAGAAGATCCGCGCTCAGGTAACCTGGGTTTATGGTGTTGTAGAAAATGTTGAACGGAATCTCGTTGGAGTATTTTGCGTGCCCGAGATCCAGGCCACTGCTTACGAATTGATCTCCCCCGGCTCTTCTGGCTTTGAGTCCATCGATTGTGACATCGGCAACGGCGACCCCCGCTTTGTCCAGGATTTGTGCGATCTCGGCGCGGAGATCTTTTTCGAGCTCCCCCCATTGCTTCGGTGTGAGCGTACCCTTGCCTGCAATAGCATTGATTCGGGCGACCTCGCCCGGCTTCAGTTGGAGTTTCCTCAGTGTGGTGGGCTTGAAATCGATTGGTTTCTTGAGAGCACCGACAGCATCAGTCCAGGCTGTGGATCGGTCAAATTCGTTCCCTGTCGGATTGGTCAACCCAGCATTGGTGGTGTTGGTAATGATCATGATGCTAAATCCTGACGCCTAATTATTCAATTATCCTATCCGCTTATCCAATTATCGGTCTCTTTGGGCTGTTGTTGTTGCCTTAGTAAGATAAACAAACACGCCCATTAGATACCCGCACCATCCTAAAATCAAGCTCTTAGAACACCCAAGGCACGGCGCACCCAAATTTCTCAGGGATAATGTCAATAGGGGCGATCCAATTGGACAGTCACGGTGGTGCGCGTCGAATGGTGCCTTGACGAGGCGCGTGGCCGACTTCCCCTTTGTCTGTCGCCATGCTACGAGCGGCCTGGAGAAATTGTCGGTGGCTTGGTGCATGGTAGGCGGCACTGGTCCCCAGGTTTCCCATGAAGCGACGGAGGAGAGAGAGATGGCCGGCAGTGTAAACAAGGTGATTCTGATCGGAAGACTGGGCGCTGATCCCGAGGTGCGCTACACCCCAAGCGGCACGCCCGTTGCGAACTTTCGCATCGCCACCAGTGACAGCTGGAACGACAAACAAGGCCAGCGTCAAGAGCGCACCGAGTGGCACCGCATCGTTGCTTGGTCGAAACTCGCAGAGCTGTGCGGTGAATACCTCGCGAAGGGTCGGCAGGTCTACGTCGAAGGCCGTTTGCAAACCCGGCAATGGGACGACCGCGACGGCAACAAGCGTTACACCACCGAAATTCAAGCCCGCGAAATCACCTTCTTGGGTGGGCGTGAAGGTGAGCCGAAACGCCAATCGGGCCCTGGAGACGGTGGCGATGTGCCGAGCGCGCCTATGGGTGGCGGTGGCGGCGGCAACGAGCCTGGCTACGATTACGGCCCCCCGCCGATGACCGACGACGACGTACCGTTCTAATCACAGCGGAGCAATTTAATCTGCGCGGAGCGGTTTATTCTGCAGGAGCGGTGGCCTCTTGATCTGCTCCCCCAAGGACATCGCTGGCAGCGAGCTCCCGGAAGGTCACGTTGCCCGTGACCCGCAGTCGTTCCTTGTCAGCCTGGTCCAGAAGCCGGTCCAAGGTATCGCGATCGGCGTCCATGATCAGCGACGGGTCCGGACCCTCATCGTCGCGAAGTTCTTGAACGATGGTGTGAACGGTCACCTCGCCGAGATCGCGCCCGGGCACCAAACCCCCGTCGGGCTCCGTCGGATGTAGCAGCCGCGCCTGACTGAGTCGCTGCAACAACCCCTCGAGAAGTCGGCGAGGAATCTGCAGCTTCGCCACCAGTACTTCTGGGGTTGGGGGCGTCCGGCCGTGGTGGAAGGCCCGGGCAACCTCCAGAAACAGGCGGCAGGCAGCCCTTTCCATGTAAGAGTCGCCGGCCACGGTGCGCTCGTCCTCTTTGCGATAGGTTTCGGAGTTCTGAAACGCATAGGTGAGCTGGGCACCGAAGAGAATGAGCACCCACGACACATACAACCAAACCACAAACAGAGGAATAACGGCCAATGAGCCAAAGATCACCTGTTGGGTCACCGCCCGTGCGGCATACCAAGCATAGGCATACTTGAACAAGTTCCACACCGAGCCGGTGATCACCGCCGCCATGAAAGCCGAGGAGAACTTCACCCTCGCCGCTGGGATCACCAGATACATGGTGGTGAAAGCGACCCAGGTTGCCAGCAACGGCATGACCTTGAGGAAGATCTTCCAAACATCTCCGAGCTCACTCACCGTCCCTGCGACGCTGCTGTTTTGCAGGGTGGCGGTCACCGCGAAGGAGCCAGCCAACAGCAACGGGCCAAAGGTGAGAACAGCCCAATAGGTGAGAATTCGCGTAACAAAAGGCCTCAGGGTATTGATGCCGAAGATGGCGTTGACTGAGCCTTCAATGTGATTGAGAAGCATTAACACTGACCAGACGAGGATGAGAATCGAGATCCAACTGATTTGGCCCGTGTCGATCTTGGCGACAAATTCTTCCACATATTGGGCCAAGGACTCCTGTTGCTCCGGCGAGCCCGAGATGTTGTGAAGCGCCCAGTCCATCATCCGATCGACCATGCCCTCGGTGCCGCCAAACCCTTTGAAAATGGCGAGGGCCACGGCAGCCAACGGGATGAGCGACAGAACCGTAGTGTAGGTGAGCGCCTGGGCGTGCAAGCTCACCTTGGAAAGAACATCAATACGCGCGAGGAGGAAAAAGACGCGGACATTTCGCGCCGCGATCCGCTGCCACCGAGACATCTCGGTGAGAGGATCATGGTCACGCAGCTTGCGTAACGATGCCCTGATGGCGTCCCACCGGGTGCCGATGGGACCGTGGGTCCCTTGTTGTTTGGTTTCCCGCATCTTTCGGCACCCACACCGCCGCAGAGTATAGCCCGAACGCCGCTGCGGAGAAAGAACCCACCCACCCGAGCCGCCCGAGCCGCTCGAGTGACGGATTCGAGTCCGTCCGTTCTCAGGGCTAGGAAGGCGAGTCGGTTGCGTGGTAATAGGTGAGGCGGTTGACATCGAGTCGAGTAAACGAAAGAATCCGGCAGTTTTCAAATGGGAGCAGGATTTGTTGCGCGTAAATGCGGCGGTGGTCTGTACTCTGATGTTGTGCGCGACATTTGCGCAGGCTGAAGAACCCCTCACTCTGGTCATTGGCCAGCAGAAGGTCATCTCCGCTCCAGGTGTCACCCGAATAGCGATCGCCAATCCCAGCGTGGCGGATGTCAAGGTCGTGAGCGCAGGTCAAGTGCTCGTCACCGCCGTCGGAGACGGCAGCACCGAGCTCACCGTGTGGCAAGGCTCACGAGTCACAACCTACTCCATCCGCGTCTCCAGCATGGATCCGCGCCAGTTGAAGAAAGAGGTAGATAAGCTCCTGGGAAATCGCGAGGGCATCACGGTTCGCACGGTTCGTGATGGGGTCATCATCGAAGGCAGCGTTCTCACTCTGGCCGACCTCGAGAAGGCTGAGGAGATAGCCGTCGAGTATCCCCAGGTGCGGAATTTTGTGAAGCTCGATCCCTCAGCCCACGCCCATATTGCCGATGCCATCAACAAACAGATGGCACGCGCTGGCCTCAACAACTCCAGCGCCACAGTTGTAGGCTCGACGATTTTTCTCGAAGGAATGGTCGATTCCGAGGCCGATTTGCAGAAAGCAGAAATCATCACCCGTGCAATCGGCAAGAACATCCAAAGCGTGTTGCGTGTCGGGGCGTCACGGATGATCGAGCTCGACGTTGAGTTTGTGGAGATCTCGAAAAACTCACTCGACCGCATCGGCATCCGCTGGCCCACCGACATAAGTGGCAATGTGGATCTGGAATACGCCAGCGCTACCGTTTTCAAGGGCCCGCAACCCGACGAAGCCCTCTTGAGAGCCACAGGCAGCATCAATGCGTCGCTCGGTGTTGCCCTGCAATTCAATGACGGTATCACTCGCACCCTGGCTCGACCGCGGCTCGTCACCACCAGCGGCAGCGAGGCCAAGTTCCTTGCGGGTGGCGAGTTGCCGATCCCCATTATCTCCGAGGAAAGAATCTACGTCGAGTGGAAGGAATACGGCATCCGCCTCAACATCACGCCAGTGGCTGACGCCAACGGCACGGTACAAACGAAAGTCCTCGCCGAAGTCTCGGCGCTCGATCGGTCGGTGGCGGTCATGAATATTCCCGGCTTCATCACTCGCCGGGTCGATACCGAAGTCACGGTGCGGGATGGTGAGACCATCGTCCTGTCGGGACTGCTGGCGCTCGCAGAGGGCAAGGACGTGGTTAAGATTCCTGTATTGGGCCACATTCCCATCATTGGCGAACTGTTCAAGAGCAGGCAGTTCCAAGAGAACAAGACCGAGTTGGCGGTGTTTGTTACGCCAAGGCTCATCGACCCTCTCTCGGAGAGGGTGAGTGAGCTCAGCCGGCACATGCGCAAACGTTTCGACGAAGCGGAGGACGAAGTTGGGTTCAGCTTGTTTGACTGACGTGCGAGAACAATCTCGTGGAGGGAGCTCTCGATGTTCAACGTGACCGTTACAGAAAAAGGTGGGAACGTGACGGTTCGGGAGTTCGATCAGAGCGAGGTCACGATCGGTCGCATCCAGGGGAACGATATCGTTCTGCCCAAGAGCAATATCTCAAAACGCCACGCCCGCATCGTCAACAACGGCGGTTCGTTTGTGGTGATCGATTCCAAGAGCACCAACGGGACGTATATCAACGGCAAACGTATCGACGCTCCCTATGATTTGAGAGTCGGCGACAAAGTCTTCGTCGGCGATTTCACCCTCGAGGTGGAGTTTGCGGCGAAGAGCCGTCAACGTGGGAAGTCGGTGCCACCGGCACCACCGGCACCACCGGCACCGCCGGCACCGCCGGAGTCACCACCCGAAGCCTCACAGGAAATTCTCGCGGATGACGCATGGGGGGTCGGCTCCGATCTCGACCAAGACTGGGCCGACGACTGGGGCGATGAGCCCTCAGCAGCCACCGCTGCCGCCCCGGCACCAGAGGCACGCAAGGAAAAAGCCCAAGAGCCGTTCCGCGGTGCAACTGAGCTCGACGATAGGAGCCCTCGGCGTTCCAGCAAACGGCCCGCCGAGTCGGCCGCAGCAAAGCCCAAACGCGTATCCAAGCCATCCACCTTGCCGGCACAAACATCAGGATCAGGCTCAGGTGGCGAATACGCAGACGCACTGCGTTTGGTTCACCAGCGATTGTTACGCTCCCTCGATTTGCGGCGCATGAATATCGAAAATATGGACGACGCCGAGTTGCGCGAGCGGACACGTCAAGCCGTACAGGAGATTGTTAGCTCGATGAAGAGCGAGGGCGAGCTTCCCGCCGCCGTCGAGCCTGCCACGCTCATCGACAAGGTCCTCGACGAGGCGCTGGGGCTCGGTCCCCTCGAAGACCTGCTTAACGACGACACCGTGACAGAGATCATGGTCAACAGCGCGCAGCAAATCTTTGTTGAACGTGATGGCAAGCTGGAAATGTCCGAACGGAAGTTCTCCAGCGACCAGGCTGTGCTCGGCGTTATCGAACGCATCGTTGCACCCATTGGGCGTAGGATCGATGAAAGCTCACCCATGGTTGACGCGCGCCTCAAAGATGGCTCCCGCGTCAACGCCATCATTCCACCCTTGTCGCTCAAGGGCCCAACCTTGACCATTCGCAAGTTCACGCGCGAACCCCTGATGGTGGACGACTTGGTGGCGTTCGCTACCCTGTCAGCAGACATGGCGGAGTTTCTCGAGATCTGCGTCAAATCGCGACGCAACATCCTCATCTCCGGTGGTACCGGTTCGGGCAAGACGACGAGTCTGAACGTGTTGTCGTCGAACATTCCGAGCACTGAACGGATCATCACCATCGAGGATGCTGCAGAGCTCAAACTCGAGCAAGAGCATGTCGTCAGCCTCGAGTCTCGACCCCCAAACATTGAAGGCCGAGGTGCAATCACCATTCGCGATTTGGTCCGCAATGCCCTGCGCATGCGGCCCGATCGCATCGTCGTCGGCGAGTGCCGCGGCGGCGAAGCGCTCGACATGCTGCAGGCGATGAACACTGGGCATGAGGGCTCCCTCACCACCGTCCATGCCAACACCCCTCGCGACGCGTTGTCGCGCTTGGAGACCATGGTGCTGATGAGCGGTATGGAGTTGCCGATACGAGCGATCCGAGATCAGATTGCGAGCGCCATCAATATTGTCGTGCAGCAATCCAGACTCTCTGATGGCACCAGAAAGATTACCCACATCTCGGAGGTCACGGGTATGGAAGGGGATGTCATCACCATGCAAGACATATTCCTCTTCAACCAGGAGGGTTTTGACGCCAAGGGACGCATCAATGGCCGCCACGAGCCTACCGGTTTCGTGCCCAAGTTCTATGAGATGTTGAAATCGGTGGGCATTGAGGCGTCTATGGAAATATTTCAAGGGTGAGACACCGGTGGCCCGTTGGGATCCGGTAGTATGATTGTGTCGCCGTGGCTCAACTCCTAATCATCAGCCCGCAGGGCTCCGAGCAACTCGTCACGTTGGAACGGTCGGAGTACATTCTTGGCCGTGATGACAACGTCGACATCCAGATCAAGGACAAGAAGGCATCGCGCAAACATGCTCGGATAGTCAAAAAAGGTGGTGGCTACTGGTTGGAGGATCTGGGCAGCGCCAACGGTGTGATGGTCGATGGCCGGCCGCTGACAATTCCAGTTCAACTCACCACAGGGGTGAGCTTTCAAGTTGGTGGACACACCCTGCAGCTGGCAGCGGAGACTATTGCGGAGACGACTCGTTTCGCTCTGCAGGGATTGACCCCGCCGTTTTTGAACCAATCATTCATGCTCCCGTCTGGTGAGCTGCTCGTCGGACGAGTCGACGGCAACGCTATCGTTATACCCGACGTGTCCATCTCGCGGCACCATGCGCTGCTCAGGGTTTCTCCATCCGGCGCAACCGTTGTCGACAAAGAGAGCAGCAACGGCTGTTGGGTGAATGGCAATCGCATCACCGAAGAGAAGTCGCTGCAACCCGGGGACTACGTCCGCTTTGGCAACGTCGAATTTGTCTTTCTTGTCCCCATAAGCCCCAACATGAGTTGGTTCGCCCGGGTTGTTCACCAGCTCATGCAAACCCGTCGCTCTGTGAGACTTGGCGCTGGATTGGGATTGATTGCCTTACTCATCATCTCCATCGTGGTCTTGGCGGTGATGCGAAGTCCCCCACCTGGTTCGAAAGGTCCTCAATCGTTGGAGGCTGCCTACGAGCGGGCCATTCAAAACGATCTGCAGGCGGCCCGTGGTCACTCCACCGCCATAGCGTGGGCAGAAGCCGAGCGTGCCTACAAAAGAGTCCTCGATCGAGATCCGATCAACCGCGAGGCTCGACGAGGCTTGGCTGAGGCCAAAGACAATCTGCGGGACCAAGAGACGTTGAACGCAGCCAGGACCGCTCTCGACACCGGACAACCAGCGGACGCTTTGGCAAAACTCCGTTCCATTCGCTCCGATGCGCGCTACGCAACGGAGGCAAACGAACTCGCTAGCCGTGCCCGTGAGGTGATCGCCACCAGCGCACTCGAGTTGGCGGAGAAATATTGCAGAAAAGAAGAGTGGCGAGATTGCCATCGGCACGCG
>MGST01000301.1:0-3873 GCA_001798605.1 Deltaproteobacteria bacterium RIFOXYA12_FULL_58_15 | reverse complement strand
AAAGCCGAACGGGCAATGCGGGCGCAGAAAACGCCATTTCCGCCATGGGTGCCTACTCGCGCCGACAGTACAGACCACCTCCCCTCAATCGCCGCGCGGTATGCCGACGACGAAGTCAGGTACGCAGTGATGCGTTATGTTGCCGGCGACCTCGAGACTGCGATCAAGCGCGTCAGGGCATTCGCAGACCGTCCCGGCGCACAATCCTTGCTCGCGGCACTAACGGAGTTTCGCAACCACCAAACTGCAGGTGATGGTGCCGCGGCAGCAGGGGCAATGGATCGCGCTGTCGAGTCATGGAAAAAAGCACTCGAAAGCGACGCGGCAATCGTACCAGAGAATCACCCCAGCGCTCTTCGCGAGGACGTGCGCATGAGCCTGAGCGCCGAGTTGTTCAAACAAGGCGATGCTGCATTCTCCCGCGGCCAACATACAGTGGCCTTGCAGCTGTGGAATACCGGACTCAAGCACAACCCCGGAGACTCCAAACTGCTTGCAGGGATGGCCAAGCTCGAAGCCGCTGCAGCCGCCGCACTCGAAGGTATCCCGACCCGTGGCACACTGCGCCGAGATGCGTGTAGCAAGCTCGCAGACATCATAGAAACGACCAGGCCGGACTCGAGCACACACGAAGAAGCGAAGCGACGCCAGAGCAACTGTCGCTAAGTTTAGCGCTTGGTCAACGTCAACACCGATGCTACCGGCTCGAGCACCCGGTCTACGAGACGCATCGCAATTTCTCCCAATGCCGGTTCAGTCGTCCATGCAGAGTCATTACGGATTCGCTCACTTTCTTCGGCGATGCGACGCGACACCGCCGCCAAGGCGCCACTCGTCCGCATGCGTTCGATGGCACGCCGAACCTCATCGTCCGGAGTTTGATCGCGGGGTGTTCGCAACAAAGACAACAACCAGTCTCTGTCCGCGGGACAACACCCGAGGTGCTCGACCACGAGCGCGCTGATCTTCCCCTCCCGTATGTCCGATCCCGGGCTTCCCCGTCCTTTGTCGCCATAGAGGTCGAGTACGTCATCCTGCATCTGGAAGAGAATCCCCATGGGTCGAAATGCCGCACTGAGGTTCGCTGCCTGGGCCGCACTGCGGCCCGCGACGATCGCCGCCCCCTCTACAGGCAGCTCAAATAGGCCACTGGTCTTGCCAACCACCGTCTTGACGTAGATGTCTCGCTCGGTCCGCCCCTGCTGCCCCATCTCGAGCTCGGCTCCCTGCCCACTGATGACCGCACAGGCATGTCGGCCAAGTGCCGTTGCAAGTCTTGCCTTAATCGCATCGTCGAGATCAGCCTCGCCCACAGCGACCAAGGGCAAGAGCAACATGAGGTCCCCGACGTTGATCGCCTGTTCTCTCCCGTGACGCGCCCAAGTGGTCGGATGCCCCCGCCGAACCTCATCACCATCCTGTATGTCATCGTGGATCAGGGTCGCATTGTGCAGCAGCTCGCATGCCGCCGCCCAACCAAGCCCTTGCTCAGCATCAGTTCCCAGCGCGTCGACGGCTGCCAACGCTAATCGAGCACGCAATCGTTTTCCACCGGTAGCCAGGTGCTCGAGCGCCATCGGTCCGAGAACCGGTTCACCCAAGCGACGAGACAAATCCCGCATGAGTTCTTCGACGTCTTTGAGCAAATTCCCGGCACGTTCCCATGACACTGCAACCATCAGAGCAGAGAAACAAAAAGCAGGCCGACGGACAAGGGGAACCCTACGGACCCTACGGACCCTACGGACCCTACGAGCCCCACGACCCCAACCGTCAGGAAAACCGTTGGTCCCGTGTGCCAACCTGCAACATAGGGTGTCTCAGAATGCGACGAACGGGGCCAAAGGCCCTAAGTTCCTTGCCCCTTGACTCGGCATGAGTCTTGAAAGGCCTGCTCAGAAAATGGCATTTCGACAGCACAAGAGCGAGGGAGATGTCGATGTACGACTTGCACTGGAGCACGACCAATAGCCCCATACGCACCTGGCGCATCCGTGAAGGACTTTTCGATCTCGGCGGTCAACTGAGTGCCACCGACGCGGCCGCAATTATCGCATCCTCGCAAGCGGCCGTTTTGCTGCAAGACAACGGCATCGCGTCCATTCCAATCAATTGTCCGGTTCCGTTCGCAAATGGTTCGTTCACGTTGCGGCCAGTTGCACCTTCCACCCCGACGCCACTCAATCTTGAGAGGACCTTCGGCGACAGGGAACCACGGCCGAGCCAGGAATTGCTGTTGACCGGAGACACGATTGAACCAACCGCCATTGATGAATCGATCACCCTGGTCGGACGACACCCGGGCTGCCACATCCGCATCGACGATCCGCGCGTCTCCGCCGCACACTGTTTGTTGCAACGTGTGCGCCATGGAATCCGTATCCTCGATCTCGACAGCACAAACGGCACCTTTGTCAACGGCGCTCGCGCAAAGAGCGTCGTGGTTAACCAACGAGCCGCATTGACATTCGGCAACACCGCGTTCGCCCTGCGTCCCGTTTCCAACACCGAACGCATCGAGTTGGTCTCGCCGCAGATGCGGGAGCTCGACATTCTCATCGGGCGCATCGCACCAGCCGATGTGCCGGTGCTCATCCAAGGCGAGAGTGGCGTGGGCAAAGACGACATTGCCCGTCGGTTGCACGAGCAGAGTGGACGGGTTGGTCGCCTCGTCCCCCTCAACGCCGCGGCAATCTCGCCGACACTGGCCGCAAGCGAGTTGTTCGGTCACGCCCGTGGCGCGTTCACGGGTGCCGACTGCGACCGCGATGGTGCCTTTCAGGCCGCGCATCAAGGCACATTGTTCCTCGATGAGATAGCCGAGTTACCCCTGAGTACCCAGGCAGAGCTGCTACGGGTGGTGGAGGAACAGCGAGTGCGTCGCGTTGGAGAACACCACGAGAATGCCGTGGATGTTCGTCTCATCGCCGCCACCCACCGCAATCTCGCAACACTCACCGCCTCTGGCGCCTTCCGTGTTGATTTGTATCATCGAATCTGCGTCATCCCATTGACCCTCGCCCCTTTGCGGGAACGGCCGCAGGACCTAGAAGCCCTGACACGGCATTTCCTCGCCAGCCAACCCCAACCCCGCCGACTTTCGCAGCGAGCATGGCAAAAGCTCCGTAGCCATCACTGGCCGGGCAACATTCGCGAGTTACTCAACGTCCTGCGCCGCGCCTGTTTAATGAGCGACGATGATGTTCTCGACGCCAGTACCCTACCCTTGCCAACCCCCCACCAGACCGGCAGCCTCGATGGCCTCATTCACGACACGGTGGTGCGGGTGCATGCCCAAAACGGTGGAAGCGTAGTCAAGACGGCCCGTCAATTGGGGATACACCGCGCCACGGTGTATCGGCACATCAACAACTCTGGAACGGCGAGTACAAGCAGGGCCGCCCGTTGAATTGGACGACAAAATCCGTCTCTGTGAACTACGCCGTGCCGTCGAGACGCGGCGACGCAATGACACGCACAGCCAACCGTGCGATAGAGCGTCCATGGAAATTCTGTTAGCTCTCACCTGTGTGGCATCCCCAACCGCAACAATTGGAGTGGCCCCAACTGTTGACGTAGCCCCAACTATTGACGTAGCCCCCGCGACATCGAGCGTATGGCTGGATGGGCACCGCGGCGTGCTTGACGCCTCCGCCGAGCCACCACAGCTGCGTCTTCATGCCCTTGGCCACAACCATCTCGACGTGGCCATCGAAGCCATAGAGATTGGTGTCCTGTTCGCGGCTGAGGCGAAGACCCTGGGCACGGCCGACCTCGCTCGCCTTTACCAACCCGAGGAGGCGTTGAAACGAGACAGCGCTCGCGGCGTGGATGGTTCGACAATGGGCGAGGCCCGAATTGGCGCGTCTCGCC
>MGST01000300.1 GCA_001798605.1 Deltaproteobacteria bacterium RIFOXYA12_FULL_58_15 | reverse complement strand
GAATCCAGGACGAAAACGCCCGACAGTTGATTCATCGGCTTCTGAACCTGATTGAGCAGTTGTCTGCGGACTTGCGCGATTACCAGGCCGAGAATCAACGTTTGCGGGACGAAATCAACCGACTGAAAGGTGAGCAAGGCAAGCCCAAGATCAAGGCCAACGTTGCGAAGCCAGCTGCGGTTGCCAGTGCGCATTCGTCGGAGAAAGAGCGCCACAAGCCGCGCCAGCGAAGGAAAGGGAACAAAAAGGCCCACATTCACATTGACCGGGAAGAGGTGCTCAAAGTGGATCGGGTCAGCTTGCCGACGGATGCTGAATTCAAGGGATACGAGGATGTAGTGGTGCAGGACATTGTGGTGAAGACCGACAACATCTGTTTTCACCAGGAGAAGTATTATGCCCCTTCCACCAAACGCACCTACCAGGGCGAGCTGCCACGTGGCTATGAAGGGCAATTTGGGCCGGGAATCAAGTCGTTGGCGCCGACGCTGTATTTTGGCATGAACACCAGCGAGCCGAAGATCCTGGAATTCTTCGAGTATGTGGGCATCCACATCTCGGAAGGTGAATTGTCCAACCTGTTGATCAAAGAGCAGGAAGGCTTTCACGCCGAGAAGGACGAAGTCTACGAAGCCGGGTTGCGCAGCAGTCCCTGGCAGCATACCGACGACACGCAGACGCGGGTCAATGGGCAGAACCAACACTGCCATGTGCTGTGTAACCCGGTGTATACCGTGTATCAAACCCTGCCCAAAAAGGATCGGCTGAGTGTCTTGGATGTGCTGCGGCATGGCCGGGAGCGGGTCTTTCGACTGAACCAGGAAGCACTGAGCTACCTGGAGAACGTGCAGTTGTCGAAGGCCGCCCGGCAGACGCTGCTGAATGGGTGCAGTGAGCAAGAGTTGGACGAGCCGACCTTCTTGACCCAGCTGGATGTGCTCCTGCCCAACCTGGGTGCGCAGCAGCGTAAAGCCATCATAGACGCTGCCGCAGTCGCCGCCTATCACCTCGAACAGGATGTTCCCATTATCCACACCCTGATCTGCGATGATGCGCCTCAATTCAACTGGCTGACCTGGGAGATGCTGCTGTGTTGGGTGCATGAAGGGCGGCCTTACAAGAAGCTGATGCCGGTCATCCCGCTGCACCAAGAATTGCTGGATGGCTTTCTGAAATGCTTTTGGGCATATTACGACCAGTTGTTGGCCTATCGCCAAAAGCCAACCCCGGATGAGCGTGAACGCCTGGCAGCCGAGTTTGACCGCCTGTTTGCTACCCGCACCGGCTATGAAGCCTTGGACAAACGCATTGCCAAGACCCAGGCCAAAAAGGACAGCCTGCTGCTGGTTTTGAAACACCCAGAACTGCCTCTGCACAACAATCCGGCCGAACTGGCGGCCAGGCAGCGCGTACGCAAACGGGATGTCAGCTTCGGGCCGCGCACTCAAGACGGCGTGCGCGCCTGGGACACCTTTATGACCCTGGCGGCGACTACCAAAAAGCTTGGTGTGAGTTTCTACCAGTACATCCATGATCGCATTTCAAGGGCCAACCAGATTCCGCGCCTGGCTGACCTGATGGAAAAGAAGGCGAAAGAACTTAACCTGGGCCGGTCTTGGCCCGTTGCCAGTTCCACCCCGAATTCCTAAGAAACAAATTCGGGAGCGGTAGATGGCGTGGAAGGTTCCAATCGTAAACCGAGTTTGGCCGCCTTGCGGCTCAAATTCCGTATCGCTATCGCACGCTGTTGCTCCTCAAAGTAATCAGAACCACAATCATGATAAGGCTTATGATCGCGCAGCATAGAGTAAATAATCCTGGCCAATTTATGAGCGGTAGCCGTAATGGCAGCCGGTGCACCGATACGGGCACGCAATCGTCGAAAATAAGCACCCAAAGCGCTGTCGCTATGCTTGAGACTGGAGGCCGCAATACGCAAAGCGGTATTGGCCCGGTTTTGGGTTGGCAATACTCCAGTGCGGATAACTTTGCCACCAGTGATTTTGTTGTTGGGGCACAAGCGCAACCAAGATACAAAATGCTTGACTGTGGGCCATTTGCTCATATCAGTACCCGTCTCACTCAGTACTTTCTGGATGGTCAGGGCATTGACCCCATCAATCTGCGTCAAATCCACCCCAGTCATGCGGTACAGAGACGTCGCCAATTCAAGGGAACTCTTGCTCCGGCAAGGTTTGCCTTGCTTGGGGGTAGGCGGTGGAGTTCCTGGGGCTTGGGGTGGATCGAACTCCTTGTACATAACTTCCAGTTCGCGATTGCAGGCCTGTATCTGTTGGTCATAAAAATCGTACAATTCCACGGCCTGCTTCAGCGCAAAGATCTGTTCGCGCTTGTAGTGACCTTCCAGAGATTTGATGATCTCCGCTTCACTCTTTTTGCAGCGCCCATCTCGAAATTCCGCCAGAACCTTTGGGTTTCGTTCGCCAGCTACAATGGCTCGGATGATCTGCATCCCGGTGACTCCGGTGATGTCACTCAGCACGTTGGACAAACGCAGGTTCATCTGGGTCAGGGCTTTTTGCATGTGCTGTATATGAGCAGAGCGATATTCCACCAACATATCCCGCTGTCGTACGATCGTGCGGATCGCAACGATTTCACCCGGCGGTCGGAAGGACGGTTGCAACAAACCATACGTATGCAATTGCTGTATCCATTGGCAATCCAGCACATCTGTCTTGCGTCCAGATACATTCTTCAAATTCCGCACATTCACCAGGTAAACCTGAAACCCACGCTTTTCCAGTATCTCAAACAGCGGAATCCAATACACACCGGTCGATTCCATCGCTACCGTATCAATCCCGCAGCTTTTCAACCAATCCGCCAATTTTTGAAGATCTACCGTAAAGGCCGGAAAGCAGCGTACACTCTCTGCGTCTCTTCCAGGCGGAACCGCCACGTACATCTCTTCCGAACCTACATCAATCCCTGCTGCATTGATATTGATTTGCTCCAAGGCATTCATTTCTACTTTCTGCTTAGGCTGCTGCTTTTTCATCACGCTCTACTCCTGAAGAAGATTCCGTCCAGACCCAATCATCTCGTTAGTCAGTAATTTCCTAAACGGGGTCTCCTTCGAGCCACCAATGATAAAATCACAATGATTGGAACCATGTTATTGTACGGGCTTATTAACACCAGTGTGGGGTCGGTCTTTGCTGTCTGGGCGTGCCCTTATTCTAGCAGAACCTTCCATGTTTCTTACCGTTAGAAGAGCGCCCCGCGATCTGGATTGTTATTGAGATGTTACCCGAAATAGGATAGCGTAACACACTGGGGACAAAACTGATGGCAAAAAAGAAGAGCCGACCTTAGCGATAGGGTACATAATGTACCTGGGATACCATCGGAAAGGTAGGCTCAGATGCATCGTACCACACTCTTCTATATTTTGCAGATCGTATTGGCAGTGAGTTTTGTGCTTGGGTCAACAGCCGAAACAAGCCTGGATAGCTGGGGGGGATGGTTGTTAGGGCCGGATCTAGCTTGGGGCGGGATAGGGAAATACTCTTGCCAGAGGATTTGGGCGCAGATCGAGCAATACCGGCGCAGCAAGTCAAAATCGTGGGGGATTGCGCTCTTTCGCAGCCTGATGTTGTGGGGGATGTGGCAAGTAAGCGGACGAGTAGGGTGGGATTGGCTGCAAATGCTGCCCTGGGTGATCTGGCTCCTGCCAGAAGGGAGTTTGCAGGGCTGGCTGTGGCAAATTCAACGGCTGGTGATCTTGGGCTATGCTGCTTTGGCCTTGGTAGGCATTCTACAAGGGAGAACAGTCATCTGGGGCAGTGTGTTGGGGATGAGTTGTGTGGTGTGTGGAAGGGAAGAAGCCTGGGTGGAGATCAGTCAGATGGAAGATGGCGGCTACCAGGCTGACTTATGCGGCCATTTCAGCTTGCAAGTGGCAGGCGATCATCCCATTCGACTACGTCTGCTGCTGATCTTTGTCGGGCTGTTGCAGAGTGACAATGACCAGCGCCAAAGCCGACGCACCCGAGATGGGCGCACCCCGTTTGTACGTCAGGAGCAGATGGCATCCTGGACGAACACCAAACAGGAACACATCAGTATGTGGATCAAGTACTGGTTGAAGAGCGATTGGGCTAATCTGCTCAGCCTGAAGACGGCGGAAGTGCTGACCCCAGAAGTAGTGGAGCGCATCATCACGGTCTGCGCCACGTTCCCACATTGGGTGACGGAAGAAGTCTACCAGCATCTGCGCCAACAAGGGCTCAAAGTTAGCCAGGCCCAGGTAGAACAGGCCCGCCAGCAGAGTGGCTGGGCTCGGCTGCAAGCCACCTTGAAGGAACGATTTGATCTGAAGGCAGGGATACACCTGCAAGACGAATGGCTGGTGGCTCAGCTTTTGCGCCAGGTGCAGGATTTGCTTCTGAAAGTAGAAGCAGGAAGCGGGCTGACCCCGGAAGAACGCCTGGTTGTGTCAGACACACAAACCCTGGCAGCCCAGGCAGGGGTAGTAGCTCAACCACCCCTGCCCACCCAACCCTGGCTCCAGGCCATGGAAGGCATGCTCTTGGGCAACTGGGAACCAGCCACCCTGCGTTGCCCTGCCTGTGGTTCCATCGATGTGGGCCCCAAGAGCAAAAAGCCGCGCCAGAAGAAGTTTTATGACGCCCAAGGCCAGCTTCAATCCGTGGATGTTTACCGCTACTACTGTCACAACCCAGCCTGCTCCAAGAAAAGCTTCACCCACTTGCCTGCCGGGCTGGTCCCCTATTCTCCTTACCGCACTCAGGTACATTTGCTGGCCGTCCAGATGTATGCCTGGGGCTACTCGACCTACCGCCGCACCGGTGCCGCTTTGGGCGTTTACTCCATGACCGCTTATCGCTGGGTGCGCGCCTGGGGACATGACTTGCTCCCCATTGCGGCCTTATTTGGAGTGGTCAAAAGCAGCGGAACGGTGGGGGTGGATGAAAAATACGTCCTGGTACCCAAGAATGGCAAGCCCGAAGGGGAAATGCGCCGTTGGATGTATGTTTATCTGGCGGTTGACCTGTGGACCTATGATTTATTGCACATCGCTATTTACCCTTACAACAATGACGACAGCGCTAATGCCTTCCTGCTGGCTTTGCGAGCCAAGGGCTATCACCCCCAAGTCGTCGTCACTGATCTACGCGTGGATTATGGCCCTGTGATTGCACAGGTCTTTCCTGGCGCTGTCCATCATGAATGTATCTTTCACGCTTTGCAGAACGCTCAGAAACATATCCAAGCTGTGTACGGCTCTGGCTTTGCCCAAACTCACCCACAAGCTGAACTCCTCAAACAACAAATCTATGCCATCTTTGATACTTCGTCTCGCTCTGAAGCTGAACAACGCTACCGCCAGGTTCTCTCACTCAAACAATCCTTCCTGATCGCTACCCCAGCCTCGCTGGCGATCTTCGACTTCCTGGAACGCCATTGGCCTAAGCTCGCCAACGCCATCGGCAGCGATATCATCCCTACCACCAATAACATTACCGAGTTGACAATCCGCCGCTTCGACCAGCATTACCAGAACTTCTGCGGTTTCGAGTCTATCCACAGCGCCCAAACCTATTTGGCAATCTTCGAAAAGCTTTATCGCTTCACCCCCTTCTCCCAGGATGCCCAGCCCCGCATCCGCGGTAAGTCTCCGCTCCAATTGGCAGGCTATGATGTCTCTCAAATTCCAATGGCCACCATCTGTT
>MGST01000299.1:1387-5967 GCA_001798605.1 Deltaproteobacteria bacterium RIFOXYA12_FULL_58_15 | reverse complement strand
CCGAGGTCACCATCGATGTTCTGGCGAAGGACTATCAACCCGCGAAATTGCCGCACCTGGCCATCGTCCGTGCTCTCGACAAGGCAGCACGTGACAACCATCTGGCGACGGCATTCCATCAGGACCCGGAAATCCTATGCACGGCATGCCATCACCAAACGCCCGTGGGTGCTCGCCCCCCAACCTGCCGTTCTTGTCACGCGGGTGCTCTCGACCCCAGCACCGACAAGCCAGCGTTGCAGGCGGCATATCACCGGCAGTGCATTGGGTGTCACGAACGCATCGGTCAACCGACGGATTGCAAGATATGTCATGCCCCGGTGCAAGGAGGCAACCGATGAGCGTCTCACGCAGGAAGTTTTTGCAGGGAATGGCGGCCGGTGGTGCCACGGTACTGACGGCAGGTGCAGCCAAGGCGAGCTCCATTAAACACTTCGACGGCCATCCGGGACGTTTCGGATTATTGCATGATACGACACTCTGTGTGGGCTGTCGCTCCTGTGAGAAAGCCTGTGGTGAGGTGAACGCCGATAGCCTCAAGCAGGTCGCCGCTGTTACCGTTGGCGACAAGCCCAAAGTTGACGACAAAAAACGCCGCGTCACGCCTGATAGTTTGACCGTCGTCAACGCCTATGCCGTGGGCGATAAGGTCGTGTATCGCAAGCACCAATGCATGCACTGCAATGAGCCGTGTTGCGCTTCTGTGTGCTTGGTCCATGCATTCGAAAAGACGCCCGAGGGCCCGGTTCTTTACGATCCCGACATGTGCATGGGATGCCGCTACTGCGTGACCGCATGTCCGTATTACGCACTGAGTTACGAGTACGACGATCCGGTTACCCCTCGGGTCATGCGCTGCACCATGTGTCTGCCGCGTATTCGCGAAGGGAAGAATCCCGGTTGTGCAGACGCCTGTCCCACGGGTGCCATCACCTTTGGCAAGCGTGAGGACCTCATTGAAGTCGCGCGCGCGCGTCTCAAGAAGAGCCCAGATGACTATGTCGATCACATCTTCGGAGAGCACGAGTTCGGCGGCACGAGCTGGCTCACCCTTGCGGGAACATCGTTCCCGAACGTCGGCCTTGCAGACGGTTACACCCACACCTCACTTCCCGAGATTGGCACAGGATTTTTGTCGGTCGTGCCGCTGGTCATCACCATTTATCCGGGGTTGCTTGCCGGTTTCTATGCGTTCAGCAAACGTGCCGAGCGCATCGGTGAAGAGAAGGCCAAGGCGGCGGTGGTCGAGACTCTGATGCAGGCCGATGAGGAAACCAAGGCGAAGCTCGCTGCTGCAGCCAAACGCGCCACCAAGGACAAAGAACAGGCAATCGCCGCCGCAGTGAAGAAGGCTCTCGTCGAAGCAGAGAAGAAGGCCGCACAGGCGGCAGCAAAGGAGGGTGCGTCATCATGAGTGACCACACCGAACACAGATGGGTGACACCATTCAATGCCGTCGCCGCCATGATCATGGGTGTGGCCGCTGTCATTTTGTTCTTGCGGTTCACCCAAGGGTTGTCTGCCACCACCAATCTGACCCACGATTATCCATGGGGTTTGTGGATCGGCTTCGACGTCATGTCCGGTGTGGCGTTGGCCGCCGGCGGTTTCACCATGTCGGCAGCGGTCTATCTGTTTGGCATGAAGGAATACAAACCTGTCGTTCGTCCCGCCCTGTTGACGGCGTTCCTCGGCTACTCTTTGGTGGTCGTGGGGCTTCTGGTGGACCTTGGTCGGCCGTGGCGCCTGCCATTTCCATTCTTCCGTCAGGCTGGGCCGACCTCTGCTCTGTTCGAAGTGGCCCTGTGTGTCGGGTTGTACCTGAACGTCTTGTTTATCGAGTCGACGCCGCTGGCTCTGGAATGGCTCGGCTTCAAAAAACTGCGCAAGATTGTCGCATCCCTGACCATCGCACTGACCGTGTTTGGCGTCATTCTGTCGACGATGCACCAGTCGTCATTGGGGGCTCTGTTCGCGATTACGCCAACCAAGCTACACCCGCTTTGGTATTCAGAGCACATCCCCGTGCACTTCTTCGTTTCGGCGGTCGCTGCGGGCATTTCCATGGTCCTGGTGGAGAGCGCCCTCTCCCACAAGGTCTTTCACCATCTGGCGGAAACCCCACCCGAACAGATGGACAAGATCACGATCGGCCTGGCAAAAGGCGGTGCCGTGGTCCTCGCCACCTATTTTGCCATCAAGGTCGTCGACCTTGGCCTCGGGGACAAGTGGCACTATCTCGGCACCGGTTGGGGGGCGTGGTACTTGGTCGAGCTTCTCGGCTTCGTCGGCTTGCCGTGCATTCTCTATCTCATCGGTTTCCGCGAGAGGATGCCGCGCCTCATTCGATGGACTGCCCTTTGGACCGTCATCGGTATCATGCTCAATCGTTTCAATGTTTCGTTCATTGCCTTCAATTGGCAACTCGAGACCCGATACGTGCCGCACTGGATGGAGATTTGGGTGTCCGTGGCTCTGGTGACTGGTGGCATCGTCGTTTTTCGTTGGATCGCAAGCCGCATGCCTGTCCTGTACGAACACCCAGAATACAAAGGCATGCACTGAGAAGGAGGTCGGAAATGGAAACCCTGTTTGACTATCTCACCTACACGAAAGGTGTAACCTATTTCGTCGCCTTCGCCCTGATGGTCGGGTTCGTGCCCTTCTTCTTGTTTCTCACCGAGCGCCAAAAGTAGGTCTTGAGTTGTTGGACCGGATCACTGCGTTGGCGATGAAAGAGCGGTTGAGCACAGCGCTCTTCGATAACTCGCCTTGCCACATCGCCGTCATCGACCGGAATCGACAGGTTGTGCTCACGAATCCGGCCTTTGAACGGACGTTTGCCAACGCGACCCATACGACCTGTCATCAACTGTACAAAGATTGTGATATCCCCTGCGACGATTGTTTGGTGGAGCACACATTCGCCGATGGCATCGCCCACCTGTCGAAGGAGCAGGGTGTTACCCGGTGCAACAAAGCCATCTTCTACGAGGCTCAGGCGATCCCCTTACTCGATGAGGGTGGTGCGGTGGAACACGTGGTGCTCATTTCCACTGACACAACCCGCACCGTCGAGCTCGAACAAGGTCTGAACCAGGCGGAGCGTCTCGCCAACGTCGGGTTGAGCACAGCGGGGCTCGCACACACCATCAAAAACATCCTCGCCGGCCTCGAGGGGGGGATCTACATGGTGGACACAGGCATCGCCAAGGAAGAGCCGCAAAGGCTGCAGAGCGGCTGGAAGATGGTGCAAGACTACATCCACCAGGTCGAGTCGCTGGTGAAGAATCTATTGTCCTACGCACGACAGTCGGAGTCCCATCCGGAATCGGTTGATCTCGGCGAGCTCGCGGACGAAATCGTGGCACTGTATGCGAGCAAGGCAAACATGGCGGGCATCGCCCTGTCGACCCACACCGAGGCGGGGACGCCGCATCTCCTTCTCGACCGCGCCGCCATGCATGCGGCCCTCGCCAACTTGGTCACCAACGCCATTGATGCGTGCACCTGGGATCCCAATCTCGACAAGGACCACAGCATCGTCATCTCCATCAAACCCCAGGATTCGGGGGCGCGCATCGAGGTCGCAGACAATGGCACGGGAATCTCAGCGGAGAATCAGCAGCGATTGCTGGTGACCACCTTCACAACCAAGGGAATGCGAGGAACCGGTCTCGGCCTGCTACTCACCAAGAAAACCGCAGCGGCCCATGGGGGCGCACTGTCGTTTGAATCTCGAGCTGGCGAAGGTACGACGTTCCGTATCGACATTCCGAGCACACCACATGGGGTCCAGACATGAGTGGCCCCGTGGTCGACATTGACCTAAAGTATCACTCCACAATGGGGAGCCGAGCATGAGCAAGAAAGTTCTCGTCGTTGACGATGAAGAAGACGTGCGCATTTTCATCGAGACCGTGTTGAAGAAGAATGGCTACACAGTAGTCACCGCCGAAAATGGCGTCGTGGGCCTCGAGATTGCGCGCAAAGAAAAACCGAATCTCATCACTCTCGATCTCATGATGCCGAAGCAGTCAGGCACCGACATGTACCGCAAGCTACAGAAGGATGACGAGCTCGCGAAGATCCCCGTCATCATTATCAGTGGCCTGTCCGGACGTCATCTGGCCGTGCCGGAACCGTTGGCGGTGTTCGACAAACCCATCGACCCCGAAAAGTTCATTGCGGTGGTGGATGAGGCCCTGGAGCCGTAGACTCGCGGTTCTGGGAGACAAGGACGGCACGAAAGGTGGTGCCCATCCCGGGCTCCGACTCAAAGGTGACGCCGCCACCGTGCTGTTCGGCAACTTTCTGTACTACCAACAGGCCCAGACCCGTTCCCTCGGTACCCTTGGTCGAGAAGAAGCCGTCGAAAACGTGCTTGCTGTCCTCCTTGGAGATGCCCGGGCCGTTGTCTTCCACTTCCACAACGCTCACGTCATTATCTCTGCGGCAGCGTAAGACGACCACGTGTTTCTTTGCCGATGAGTCGAAACGGCAGGCGTCCAGCGCGTTGGCGACGAGATTCGCCATCAAGCTGTGCACCGCATCGGGATCGAATGCTCCACAGTCGTCTT
>MGST01000299.1:0-1374 GCA_001798605.1 Deltaproteobacteria bacterium RIFOXYA12_FULL_58_15 | reverse complement strand
AAGTCGCATCTCGATGCCCTCCGCCAACAATCGGGGTGCGAACAACTCGTAAACCTCACGGGCAATGGCGATGGGGGAGGTGCCTGCGACCAGTTGCGGCGCACGTTCTTTGGAACAGAACAGCAGATCCCGGGCGACGCGAGAGATCTTTGCGGTATTTCTTTGGACCATGCCCCAACCCCGTTGGACAGTGGCATCGTCGTTGTCTGCAAAGCCAGTGTTGACGACGAAAATCCCGCCTTCAAGCCCCATGATGACGTTCTTGATGCGATGGGCCATGCCCGCGACCGCAAGTCCCACCAAGATCAGTTGCCGCTGCAGCTCTTTGACCTCGGTGATGTTGGTCGACACCTCCATGACCGCTCGAGTCTTGCCGTTCTCGTCATGAACGGGCATGGAGTAAACCATGACCGCGGCCTTGCGCCCGTCACGGGTGACGACGGTCTCTTCGCTGCTGTGGATCTCGCCATCGGCAAAGGTTTTCAGAACCGGGCAGTCGGTGCAGGTGTCGTCCCTGCCCTTGTAGGCGCAGTAACATTTCTCGCCGGCCCTATCACCAAAGTCCTGACGAAATAGCGTATTTGAATCAACAATGCGCAGGTCGTGGTCTTGAAGGGTGATGTAACACGGCACGATATCGAAGAGTAAGCGGTACCGCTCGCTGATCTCTTCGAGTTCACGCTGCAAGGGGTCCGGCTCAAGGGGGCGGGAGACAACGCTTTGAGGAATCTTTTCACGCGAGAGTCGGGCGACTAGGAAACCAGCAAGCACTGCGCAGAAGGATAGGCAGGCGGCCCCTACGCCGAATAACACCCACGGCAATCCCACGCAGCCGATCACAGACGCAGCCAAGGCGATCTTGCCTATCGAGATTGAGCCCAAAATGCCCTCCGGCCCCAAGAACTATCATTACAAAGGCTGGAGCGATACCTCCCAGTGTCGGTTCATGTCGGCTCCTAGTTGGGCTCCCAAGTGGGTACGGCAGTTTCAAAGACCAGCTGCGCCGTGCACTCCCTGCAAAGCTCCTTTGCACCCTGGCGACTCCGAGAAGTGATTTGCGGCCATGCGGAAGACACGGACAGCGGCGGCGAGAGCAACATGGAGAGTAGTGATGGCGGCCAACACTGCACGGACGTTTGAGCTCAGCCCACGGGAACGACTCGCAGTCTGCTCCCAGCAACCCGTGTCACAACACAAGTAGCAGGGTTAATGGCGGAGTCTGGCGTTATCCCGAGTAGACCAACCGGCCGAACGTGCTCTGAGCCAGAGTGTCGAACGCCGCTTGGTCGAGTTCGTAGGCGAGCGAAAGGTGAGGATCCTCACCCGAGAGTTCGAAGCGGATGACTTTGGTGAGGTGCTGGCGGCCCTTGAGGT
>MGST01000298.1:3183-29657 GCA_001798605.1 Deltaproteobacteria bacterium RIFOXYA12_FULL_58_15 | reverse complement strand
GGGATTTGTCGCTTAGCTTATGCGGATACGGATTGCTTATTCATGTACGGGCGGCTATCGCCCAGCTCATCACCGTACACGCAGGTCTCATCGGAGCCGTCGATGATGGAGGGGATCCGAAGGCTTACGAGATCGGTCTCGAGGTTGTCGAGGTGATTAACCTTCATCCTGTTTCTCGAGATGGAGAACACATTGTCCTCCATGAAGATGCTGCGTTTGACGCCTGAGGTGGAGTAGTCCCACCAGCCGTAGCAGTCTTCATCGTTTGTCGATTGCCTGCGGTTCGATGCGCATTGGTGTCTCTTGTCGAGACCAGCCAAGAGGATCTTCTGCATTCTGTGTCACTCTTGATTTCTGATGCGTTGTAAAGTAACGTACTTTATGCGTAAAAGCTCCCAGTGCCGTTTTTGCAGAAGGTGGTTGTAAAATGAACACCGCCATGCCACGAAAACCAAAACTCAAGCTGCCCCCCATCAACCTAGGCAAAGAATCGGTGGGCGAACGCATCGCCCGCCTGCGTGGTGCGAAAGGCTACACTCAGGCGGAACTAGCTGAGAAGATAGGCATCATCCAGGTGCTGGTCTCAGACTATGAACTCGGCAAGCTCCGCATCCACGCCGAAATGCTGGCGCGCTTCGCAAAGACCCTTGGCGTTTCCGCGGATGAATTGATCGGGCTGAAAAAGATGAAGGCCAATGGGCAGGGTCTTTCCCGCAAGGTTGTTCGGCGAATGCAGCAGATTGAAGCTTTGTCAGAGAGACACCAGCGTGCCTTGCTGCAAACCATTGACACGTACCTCAAAGGCGCACAGGCCTGAGAGAAGGAGGATCACATGCCGGCTACCGCTGAACAGTTGTACGACCCAACCAACGTCGACATCGAACGCCTTGCGGGCCTTCTCAAGAAGCTCTCCCCACAACAGCGTGAAGCCCTCCAAATCCAACTCGATCCAGATGCGATGAAACAGCTCGAGGACTCTCGCGACGATCTCGAAGCGGGCAACACCATTCCAGTGGATGAGTGGTAACCGGACACGATGGCTACCCCGTATAGAATTGAAATGACCCGAGCAGCTCACCGGGTCTACAAGAAGCTCGACGCTCCCATTCAGGAGCGCGTAAAAGCCGAGATGGAGAAGGTGACTGCCGCTCCCAATGCCGCCCCCCAACTGAGTGGACTTCCTTTCCAGATACGCAGCCATCACTTCAGTCAAAAGGGCAAACAATGGCGCATCGCCTATGCCGTTGATGACGCAGCTACCAAAGTTGTGGTTGCTCGGCGTTCGAGAAAATTTCTATGACAGATTGAAAAGGCTGCTGTAGTAACCCCGCTTCGCCGCTCGCCCCAAACTTTGGAGATGGCTGGTTTGAGGACGGTCAACGGAGGACAGTCAGCGACCAAAGATGATCTTCTCGCGCCCGAGCAGGTGTGCGAGCCCCCAGATGCATAGGAGTGTGTACGCGACGGAGCTGCCGACGATGGTTAAGAGCCAGGTGACTGGAATCATCTCCCCGCGCAGCAGGTCGAGGACCACCACGGTCTGCGACACTGCCGGAATTGCCATCATCCAGGCGGTGCCTTCGCTGCCCGCGACAACCACGATCATTGCCGGAATCATGGGCAGGAGGTTCAATACGGAGAGATAGGTCTGAGCTTCTTTGAAGCTGCGGGCAAAGGAGGCCACGAACATCTGCACTCCTGAGCCCACCCACGCGAGGGGGATGATTGCCACGAGGATCAGGGCTATCTCGCGCATTCCCAAGCTTGCGCGCAGACCGAGATCGGCGAGTGGGAAGAGCGCCAACACCCCTGCGAATGCTGCAATGGTCAAGGCGAGCACGGCGACGCCAGCTACTACCGCTGCCAGCCATTTCCCCACCACCACCGACATTCTCGAGGTGGGGTTGAGAAGAAGTGGCTCAAGCGAGCCGCGCTCCCGCTCTCCGGCGGTCACATCGATAGCAACGTTGAGAGCACCCATGAGCACCGAAAGCATCAACATGGTCGGGATGATGCCGAGGATGATGACGGCGAGGCGTTCCGGGGTGGCTAGGTCCAATTCATCGATTTGCAGCGCCGTGGCAAGCTCAGGGGACACGCCACGGGCAAATAGACGCAGAGTGCCAATCTGTTGACTGTAGGCCTGCAGCAACCGTCTCACGCGATCGACATTTGCGTGCGCGCGTGTCCGAGATTGGTCGAACATGAGTTGGACGGTTGCGGGCCGGCCACTTTGGAAGCGCTCACCGTATTCTTTGGAGATGATGAGCACCATATCGGACTCGCCAGTTGTGACGACGTTCGCGGGATCGAGGGGTGGCGCCTCGATGGTTGCTCCGTGTTGCTCGAGAAAGGCAACGAGACCGGGAGCATTTTCGACGCCAATGACGGGAACCGTGAGCTCTCGATCCTTCTGCAGGTCACCGATGAAAGTGAGCATGACCGCTGTGGTGATGGCACCGAAGGCGGGTATCCACAGAACTGTGGCCATGCTGCGGCGATCACGGACGTGGTCGACGAGCTCTTTGCGAAAGATGACCCGTGCGCTGTTCATCGCAATCCTCGGCCGCTGCCAATGATGGAGACGAAGGCCTCTTCTATGTTCTCTTCGCTCGTTTGTGCGCAGAGCTCTTCGCATGTGCCACAGGCGGCGACCCGTCCGCCCGTGACAACCACGACCTCATCACACAACGCCGCCACCTCCTGCATGACGTGGGTTGAGAGCAAAATACAAGCACCGCCGCTCGCGAGCTTGCGAATGAGCTCGCGCATGGCGCGGGTGCTCATGACATCGAGGCCGGATGTAGGCTCGTCAAAGACGATCGTCTGTGGTCCATGCACGAGCGCACGAGCGATGGCGACCTTGGTCCGTTCGCCGAGTGAGAATCCTTCGACCCGACGGTCAGCGATCTCTTCCATTTCCAGTAGCTCAAACAGAGACCGAATGCGACTGTCGAGCTCGTCGCCCTCGAGTCCGTGCAGCTCGCCGAAATATCGTACGTGCTCCCTCGGCGTGAGCCGTGCGTACAGCCCGCGGCTCTCGGGTAAGACGCCGAGCTTGCGCAACACACCTAGCGGATCGGTGGCGACGTCACAGCCATCGACGCTGGCGAAACCGTGATCGGGGCGCAGTAGGGTCGAAAGAATGCGCAAGGTTGTTGTCTTGCCGGCCCCATTGGGACCGAGCAGGCCGGTGATGGCACCGTTGTTCGCCGTGAAAGAGATATCTTGGACGGCAGCAACGTCACCAAAACTCTTCTGCAGGCCTTCGACGTGAATCATGGTTTGGGTCCTGCGAAGCCAATGAAGAATGGCGGACGTTGCATGGCGCTCACGCACTGGGTGTCGAGCGCCGCGGGTTTCGCGGTGGCAAAGAATTCGGCAATCAGCTCGGGGACACAACCGTGCGCGGTGGTGCCATGACCGATTCCGGGAACCACCACGTGTCGTTGGTTGCTCAGGTGTGTTGCGACCTGCTCGCCCCACCAGGGTGGTGTGATGGGATCGAGATCGCCCGAGAGCAGGAGAGTCGGGATACCTGTTACATTGGGGGTGTAATACTCTTCCGGCACTGTTGCGTGTGGCCAAACCGCGCAAGCCTCGCGCATGGTTTGCACGGCGTGAGCCGTGTGCGGTTGGCTTTCGCTCACGGCGGCCACGTCAAGGTCGCTGATGCGGTCGACGTCTTCGGCGCAGGCAACCGATAGGAACAGTCCCTCGGCGAGCGATTCCGTAGACCACTGTGAGAGGGTCAAGGACTGGGCCACGAAGGGCTCGAATCGTCCACGTGCAGCTTGTTTGAGAGTGAAGGGCAACAGCGCCGTCATCGTCGAGTCGTAGAGGATGCCATGCAGTTTGGCGGTGAAGGCCTCCTCGCTCAAAGTGAACGACGTCGGTTCGCCGCTTTGGGGATCGGATACTCGAATCTCGAGGGGCTCGGCGGTGAGGCTCGTGAGCAGTGCTTTGTAGTTTCCGCGCAGATCGCCGAAGGCTTTGGCGCAGTCCCCGTCGGCGGTGCAGGCCGCAAAAAGCTGTTCGAGGGCGCGATCTCTGTCCCGTTCGACGTACAGTGGCAAACGTAGATCGGTAGGTGCGAGTCCGTCGAGGGTCATGGAGCGAACGTTGGAGCCGAATCTTTTCGCGTAGGCGAGAGCAACTCGCGTTCCATAGGATCCCGCCCAGATGTTGATCTGTCCGTAACCAAGGGCCGCACGCACTTCGTCGAGGTCCAAGATGGCAACAGAAGTCACATAGTGGACGGGATCCGCGTCGATGTGATCGAGGCAGGCGCGCAAATCGTCGAGTTTTGGGGAGATGAGAAAGTGCGAGCTGAGCGACTTATCGGAGACATCGTTGCAATCCAATGGGTGAGATCCGCCGGTTCCCCGCTGATCGAGCAAGACTATGTCCCGGTCGCGGTGAACATCATCGAGTAGGCGCACCACGACACCACCGTCTTGGGTCGCCGACTGTCCGGGCCCACCAGCAAGCACGAACACGGGATCGGGTTCGGGTTGTTCGGCGACGGCACGCACCACCGCGACCTTCAATGAGAGTCGACGTCCCGTTTGGGCCGAGCGGTTCTCCCATACTTCATAGGTGCCGCACTCAGCCTGCGTCGTCAGCCATTTTACGCCGCAAGGAGACAACTCGATGGCAGGGGTTCGATCGCCGCCATTGGCTGGCACACAAGCCGACGTTACGAGAGCAGACAACACGAGAGCAGACAACACGAGAGCAGACAACACGAGAGCAGACAACTTGAGTGCGGACAACTTGAGTGCGGGCAGCACACGAGCTGCTGGCCAATTGTTGGCGGCGAAAAAGGCACGCATGGGCGACGACCATACGTCAGGATCGTGCACGAAAAAAGTAACGCTGATCGAGTGCGTGGACCGGTGACCCTGTTCGTTGGCTGGCGCTGCATCTGCACCGACTGCTGGGGTCTGCTATTTCTTGTCTTTGTCGACGAGCTGTTCGAGGCGATCACGAATCTGAAAAGAGATAACACATTGTGCTGAAAGAATGATGGCGATCAATCCGAGGATCGCGACGGTCGGTGTCATGATAGATTCTCCCACGTAATTGGACGAGGCAAAGGAAACGACAAGAGTGCCATGGAAGTCAAGAAGTGTGTCGACGTCCATGGAGATTGTTGTGGATGGTGAGGAAATGCGCGATGGGCTTTGCCTGCCGGTTCATCTATGCTACGCACGACCATGATTTTGGAGGCCATCGCCTTGGAAACCACCGGCCCGCGTAACTTGCGCTCTCTTATCCGCATTCTCATCAATGATGAGGGTGGAGCCACCGCGATCGAGTATTCCCTGATCGTCGCGGCGATCGCCGGCGTCATCATTGTTGTCGTTTTGGCGATAGGGACCAAGGTCCAAGGACTCTACCAACAGGCCGACGACGGCTTTCCGCAGCCGTGAGAGGGTCTGTTTCCCGACATTCCGAACTCGTACACATTTCGAGCAGACCCATGATGGAATCGATAATCGTGCTTGCAGACGCCAATCGTGCTTGCAGACGCCCGATTGGGGTAGATAAAGTGAGCGTTTAAACGCTTCAGGAGAACCCATGTTGAAAAAGATCCAAAAGCTCATCAAGGACGAAGAGGGTGCAACCGCGGTCGAGTACGGACTCATTGTGGCGGCCATCGCAGCAGTGATCATCGTTGTGGTTATGTCCATCGGCGGCAAGGTCCAGACTGCGTTTCAAACAGTCGACGACAATATGCCCTAAACGCAGGTCGTGCCTGACATTCGCGGGTGTTGGTGGACTTATACGCAACGCCAAACGCAGCTGTTCCGTTTTTGATCCTGCTCGCCGTTGGGGCGTGGACGGATTTGCGGAGTAGACGTGTTCCAAACCTACTCAGCGCAACGGTCGCTGTGGGTGGTTTGGCGTGGTCTGTGGCTGCCCATCAATGGCAGGTGGCGCTGATTGGCTTGGTCTGCGGTGTTGGCGTGATCGTGCTGTTGTGGGTGCCCTGGTCACGGGGCGGCATAGGTGGCGGTGACGTCAAACTGGCGGCGGCGGCAGCGGTGTGGATCGGGTATCAACAGCTGCTCGCTTATTTGTTGTCGGGAGCTGCCATCGGTGGCCTCGTGGCGTTGGGTGCGTATTTCGCATCGAAGCAGGATGCCAGAGCGGAGATCAGAAACAACATGTTTCTGGCGGTGATTCTCAAAGCCTGGCCGAGTGCCCCACAGGCACGGGGAGGAAGGGTATCCGTCCCATACGCACTCGCTATTTTGGGCGGCGGTGCCTATGTCATTGCAGCTCCGAGCTTGGGGTGGCCGACATGACGGCTAATAACAATATGGTGAAGGTCGAGAGAAGAAATGCGGGAGCAGCCGCGGTGGAGTTTGCCCTGGTTCTACCGCTTCTTATGTTGCTGGTGTTGGGTTGCATCGATTGGGGCGTCTATTTCTTTCGTGCCCAGGTCATTACCAATGCGGCCCGTGAGGGGGCGAGGGCAGGATCTCTCGAGATCAGCGATGGCGGGCTGGCGGCGAGTGCGGCTACCGACGCGGTTACCACTTTCCTTGCGGCTGGCCTGATCGATCCAGCGCAGGCGGTGATTGTCGCGACTCCCGGTGCTGGAAATATCGATGTCACGGTGACCTATCCGGGTGGCTCAATAACGGGATTTGCGGGGACTTGGATTCCCCACAACATTTTGGGTCGGTCGGTGATGCGGCGTTGACTTCCCCGCCTGGAGTTTCTTGACCTATGCGCTTGCCAGAAGGTTTGGAGTAGTTGCCCAACAGCCGAGCTCTGATGATTTTGCTTGATTTGAAGGGCGCACAACAGTTTGCATGTATCACGTACGACGGGAACCCATGAATCGTCCCGTCTCGGGGAATAAAAAGTGGCACAACAAAAAAACTCCGGCTCAGCCAGTTTACGAAATGCCGTCGAGAGCTCTGGGAAGCAGTCCGGACGACGGGCGGTCGCATCTCTCATTCTCGCCTTTGGTGCCGCCATCGGCTGTGTCTTTTTGGTGATACGTTATCTCGATACACACTCGATAGGCGGTGCCAAACCAACGGTTCCGGTCGTCGTCGCCAGCGTCGATCTGCCGCTCGGCACCGCGCTCACCAAGGAGGACATTCAGGTTGTTCCCTGGCCGCAGGAGGCGGCACCCGATGGTGCCTTTGCCACCGAGGCTGATTTGATCGACCGGGTGATCGTTGCCAAGATTTTCAAAGGGGAGCCCATCACCAAGAACCGGGTGGCGGTCGCTGGGGCTGGCACGGGCCTCGCGGCAGTTCTGCCCGAAGGCTATCTTGCCGTTTCGGTCCGGGTGGATGACGTCGTGGGCGTCGCGGGTTTTGTTCATCCCGGCGATAGCGTCGATGTCATCGTCACCATGCAACCGAATACCGGGGAGCCGGTGGTATCCAAGTTCATCTTGTACAACATCAAGGTTCTGGCGGTCGGTAAGCAGATCGAACGCATCGAGGGGAGCAAGGCCAGCCGCCCGGTGTCAGCGACCGTGGCGACCTTGATGGTCAAACCGGAGGAAGCAGAGCGATTGGCGCTGTCGGCGGCCAAGGGTCAGCTCTTGTTGGCCTTGCGTAGCAGTCTCGACCAAGAGGTGATCGAGACCAAGGGAATCATCCCTTCGGTGCTCCTTTCTGGGGTGCAGCGCCAAGCCCCGCGCAAACCTAAGCCCGCTGAGCCCATCGTCAAACCTGACACAGTCGAGATCATGCGCGGTGACTCTTTTGAGCAACGAACTTTCCGGGATCGATGATGAAAAAACGAACATTCTTTGTGACCGCCCGAACCACGATCGCCACGGGCTTGGCCATTGCTGCCACTTCTGCCTGGGCCCAGTCCAAGACCGATGAGGTCGGCCCACCTACGACCCTTCACGTCAATCAGGAGGTGGGCGCTGTCCGTGAGTTAAAGCTGGAGTCTGGCCAGAACCGCCTGCTTATCTTGTCGCAGTCCGTGAGCCGCGTTTCGGTCGCCGACACGACGGTAGCCGATTTGAAGGTCGTGACCCCCACCCAATTGCTCTTGACCGCCAAAAAGCCCGGTGTGACGGATCTCACCCTCTGGGACAAGGGTGATCTCCCCTTGGTGGTTGCCCTCAGCGTGGCACGCAATCTCGATTCTTTGCGTTATCAGCTGCAAGAGCTCTTTCCCAACGAAGCCATCGGTGTGTCATCGGCCGGCGATCTGGTCGTGCTCACCGGAGAGGTGCAGGACGTTCGTCTGCCCGAGCGGATCTCTGAGGTGGCAAAACTGCACACGGAGAAGCTCGCCAATCTGATTCGCGTCAGTGGCAACCAGCAGGTGCAGTTGGAGGTGAAGTTCGCCGAGGTCTCACGGACAGGGGTGCGTGAGTTTGGGGTGAATTTCCATCACAAGGCCGCGGATTACACCAACCAAATGGGTTTGTTCAGCCCCCGTACACCGGCGGGGACTTTTCTCAATACCCCGACCCCACCGAATTATTATCAAACGGGACCGCTCCTCGGACCGGTGGGCGCTGTGGGTGGCCACCCACCGAGCATTCCCGCCCAGGCCTTCGGGGAGAGCTTCTCATTGTACATGTCGAGCTTTTCCCGCTTCCCCTTCTCGGTGATGCTCAACATGCTGGAGTCACGTGGCTTGTCGAAGACCCTCGCCGAGCCATCCTTGGTGACCTTGTCGGGACAGGAAGCTCGTTTTTTGGCGGGCGGGGAGCTGCCCATACCCATGGCCAGCGGTCTCGGCAACGTCAACGTGCAATGGAAAGAGTTCGGCGTCGTGTTGAAATTCACACCGACGGTGACCGGCGACGGCCAGATCCATCTCAAGCTAGCCGCCGAGGTGAGCGATCTCGATCCCAGCGCCTCCATCTCGGTGGGCGGCTACACTATCCCCGGTTTGAGCACACGGCAGAGCGATACCACCGTCCGTTTGGGCGATGGCCAAAGCTTTGCCATTGCGGGATTGCTCTCCGACAAGATCCGCACGCAGGTCCAAGAGGTGCCGTTTTTCGGACGCATCCCGATCTTGGGTGCCTTGTTTCGCTCCACGGCTTTTCAACGGGAAGAGACGGAGCTCTTAGTGGTGGTCACCGCCCACCTAGCCAAGCCCGTCGCCCCCCACGAGCTGCCACCGATGCCCACCGACTACGAAGACAATGACGTCGGCGACCTCGTGTTGTTTTTGATGGGTTGGGATAGCCTTCCGCCCACGCACGAGAGCGCTGCCGACGATTCCGCAGATGTGGCGTTGAACCGCGGACCCAGTGGAGCGGTTGGATTCGCCCGCTGAGCCACACATTGAAGAGGTCCCAAAGAGGTTGCCAATATGAGTGAAACGCCGTCCGTTGTTGTCGTGGGAGCGCCCTCCAAGTCCATGCGCCAGGCCGAGGTTTCCCTGGGAAAAACCGTCTCGTTCAGTTTTCTCGACGAAGACGTCTTGGTCGCGGCCCATCGCCGGGGAGTGCCGCAATCGGCTCTGGTAGTCGTGGTCTTGGGGAATCCTCCCAAAGAGAACCTGGGAGGCGTGCGAGAGCTTGCGTCCCTCGGTGCCCATGTGGTGGTGGTGGGACCCGAGAAGGACGCCGATCTAATTCTGGCAGCGATGCGCGCTGGCGCTGAAGAGTATCTGGTCGAAGGGGCTGACGATGAGATTCGCCAGTCTGTGGCAGAGCTGGCCTTGCGCAACACCGGCCGCGCCCTGGGACGGGTCACGTGCGTTTACCCCGCCAAGGGCGGCGTTGGCGCCACGGCCATCGCTTCGAACCTCGCAGGTGCCCTGCACCGATCGGGCGACGAACGGGTGTGTCTCATTGATCTCGATTTGCATTTTGGTGACGTCTTGTCCTTTTTGGATCTCAACGGTGGCTATTCCATCTCCGATGTCATCGCCAACATCCGCCGCCTCGATCGGGAGTTGCTGGACTCCTCTCTGACCCACCACGCCTCCGGCATCTTCGTCATTGCCCAGAGCGAGAAGATAGAGCAGGCGGAGGCGATTGGCAGCCAAGACATCACCACCTTGCTCACCTTTTTGCGTCAGCATTTCGATCACGTCGTGGTGGATGGGCTGCGCGGGTTGGATGACACCACGGTAGCCGCACTTGACGAGTGCAACCGGGTTCTGTTGGTGCTCACCCAGGATGTCCCCGCTGTTCGCAACGCGCAGCGTTGCATTAGCATCTTCGAGCGATTGGACTACCCGACGGAGAAGATCTCTTTGGTGGTCAATCGTTTCCAACGCAACTCGAAGATATCCACGGATGTCATTCGTGACACCACGGGAATGCCCGTGGAGGTTCTGGTTGCCAATGATTTTGCCGCTTTGATCAAGTCGATCAATCGCGGTGTCCTGTTGGCGGATGAGTCGCCCAAGTCTCGGCTTACCAAGAGCATCGACGGCATCGTGCCCTTGGTCCGTGGGGTTCCCGAGGTCGCCGCCCGTCGACGCGGCTTCTTTGGCGGTTTGCTGGGCAGGAAGGCGGCGGTAGATGGGGCTCAGTGATAGATTGCGCCGGGGTGCCGACGCCGGATTTGTGTCGTCGGATCTAGAAGCTTCGCCGGGCCGTGAGCCGGAAATCTACCACGACCTGAAGCTCGATCTGCACACCAAGCTCATCGACAGGCTGGATCTCACGACTCTGGAGAAGCTCTCGGCAGATGAGGTGCGCAACGAGCTCCGAACCATTCTCAGCGGCTCGGTGACGGACAGCGAAATGCCGCTCAACCGCTCTGAGCGGGAACGGATGATCCAGGAGATCCTCGATGAGGTCACGGGCCTCGGGCCCCTCGAGCCGCTCCTGCACGACTCCAGCATCTCCGACATTCTCGTCAACACTTACGATACGATCTACGTCGAGCGTCGCGGCCAACTCGAGCTGACGAGCGTTCGTTTTCGCGACAACGATCACCTGCGGCAGATCATCAATCGCATCGTCTCTCGCATTGGCCGACGGGTAGACGAGACCTCGCCCATGGTCGACGCGCGCCTTCCCGATGGTTCCCGTGTCAACGCCATCATCCCACCCTTGGCGGTCGATGGCCCGTTGTTGTCCATCCGCCGCTTTGGTGGCACCCCCCTGCGTGTGCGGGACCTCTTAACTCTTGGGAGCGCCAATCGGCCGATGCTCGCCTTTCTCGCCGCGGCGGTTCAGGCCAAGGTGAATATCCTCATCAGCGGCGGAACCGGCGCTGGCAAGACCACACTTCTCAACGCCTTGTCCCGTTTTATTCCCGACTCCGAGCGGGTGGTCACCATCGAGGACGCAGCCGAGCTGCAATTGCAGCAGCGTCATGTCGCGCGTCTGGAGACCCGCCCTCCCAATATTGAAGGCAAAGGGGAGATTGTCACCCGCGACCTGGTGCGCAACAGCCTGCGCATGCGCCCGGATCGCATCATCGTCGGCGAGGTGCGTGGCGCTGAAGTTCTCGACATGCTCCAAGCCATGAACACGGGGCACGAAGGGTCGATGACCACGGTGCACGCCAACACGCCACGGGACGGGCTCACCCGACTTGAGACGATGATCGGCATGAGCGGTGTGCCCCTGTCTGAGGACGGCACGCGCAAGACCATCGCCCGTGGGTTACAGCTCGTGGTGCAACTCTCACGCGGCATCGACGGTCGACGGCGCATCACCAGCATCACGGAGATCACCGGTGTTGAAGGCACCGCGATCACCACCCAAGAGATCTTCAGCTTCAATCAGGAGGGAGTCGACGAACGAGGGGCTGTGCGCGGTGAATTTGTCTCGTCCAACATCCACCCACACATCATGGAGCGCATCGCGCGGTTTGGCCTCGACCCCGAAGAGGTCGTGCGGCCTTTCCTGGAGGGATAATGCGCGAAGTCATCATCGTCTTGGTTGTACTGATGGTGGTGGGCATCGTTGAGGCCCTCCTACAGTTGTCGCGCTATCTGGAGGACCGCAAGCTCGAGACCATGCGGCGGAGGCTCCGCAACCTCGGCACCGGTGCCCAGCCCATCGCGGGCAGTCTGTTGCGGCAAGGGAAGCTGTCATCTATCGCGGCGCTGGATGCGATCCTGCGAGCGTTTCCCTTGGCCGTGCGTTTGGAGACCCTACTGGTCGAGGCGGATATTGCCAGCACCGTCGCGCAGCTCTTCGGCATCTCGATGGTACTTGCCCTCGCCGGCGGCACTCTGGCCACGGCTTTGTCCGGCGGCATGCCTGCGGTTGTTGCCCTGGCGGTGATTGGTTTCTTCATCCCCTACCTCGTGATCATCGTCATTCGCGATCGTCGCAGCGCCAAGATCAGTGAACAACTCCCCGATGCTCTCGACATGATGGCGAGAGCTCTGCGCACGGGGCACGCCGTCTCCAACTCCTTTCAGTTTGTCGCCGCCGAGATGCCCGAGCCCATCAACTTGGAGTTTGGCCGGGCCTACGAAGAGCAACGGCTTGGACGCACCCTGGACAAGGCCGTCTTGGAGATGACCCGGCGGGTGCCCAAGAACCAGGACCTCAAGATCCTCGCCGTGTCTTTGGTGGTGCAAAAAGAGACGGGTGGCAATCTCACAGAAATTCTCGAGAACATCGCCGAGACCATCCGCAGCCGTTATCGCTTCTTCGGCAAGCTACGCTCCCTCACCGCCGAAGGCCGCATGTCAGGGTTGGTGTTGGCGTCCTTGCCCCTTCTCATGATCGCTTTTTTGGGCCTGTCCAATCCCACCTACCTGAGGCCTCTGTTCCATGAGCCCTTGGGTTGGGCGCTACTTGCCTATGCCGGCTTGAGCTGGGGAATCGGTCTTTTGTGGATGTTCAGCATGACGCGAGTGGAGTTCTAAATGGAATTTTTCGCACAGCTCGATGTCACTGTGGCTCTGATCGGTGTGCTCGTTTTGTTTTTTGTCCTGGGCATGCTCGGTGCGGTCCGCTCGATGTTCAGCAAACCCGATGAGATCGTTGAGCGGCTAAGGAGCCATGCCGCTGAAGAGGCGGTGGTTCGCACCGCGGTGACCAAGCACGCCAAGAGTTTCAGCGCCGATGACCTCGCCATTGAGACGGAAACCCGTGTGCAACAACAACTGCGGCACGCCAACATCACCCATCCGCGCGCCGTTCCGGTATTTGTGGCAGCCAAAGCCCTTCTCGCGGCGTTTTTGCCGTTGACATTTTTGGCCATCAATCAGCGCCTCACCGAGCCTGTCGAATCGAGCCTACCCATCGCCATTTTGCTCGCGGTGTTCGGTCTGTTCTTGCCGAACTTCTGGTTGAGCTCCAAAGTTCGCTCGCGACAGAAGTCCATGGAGCGGACACTGCCCGATGCTCTCGACCTGTTGGTCACCTGCGTTGAGGCCGGTCTGGGGCTCGATGCGGCGTTGGCGCGGGTCGCAGGGGAAATCAGAGTCTCTTCGCCGATTCTTGCCGACGAATTGCGGGTGACATTCTTGGAGATCGGCGCGGGCATGGCCAGGGTTCGTGCTTTTCGCCGCCTTGCAGAACGCACTGGCGTGGAAGATATTCGTTCCCTCTCCGCCGTGCTCGCCCAGACCGAGCGTTTCGGCACCAGCATCGCCAAGGCCTTGCGCATTCGCGCCGAGTGGATGCGCACCAAACGCATGCAAACGGCCGAGGAGAAGGCGGCAGTGGTCTCCGTGAAGATGACGGTGCCGTTGGTGTTGTGTATTCTCCCGTCACTCGTGGCCATCATCATGGGCCCCGCGGCGGTGCGCATTTCGACCCAGCTCTTGCCCTACCTTGGAGGGAAGTGATGGGCAGTCTGCAGAAGGCAGCGCTGGTTGTCGCACTGTTGGCTTGCGCCTGCGCCAGCGACAGAGAACAACGTGAGCGCGCCTTGCGCAAGTCGATTGCCATGGAGCTGTTGGTGCAGCGGGATTGGGCGGCGGCGTTCAACAAGGTTCGCGATCTGCACGCAGAAGATCCGCGGGATCCCGATGTCTTGACCATGCGCGGCATCATTTTCAGAGAAAAAGGCATGGCGGCTGAAGCTGAGGCCGACTTTGTCGAGGCGCTCGCCATCCACAGCGACCGTGCCGATACCCACTCGGCGCTGGCTGTCATGCTTGAGGCGCAAGGTCGTGGCAAGGAAGCTCTGGAGCATCATCGGGCAGCGGCGGATCTCGCACCCGAGAGCCCCGACGCCCTCAACAATCTGGCATTTGCCCTCTTTGCCCGCAATCAACGCGACGAGTCGATCGCGTTGTACAAGGAGGCCCTGCGACTCGATCCCACGAGCGCAAGAGTGAGAAACAACTTGGGATTCGCCTATGCCCGGGGTGGGGATTTTGCCAAGGCTTCGCGAGAGTTCGCGAGCGGCGGATCACCGGCCGAGGCCAAGAACAACCTCGGTTTTGCCTACGAGAAGGCGGGCAACCTTGCGGCCGCCTACGATCTCTATCAGCAGGCCCTCGCGCTTCAACCGGGCCACGAGCAAGCGTGGAACAACCTGGTGGAGATCGCAAAAAAACTGGACCGGCCCGGGCCCGAGGCATTGGGCTTGAAACATGCTACAGACACAGGAGAGAGAGATGCCAAGGCAGAAAAACCTAATTGAGTGGGTCGTGATTCTCGCGGCGGCAGCTTTCGCAATTGGCTGCACCGGCCAACAACATCTGACCCCGACCCATGGTCGTGCATACTACGCCGCCATGCGCGCACAGACCGTCAACCCTGACGCGGGCAAGAAGGCGTCCGATCAGACGGGCCTCGATTCCCAAGAGGCGGCCATCGTGGCGGAGAGCTATCTTAAGAGTCTGGTTCCCGAAGGCGGGAACACGGAGGTTGGAAAGCAGCAGGTTCTGATTGTAAATCCTGAGGAGTCGGCCCCTTCCAAGTGAGTCCCAAGTCCGTTGACGAAATGAATCAACCAACCGACAATGCGCCAATGAAGACAAACATGGGTCGTCGCCAAGATCGTGGGGCCAGCGCCATTTTGGTGGCATTCATGTTGGTCGCCCTCGGCGCGATGGTTTCTTTGGCGCTCAACGTCGGTCACTTGATGCTGGTGCGTGGCCAACTACAAAATGCCGCTGACGCCGGAGCCTTGGCTGGGGCGATGAGTCTGAGAACGGGAGAAAACGCACTGCTCTCGCTCGACCAGGCCAGACTCAGCGCCCAAGAGTTCACCCAGCGCCATCGAACGGACGTTCAACAGGTCTCCGCCAATTTGAACTCTACCAACGACCCCAACGGTGACATTGTCCTCGGCAGGTGGGATGACGATGAACGAGAGTTCTACGTACTGTATCCGGCCACCAATGAGGATGCCGGCCATGTCAATGCGGTCCAGGTGCGCACCTCCCGCTCTGGCGACAATGCGCTGCCGGTGTTCTTTTCGTCGTTTCTAGGCAAAGAGGTGGCGTCGGTGGGAGCTGAGGCGATTGCGGTCATTGACGGACCCTGCGAAGGTTGTTCCATTCCCATCGTCTTTGCCGAGTGCCTCGTTGTGAATCCCAATGACGGCTCATTGGTGTGCAATCGGAACTTGACCTTCACGAACGCAACAGAAGACAACATGGGACTTACCATGCTCGACGGCAGGAATCCCAACACCGCTGGTGTGCTCGAGGTTTTGCGGTCTCCCAACCGCTGCAGCAATGTGCGGGTGGGAGACATAATAGGGGTGAGCAACGGGGCTAGTTTGCACCCTTTGTACGATGAGCTTGTCGAATACGAAGGCCAGGAAGTCACGGTGCCGATTATTGGCAATGATTCCTCCGACTGTTCGCCAAGGTTCAATCAGCCCACGCAGGTTGTCGGTTTTGCCACTTTTCGTATTCTGGACGTGAGGGATGTGAACGAGCCAGGAGGTCAGGGGATCGACATCGAGTTCCTATGTGACCGTGGGGGCAGCGACGACCATGCCCTCGGCGGCTGTACGAGCTTCGGTACCACGGCACCAATAACCCGTTTGGTGAAGTAGGGGAGAGGCACATGAGAGGAAGGGGGAAGTGATGACGAGCAGAGAAACCCCAGCGCAAATAATGACACGTCGCTTGACTGAGGAACTGACCCAGGTCACCAGCCTGGCTGACCGGCCGTTTCGTGAGGCTCGTCTGGTTCGCTTGGGCGGGGGCTCGGATCCCACCTTGGAGATCCCTGCCCGCGAAGTGATTGTTGGCTCGGCCGCGGACTGCGACATGTGGGTCGACGATGCAGCGGTGTCCCGACACCATTTTGCCATACGCCGTGACGGCTTGGCCCACCTCATTCGCGACTTGGGTAGCACCAATGGCACCTTCGTCGACGGTATCAAAATCAAGGAAGTTTATCTGCAGCCAGGTTGCAGCATTCAAGCGGGCAAGGCGGTCTTTCGCTTCGAGGTTCAATCGTGAGCAAAGCCAATGTCGCCGTACGGAGTCATAGCATGGGTAAATTATTCTTGGGATCCTTGTGTTTCGCATTGATGGTTGGCTGCACGCTCGACCCTGCCAATCGCTGTTCTGTGACCACCGAAGCGGGGGCCTGCTTGAAGCTTCTCGGCATCACGGCCTATTCACCCGTCAGCGAGGCCTCTTCCTCAAATGTTGATGCGTGGCAGGGAACCTGCGAGGTGGATGGCGAGGTTGTGGCCGAACCGTTCACAGACCATCTCGCAACGATTAGCATCGTGAACTCGCCACCGGACGCCTATCTGCAGATGCCAGAGCTGTCACCGATCGTCACCATTGATTCCTACTCAGTATCATTCGAGTCGAACGAGTGCGTTCCCGATGCCACCATCAATCAACCTCCGCTCACTTGCCCGGTGATCTCTGGAATGGATTTACCCGGTCCCACAGTCGTGCTCACAGCAGACAGCCCAGATCCCACTCCAATTTCTGTGCCGCTGGTTCCCTTGCGCAAGAAGTTCGAATATCAAGATCGGCTTGGCATGCCTGGGGCCTACTCATCCTACACAGCGCTGTACGTCATTCGCGGTCATGACGCCGAGGGTAGCTTCGAGATCGAAGGCTCGACGGAATTTACCATCGGCAACTACGACCTCTGCCCGCAATAGGCTGTCGATCCCTGCCCATAGAAGAGTGTCGTAGTCGATTCCTGGCCCCGGCCCCCGCTCCCGATTGTCGAGATGTCACAGCTCCGGGTCTGGTTTCACCTCGGGGATTGGGGCATGATGCCTTCATGTTTCCACGAGCCGGTCGTTACATCCTCATCGCGTCCATGTTTGTCATGGGTGCCTGCGGCATCATCTATGAGTACGTGCTCAGCGTTGTTGCCAACTATCTCATAGGCAGCAATTTCGAGGAGATGTTCCTCATTATCGGCATGATGATGTTCGCCATGGGGCTGGGGAGCATGATGCAGCAGAGGCTCGAGAAGAACCTCGTGGATCGGTTTCTCTTGATCGAGATTGTGCTCGGTTTGGTGGGCGGTGCCGCGCCCATGGTCGTGTATGGCATTTTTGCGGTCAGTGAATCGTTCAGTGTCTTCCTCTATTTCTTTGCCATCAACATTGGGGTGCTGATCGGCATGGAGATACCCATCCTCATCCGCATCAACAAAGAGTACGTCAAACAACTGCGAATCAACTTGTCGGAAATCCTGTCGATGGACTACGTCGGCTCTCTGGTTGGCGCCATTCTGTTTGTTTACGTGCTTCTTACCCACGTCACCATCGCGCGCATCGGCTTCATCCTTGGTCTCTTCAATATCGCTATCGCCATTGTTGGGCTGGTGGTCTTCAGAACTGTGGTCAAGCGGCCACGCGTCCTCACCTTTGCGGCAGCAGCCGCGGCGACCATCTTGGGGATTGGCGTGATCAACGCCGATGACTGGTCAGCGGCCGCTGAGCAACGCTACCTCAAGGACCCCATCGTCTTTCGTGAGACCACTCAATACCAGAACATCATCCTTACCAGGCGTGCCGATGGCTTGATTCGTTTGTTCCTAAACCGACACCTGCAGTTTTGTTCAGCAGATGAGAAGATTTACCACGAGCTTCTCGTGCATCCCGCCATGAGTATGGCACCGTCGCGCGCATCGGTTCTCATTCTCGGCGGTGGCGATGGTTTGGCGTTGCGTGAGGTGCTTCGCTACGACGATGTTGAGAGCGTCACCCTCGTCGACATTGATCCGGCGATGGTCCGGTTTGCCTCCACTGAGCCGCACATGGTTCGCATCAATCACAATGCCTTTGGTGACGCTCGGGTGCGTCACGTCACCGGACCGGTGGAGAGCGACGGGGAAAAACAGCAGGTGGGTCTCGTCGGTTTGCGCCGCACCCAACTCAACCATTTGGAGTTTCACCCGACGGCTGAGGTTGATGTCGCAACCCTCGACGCCGCTGCGTTTCTGCCGGACGCGGCAGGCAGCTTCGATGTGGCTTTTCTCGATTTTCCGGACCCGAGTTCAGTGCCTCTGGCAAAACTATTTTCCAAGGACATGTACTTGGAGTTGCGCCGCAAGCTCAAACCGGGGGCCATTATTGCGGTGCAGTCCACGAGTCCGTTCCAGGCCAAGAATGTCTTTCTGTGCATTGGTGAAACCTTGCGGGCAGCGGGATTTGCTGCGGTCCCATACCATCACGTTGTTCCGAGTATGAGTGAGTGGGGTTTCCATCTCGCGTCCATAGGGGCGGAGGAGTCGGTGTTGCTCGATAAGATGCGCAATATCGACAACCTCATCGACACCACCGAGTTTGTCACCCCAGAGGTCATCGCCTCGTCTACTGTATTCGGCAAGGGCTGGCTGACCCCCGACTTTCAAATCGAGCCCAACTCAAAGATGCATCCGGTTATCCTGCAATACTTCCGCCACGCGTGGCGAATGTTGTAGGGCAGCTTCCTAGTGCCATACATCCGCCGCTCGTAGAGAATATTGTCGGGCAGCTTCCTACGGTTGTTCGTCGCGTGCGGGGCGAGCAGATCGCGGCAACAACAGTGGAATGAAAAACTGTTGTAGCATGTAGACGATGCCGAGAACCAAGAGAACGTAGAAGACGATGTGGACGAGGGTGTTGGACACCGGACCTGGGGCGATGTGGATTGCGATGAGCTCGAGAAACGGCAAGAAGATCGAGCCGAAAATGAGCTTGTGGGCGGTGTAGATGAGCAGAGAGCTGGCACCGGCCCAACACAGCAGGGGCACCCGATAGTTCTTGCCAAAACGCAGGGGCCACAGGGCACCGAGGATGAGCACGGTCTCGAGACCCCAGGTGCCGAGCATGCCGATGAAGGATTTGGCGACATCGAACTCGGTTTTGTACGGTTGCATGGCACCGACGTAAAACGGAGCGCCGAACACCAACCACATCATGTAGGCAAAGGCACCTAGGCCCATCAGGGTTGGCCACCAACGTTGGTGCAGCGCGTGACCACGGTGGTAGAAGATGCCGAGCAACAGGCCCAATAGGGCCGAACCAATGAAGAGGTGCGGCCGGACGTCGAGTTTGAACGGCAGGCCGATGAGATTGCTCACGCCGCTTTCGACTTTGTCGTCCAAGTGTTGCATGGGCAGGGCCCAGAACACGCATTGCAGGGCGAAGACGCCTACGAGGATCTTGGTGGACAAGAAACGATAGGCGATGGCCACGACAGCCAAGCAAGTCATCCAGCACATCAGAGCGTTGAATTCGAACAGGTGTCCTTCGCTGGGAACGAAACGGTGTGGTATTGCCACAAAGAACAACTCAAAGGTGAAGACACAGAACACGGTTGCGTAGACGAAGAGCTTCTGGGGAAGTGTTTCTGCAAAAATGCTCCGTTCTTTCGCCCCGAGATTGAAAGCCGCCAGGGCCACAAACATCTGGGTGACCACCGGCGTGCACACCTGCCATTGTCCGCGGAGGTATGGGTCGAGAGGCACGCCGAAGTAGGTGGCGATGGCGTAAGTGAAGTACTGCTCACACATCATGAAGATGCACAGACCACGCAACAGATCGAGAGCGTGAATACGTATGTTTGGTTGTGTGGAGGTCGACACCAATCAACCCAATCAACCCAAGGCTCGGCGCAACCGCTCCAACGCCCAATCGATCTCATCACGGGTGATGGTCAACGGTGGGGCGAGGCGAATCGTTTGCACGTGTGTCTCTTTGCAGAGCACACCGTCGACCATGAGCTTTTCGCAGTAAGGACGTGCGGGTCCGAACTCTGGCCTGATCTCGATGCCAATCCAAAGTCCGCGGCCGCGAATTTCACGAACGCATTTGAAGTTTGCTTTTTGCAACTCAACAAGCAGGTAACCACCAAGCTCCTCCGCGCTCTTCTGGATATCGCCAGCTTCGAGCATGGCGATGACCTCGCGGCCAATGCGGCATGCCAAGGGATTCCCGCCGAAGGTGCTGCCGTGCTCGCCGGGTTTGAAGACGCCGAGGATCTCGTCACTCGAAACCACCGCAGACACGGCGACGAGCCCACCGCCGAGGGCTTTGCCGAGAATGTAGATGTCGGGCTGCACGCCTTCATGCTCACAGGTGAAGGTCTTGCCCGTGCGGCCGAGGCCCGATTGAATTTCATCGGCGATGAATAGGACGTTCTTTGAGCGACAGAGCTCTCGCGCCTTGGTCAAGAAGCCACTAGGGGGAATGATGATGCCACCCTCACCCTGGATGGGCTCGACGAGAAAAGCGACGGTGTTGTCGTCGATAGCGGCTCTTAAAGCTTCGAGATCGCCGTAAGGGATGAGATCGAACCCTGGAGTGAAGGGACCATAGTCAGCCCGTGCCGAGGGGTCATCGCTGAAGGAGATGATGGTGGTGGTGCGGCCGTGGAAATTGCCGGCACAGCAGATGATCTTGGCCTTGCCGTCGGGGACGCCTTTCTTCTGATATCCCCATTTGCGCGCGGTTTTGATTGCGGTCTCCACACCCTCGGCACCGGAATTCATGGGCAACACGCGATCCATGTGGCACAGCCGTGCGAGGTCACGGCAAAAAAGGCCGAGTTGGTCGCTTTGGAAAGCACGACTCGCCAGTGTCACCACTCCGAGTTGTTCGCGGGCGACTTTCACCAATCGCGGATTGCAGTGGCCGAAATTGAGCGCTGAGTATGCTGCGAGCATGTCGAGGTAGCGCTTGCCCTCGACGTCGTAGACCCAGATGCCTTCCGCGCGGGCGACGACAATGGGCAATGGGTGATAGTTGTGCGCGCTATGCTTGTCGACGAGGTTGATATGATCTTGACTGCTGATTCTTGAGGATACGACATCTTTGCTCATTGGGCTGATCTAGCACGGGTCGGATGGTGAGGCCACACGTGTGTTCGCTGGAATGGTCCGGCGACAAGAAAGTGATTTGTGAATCTTTACTCAGACGTCAGGGCTGTCGGCGTGAGGCTGGTCGGAGATCCTCGACCTTGAGTTGCAGTGATGTCTGACCACCGTAATCGTTCGTGGTCAGCCGGAAGGCAACATCGACCTTCTCGGGGAGCTCGGGTGCCAGGTTCCCGAGACCAAAGGCGATGGCCTCGTGCTGCTCGTCGCCGAGGCGCAGTTTGAGGTGCCCTTGCCCAACCACCCGCTTGGCGCTGACCGAGATGTCGCGGGCCACCAAGAGTGGCTCGGGATTCTCTTGCCCAAAGGGCTCGAGCTGTTTGAGCTCGTTGAGCATCTGGATGTTCAGGCGATTGGCCGCGACTTCCAGCTCCGGTTCGAGTGAAGCAACGAAAGGCAGTTCGCCGATTTGTGCGCGAACCGCTTCGCTGAACGCGGCGCGAAAGGCATCGATGTCCTTGGTGTCGATGGTGATACCGGCGGCAGCCGCGTGTCCCCCGAAGCGAATCAGGTGTCCGGCGGCACCCTTGATGGCCTCGAAAAGATCGAGGCCTTCGAAGGTACGGCCCGACCCTTTCCCGCCCTCGCCGATCACAATGGTGGGCCGGTTGAAGCGGCTCACCAAACGCGTGGCGACAAGGCCGACGACACCTGGGTGCCAGCTAGGATCGTGCACGACCAGGCCACAATGATCCGCTAGGCCTAAAGCCTCCACTTTGGCGACGGCTTGCAGAACGGTACTGTGCTCGATCTCGCGTCGTTCGTGGTTGGCTGCGTCGAGGGAGCTTGCGAGCATGCGTGCCCGTTTCGGATCACGGGTGAGAAACAACTCGACAGCCTCACCCGCGTGGGCGATGCGACCGCGGGCATTGATGCGGGGCCCGAGGCGAAATCCGAGATCGGTCGCGGTGACCAACGCCGGATTGACTCGGGAGACATCGAGCAGGGCGCGCATGCCGACGCGCTTGGTTTGCGCCATCCTGCGCAAGCCAGCGGCAACGAGAACGCGGTTGGCACCCCGCAGTGGCACCATGTCAGCGACGGTGGCGAGAGCTACCAGGTCGAGCAAATCCCGAAGATCCGGCTCCGGCTTCGACGCAAAAGCACCGACATCCCGCAGTCCACGACGGACGGCGGCCGCCAACAGGAAGGCAACGCCAGCAGCACACAGTTCTTTTGTGGGGTAGCGACTGTCGTCACGATGGGGATTGATGTTGGCGACTGCATTGGGAAGTTGTTCGGGCACGCGGTGGTGGTCGACCACGATGGTGTCGACGCCGAGGTCTTTGGCAACGGCAATCTCGTCGGCGGCGGTGATGCCACAATCGACGGTAATGAGCAGGCGAGCACGGGTGGCAATCTCCCGAACCGCCTCGGTGTTGAGACCATAGCCCTCGGTGCGGCGGTCGGGGATGTAGTAGTCGACATCACCACCGACCTGGCGGAGAAAATCAACGAGTACGCACGTGGATGTCACCCCGTCGGCGTCGTAGTCGCCATAGACGGTGATTGGCTCCTTGTTCTGGAGCGCCGCCATGATACGCCCGACGGCGACGTCGATATCTGGAAGCTGCATAGGATCATCGAGGGTTTTCAACGATGGCGAGAGGTACTGCTCGACATCTGCTGGGTCAACGATGCCCCGGTGCTGCAGGATGGTGTCGACCCAAGAGCCTTGGGTGTTGTCCGCCGTGTATTGGGGCCACACCCAGCGCTTGCCCGTAAAACTGAGGTTATGATCGGATTCGTCGTGTGACATGAGCCCGAGCAATCTACGGCGTCCGGCTGACAATTTGAAGTCTTTCCGGGGTTCGATTGCGATAGATTGGGTTTTCTAACGTTTCAAGTCAGAAGCTCGAACGCTTGGGGCCAGTCGTGGGTGTTTGCCTTGGCCGTAAACGCCTTGGCCTCGGAATCCCAGATCAAGCTCCAGGTTGAACTGTCCATGTCATGCCTCAAGGTCCACTCGAACACCGAACCCAGTGTCTTCCCGTTCTGCTCAACCTGAACGATTTCACCGCGGGTGTTGCAGGCAATGTCCCAGTTTTCAAAGAGCTGGTTGAGCGGTTCAAATCCATTGACGAGATCGTTGGTTGTTACAGTGTGACCGGCCAACCCATCGGGCAGTTCCCATTGCTCGGCTTCGGCCCGACGGATCTCTTTGTTCAGATAGTCAACCGATGCCTGCAGAAACTCCGTTCGCACAGCCTCCACGAGTGGACTCTGATCAGTCGCACCAAGGCTCTCCAGGTATTGGGCAATGGTCGACGAGACGGGTCGTTCTTGAACGCCGGCGTCTCGCTGCCACATGAGACGGGCTCGAGTTTCGAGCTCGACCGAATCGGGGCCTGATATCTCCTGTTTGATCACTTCTGCGCCACCAGTGCGCCCCTGTGTCATCCAGACCTTCAACAATCTGCCTGAGTCAACGCCGATGCGCGCCTCGGAGGTTTTGTCGACACCGTGTCGTCCAATAAAATTGATGAGCGCTTGCTCGTCGGGGGTTCGATGGCCACCGGTGCTGCCACACAGATTGACCAGGCCTTGTGCCTCCCTCCCCGACACCCCGTGGGGTAGGCTTTGCATGAGGAAGCCAGCGACCTTCTTTCCAACCCTAACAACTTCAGCGTTGCCATTGATGGCGTCGTTTTGTGTGTGGAACAGGCGAAGTGCAATTTTTGTCATGTGTATTTCCTCTGCACCTCACGGTGCGACGGTTGCTGCCCATATTCGAGGTGAGTTATCGGCAATTTCATCGCTGAGGTTGCGCCGCAATTGAAGGCCGAGAAGGCCGAAAACGGTGGACTTTGCCATCTGGCCAGAGCCAATCAAGTTCTTTGTGGAATAGGGGTGCAAAAGGGGTCGACGTCGTGGTGCGATTCGGGTATGCCGGGGCCGCCGCCACTAGGAGAAAACCATGAAGTTGATGAGATTGTTGACCATCGCGATCGCTTTTGCTGCAACTCTACAGATTGGCTGCGCAGAGGACGCAACCGCCGAGTGCGGCAACGGTGTGTGTGAGTCAGGAGAGACCAATCTAACCTGCCCAGGTGACTGTCCGGCAGCCGTCAACAACTGTGGCAACAGCCGATGTGACGTCGGTGAAAACCCCACCACCTGTGCCACCGACTGCCCAGTGGACATTTGCGGTAACCACGCCTGTGAGGCCACCGAGAACGTAACGTCGTGTCCAGGCGACTGCGCTGCCCCCGTCTGCCCGGACGGATTCTGCAACGGCACCGAAACCACCGCCACCTGCGCGCAAGATTGCCCTGCAGCAGTCTGCCCGGACGGATTCTGCAACGGCACCGAAACCACCGCCACCTGTCCAGCGGACTGCCCCGCCATCGACTGCGGCGATATCACCATCATTGGCAATGGTGCCGGCGCGGTCTGTGACAACAAGAATCCTTGCGACGGCGCTTGCCTGGTGCAAACCGAAGGTGCGGCCTCGGGCATCTGCTACCAAGAATGCATTCCAGGCCATTGCATTGACATGTGCATCGGCGATGAGCAGTGCCTTACGCTGGCGGATGACGATGGCAATCCTGTGGTTGTCGATGGGGTTACTCAGGGCGTCTGCGGTGAGCCTCCGACCGGCGACACGGCGGTGTACGGTGACTGTAGTGAGTCGGCATGCGAGAGCGGCGCGTGTGCCGATTTGAGCCTTGGTGGAGCTGCGCCATTCTGCACGATTGAGTGCGACCAGGCTGCTGATCCGGTCTGCCCGTCCCATGGCACCTACCCGGGAACCTGTTCTTTGATGTTTTCGGGAACAACTCCTACCCATTGTGGCATCTTGTGTAACCCCGCTGAGGGCGATTGCCCCGAAGGGATGGAGTGCTTCGCCGCTGGAGGTGGGGGATTCTGCCTGTGGCCAGACGCGTAGCCTGGGTGAGGTCCTACTCGCCGGATTCAGGCATGATGCACAAGAGGCGCAAGACGTCTGCCTTGACAGTGTCGAGTAACTAGACTATGTTCATGACCATGAAGCCAGTCATGGTGAACATCAACGAGGCCAAAACGCACCTTTCGGAGTACGCACGCCGGGTCAAACGCGGTGAGCGCATCATTCTCTGCGACCGCAACAAGCCATTTGCCGAGCTGCGGCGGCTGCCGGTAACCGCCGATGGCCGCAGGCCATTCGGGCTCGCCAAGGGCCGCATCAGCCTTCCCGACGACTTCAACGAACCCGACGACGAGCTCGAGGCTCTGTTTGATGACCCAAAGTGAAGCTCCTTCTCGACACGTGCGTGCTTCTCTGGATGTTCGAAGGCAGTGATCGCATCAGCCCAGAATTGCAGAGCGCGCTGACAGACCTCGACAACGAGCTCTACTTCAGCGATGTGAGCCTGTTGGAAATCGTCATCAAATACCAACTCGGAAAGCTACCGCTTCCAAGAGCCCCTTCGCGGCTCATCCTACCCCTCGCGCGCAAGCACATGGTGGATCTGTGGCCCCACGACGCTACAAGCATACTCGGACTGGAGGCCCTGCCTCTTCTGCACCGCGATCCATTCGACCGCCTCTTGGTCGCGCAGGCCAGAGCGCACGCACTGACGCTCGTCACACCGGATACCAAGATCCACCAGTACGATGTGCGCTGGCGTTTCTAGAACCCATTTCTACCCACAGCCATCACCCGGGCTCATTCAAATAATGCCGTACACGCAATTGTCACCGGAGCGGTTCAATGGGTTTTCGGGGTCTCCCTTCGTTAAGGGCTCGCCGGGCTCAGGCATGACGATGTCGTTGTCGCAGCGCACACCGATGACGTGCACTTGGTAGCGGGCGCGCAGGTTGAGCTGGCGCAGCGTGTGTCCTGCGAGCCGGTCGGTGACGAGAACGTCCTCCACGTGTTCGCCCTTGGATACATGCAATATACTCGATGCACTGTGGCCGTTTTGGTCGTCGGCGTCTTCATCGACGAAGGTCATGGCGGTGCTGTCGCGGCGCAGGACTTCGCGGTCGTACATGGCGATGATTTCGGATCGTTTGACGACACCGAGGAGGCGATGATCTTCGTCGACGACGGGCAGGGACTCGAGTCCGTCGCGACTCAATAGACGCAGGGTGCGCGCCAAGGAATCGTCTGGGCGAACGGATGCTGGGGCGGGGCGCATGACGTCGGCGGCGATGAGTAGGCCACCGACGATCTCCTCGTCGCGAATGACGGCCGAGACGTCTTCGAGATGAATGCCGCCGCGCAGGCGGCCGTCCTGCTCGGTGACATACATCGAGCTGCAACCGCCGTCGACGGCGGCCTCTACCAGTGTTGAAAATGGTG
>MGST01000298.1:0-3094 GCA_001798605.1 Deltaproteobacteria bacterium RIFOXYA12_FULL_58_15 | reverse complement strand
CGCACACCACGGCGCAGGAGCTTGAGGGTGTAAATCGACGCCGGGCTAATGCGTTTGGAGAGCGCACTCGCCACCAAGACGGCTAGCATCAAGGGCAGGATGAGGCGATAGTCTCCGGTCATTTCAAAGACGATGAGGATCGCCGAAAGCGGTGCGTGAATGGCGGCCGAGACCACCGCCGCCATGCCGACGATGGCGTAAGCGCCGCTCGGCGCGACGGTACCCGGTAAGAGGTAGTTGACGACAACGCCAAATGCCCCACCGGCCATGGCTCCGATGAACAGTGACGGGGCGAAGATACCGCCCGACAAGCCGGAACCAATGGACAAATGGGTTGCGACAATCTTGGCGGCGACGAGGCCGAGGAGCAGATACAAACCGATGTGATTGTCACTCGCGAGTACGGCCTCGACGGTTTCGTATCCGACACCCATGACGTGTGGCAACACCAGGCCCAAACAACCGACCATGGCACCTCCGACGATCGGTTTGAGGGTGTCGTGGAGAGGTAGTTTGTCCCAAACATCTTCGACCACGTAGAGGCCGCGGCTGAAGGCGAGGCCGACGAAGGCGCACAGAACTCCCAGCAGTAGATATAGGAGGAGCTCGGAAGGGCTCTCCAGCCCGTAGCTGGGTACACGAAATGCCGGGGTGTTGCCGAGATGAAAACGCGAAATGGCTGTGGCGACGACTGATGCGACAACCAAGGGTGTGAAGGTCGAGATGGTGCTGGTGCCGAGAATGACCTCGATGGCAAAGATGGCACCAGCGATAGGTGCATTGAATGTTGCGGCGATGCCTGCTGCGGCGCCACAACCCACCAATAGGCGCAGCTCTCGCGCTTCGAGGTGCAAGAGCTGGCCGAGGGAGGAGCCGAGGGAGCTGCCAATCTGGACGATGGGACCTTCACGGCCGAATGAGCCGCCGACGCCTATACTGATGGCGCTGGCAAGGATCTTCACGGCAGCAACGCGACGACGAATTTTGCCGCCGCGATGGGCGACCGCGTCCATGACCTCGGGCACCCCGTGTCCTTTGGCTTCGCGGGCGAAGAAATAGATTAACGGACCGACGAGAGCGCCGCCAATGGCCGGCACCAGCACGATTTGGTACCACGGCAATGCATACAGGTCATTGACAAGAACGCCCTTGGGGTAGCCGACACGGTGGACGAGGTCGATGAGTGTCTGAAAAAGAATCGCTCCATAACCTGCTCCGACCCCCAGGAGGGCGGCAAGGAGCATGAGGTAGACGGTTTTGCCACCCAACAGATGGGTGAGGCTCAGGGTGATTCGCAATCCTGCGGGGGCTTCGTATTGCGGGTTGGGGACGGAGGCGGGAGGCTCGGCGTTGCTCATTGCCGGGCCCAATTTTCACAATCCCGCCGCAGAATCAAGAACGATGGGGCGGTAACGCTCCGACAAAACGGGAGGCGCTCCGATCAAAGTGACTATTTGTGCTTGAGAGCCTTGACGATCTTCCGTTTGGCGGGGCTCGTGCGGGCGCTCACCGCGGCGATGGCACGCATTTCCATAGCGCGCAGCTCGTCGGCAATGACTTCATCATCTTGACCCACTTGCTCGAGAACCAAGCTGTCGGGCGCCTTGAGACCGTGGCGCATACGCAGAACTTTCTCCTCAAGAGGAGTGAGAATCTGGGTCTCGGTTTTGACCTCGGTACGTCCGCTGTTCTTCTTTGTGGTCATCATTTTCTTTCACCCTCCGACGGCCTTTGTGGCCGCGTGGCCGGTTCATCCCCACTCACCTCCGCGCAGAGCTCATGGGTTACGATGATTCTAGGCCCGCCCCCTGACATCGTCAAAATAACGGCCAGGTTTGTTTTGAGCGACGCGGAAGGTACGGGAGGTTTCCCATTCTGTCAAAAAACCGGCCCAAAGGACCTTCGAAGAAAACACTTTGACAAACGAGCACTTGCATTGGTCCTGACACGGCGCAACAATGGTTTGCGATGGAGGAGCTGCCAGAAGTACTTTTTGTTCGGACCGAAGACGGCTGGGATTTGGCTTTGCACCTGTGGCGGGGACGTGGTCCCAAGCGTTCCTCTCCGGTTTTGGCGGTGCATGGACTTGCGGCGAATCGCCTGAACATCGACCTAGATGCCCGCCATTCGGTGGCACGGGCGGCCCAACGCCGGGGGTTCGATGTTTATGTCCTGGAGCTGCGTGGCTCAGGGCACAGCAAACCTCCCGAGGACCGTGATCGGACGCTTTTCCAATGGGGCTTTGCCGAGCATTCAAAGCTCGATCTGCCAGTTGCAATGAAAGCGGTTCTCGATCACTCGGGCGCCAAGGCATTGCATGGCTTTGGGCACTCCATGGGGGGCATGCTCTTCTACGCCTTGGGTGTACAACGGCCGCCTGAACTCCGTTCGATAACCACAGTGGGCGCGCCGATGATTTCAGAGCTTAACCTCGCCCCATTGGAAAGTCGCCTCATGGAAGTGGGAATGCGCCTTGCGCCGGCCAGCCCTTTGCGTCGAGTACCCATCAAGCAACTGCTCGGCGTGGCTGGCCGCTTCATTACCATCTCTGCACGGGTCGTTGATGGGTTGCTTCTCAATGCTGCCAATTGCGATCATGACGTCATGGCACGCGTTGCCCGTGAGGGGATTGCCGACATACCCTTGAAGCTCGTGCAAGAGTTGTGGGAGCAGATGGGCAAGCGTGGGAAACCCCAGCCGCCGTTCGAGTATGAGGCAGAGCTCGGAAAAATTGCTGTGCCGATCCTGGTCCTAAGTGGCAGCGTTGACAGGATCGCTCCATACCAGTCGGTGGAGGCGGGTGCCTCTCGCCTGCAGAGTTGCGACGTTCGTTACCGCAAGATGGGGCTCGATTCGGGCGATCGCGCCGACTATGGCCATGCCGACCTACTGGTGGGAAAATCCTCGTCGGACGAGGTCTATCCTTTCTTGGTCGACTTCATTGAAGAGATGGATTGAGGGCTGCGAGTCTTCAGGTATTCGCAACAATAACGTGCTTCTCTGAGCCTGTGCGGCTTGAATTTCGGTTGTACATTCAGCGTCAACGGGGTAGGGTTTGCCAATTACATAAATCCACAAGGCATTCTTTTAGGAG
>MGST01000297.1 GCA_001798605.1 Deltaproteobacteria bacterium RIFOXYA12_FULL_58_15 | reverse complement strand
TAGGGATCCAACTTCGCTGCTGGGGCGTGCTCAAGAAGTGCCCTTCCTCTGTTCACGAAAAGGTTCCAGTGTGCCAGACAGGGTGCTTGCCAAGAAATGCGGGAACTCGACAGACGCTGATAGCCAGTAGTTGCAGTCGAGAGGCGGGGGACCGGAGCGTCTACCTCCGAGTCCCCCTGTGTCTCCACGAGGCCGTGGGCGACGAGTTGTTCGTCGCACATAAGACGGCCCTCGTCCAGTTTCCATCTCGGCTTGTGCGAGGCCGTGGCTATTCGGATCTGGGCAATCACTTGTAAGGAATGCAGAAGAAGGTTCTTCCTCTGCAAGGGATGCTTTCACGGTCAACGCTATTGCTCGGATGGGTGCCGTTCGACGGCACGACGACGCCAATGCCGTTCGGCTCAGGCGACCTACATCGCCAAACACGAAGGGAAGGTGCGTCGCGCAGCCGCGATGGCTGCCTTTCGAGAGCGAGAACGCAACGGGAGGGTGCCGAAACAACATCTTGAATGTTGTAATAGATCAACCTGTGGCTCTGATGCTCCATCTGGCATCAAAATGCTTCCCGACGAGGCCTGTTGTTGCCGTTGCGGTCGCCGAGGGCAGGTACGACAGCGGCCCTAGCGAGAGGTGGAGCCGATGGATGAGCGAAAGACTGTCGAAGAGCCAACCCGTATCGCCGCGGAACGCCCTCATGATGACGGTGGGCAGAACGCAGGCTCCGGGAACGAGTATGGCGAGCAGATGCTATCACTCGAGGAGATCGGCGATGCTTTCGCAAACCTACGCGTGGTGAATCCGCATGCGGAGAAACAAATGAGCGCGTCCCTGGAACGTTACGGGCAGATGTCTCCGGTGGTGGTCTGCCGAAACGCCGAAGGTGGTTACGAGCTTCTGGACGGTTTCAAACGGCTGCGAGCGAGTCGGGCGCTCGGCAAAATCTCACTGCGGGTTCGGGCATTGAAACTTGGGGTTCGGGCAGCGAAAGCAGCGTTGCTGTGTCTGAACTGGGTGGCGCGATCGGTTAACGATCTGGAGGAGGGATGGGTGGTTCATGCACTGTGTCGCGAGGATGGTCTCACTCAAGTAGAGGTTGGGCATCTCTTGGGAAGAGATCGTAGCTGGGTCAGTCGTCGTCTCTCGTTGGTTGAGCGACTGAGCGATGAGGTTCAATCGCAGCTGCGCTTGGGTTTGATCACCGGAACCATGGGACGAGAGTTGGCGCGTGTGCCGCGCGGCACGCAGGAACGTGTGCTGGCAGTGGTCAGCGAGCAATGTCTTGGGAGCCGTGAAGTGGTGTTGCTGGTGGACCTGTTGCTTGCATCGAGTCGTGAGAAGCAAGAGCAGATATTGCGTTCACCCCGTGAGGCTTTGTCTGCGCAGGAGAAAAGTCCCGCAAAGGTGGTGCGGGATCCACGGCTTGCCAAGGTCGGTAACCAACTTCTTGTGGAACTCTCTCGCATGGAGTGGGTGTGCGCTCGGATTGTGTCGGCGGTTGGCCCCCCTGGCCTGTCTCAACTGCGTCCCGCAGATGTGCTCGTTCTGGCACCTGCGTTTGGTCAGGCGTATCGCGCCGGCCATCGGGCGAGTCAGGCGTTGAAGGATGCACTGTCGGCGGTCCAAGGACAGCAAGATGACATCGTACAGCAGTCGTGAAGAGTTAGAAAATCTTGTAGTGACTCGGCACCAGGCGGGGCGGTCAGCTCGAAGTTTAGCCAAGGAGCTGGGCATCAGCCGCAACACAGTTCGCAGGGTATTGAAGAGAGTCAGCCAACAGCGGCAGGAAGGTCACGACTTGGTGTCAAAAAAGACCCGCGTGCCCAGGTCGAGCAAGTTGGACAAGTACATACCGCAGATGGATGCGCTGCTGGAAAAATATCCAAACATCAAAGGCCAGCGAGTTTTTGAAGAGCTGCAAAACGCAGGTTACCAGGGAGGAATCTCGATCCTGCGCGAAAAGCTGCATGCACTTCGCCCCAAGCCCAAGCGTGAACCGATCGTACGCTTCGAGACCGAACCCGGCGAGCAGGGGCAAATGGATTGGAGTCCCTACACGCTGAAGCTGTGCAATGGCGAATCGCTCAAAGTGTTGTGCTTCTCGTATGTCCTGGGTTTCTCACGTCGACAGTACATCGATTTTGTGGAGCATCGAGATTTTCACACATTGATTCGACGTCACCGAACGGCCTTCGAATATTTTGGCGGCGTTCCCCAGCATTGCCTCTACGACAGCGAGAAGACGGTGGTGCTTCGCTGGGAGGCCAACCAGCCGATCTACAATCCTGCGTTTCTTCAATTCATCACGCACTACCATTGCCGTCCGGTCGCCTGCCAGCGCAGGCGACCACAAACGAAAGGAAAGGTGGAGGCACCTTTTCAATACGTGGAAGGCAACCTGCTCAACGGGCGTACCTTCGTCGACCTCGATGACGTGCGCCAGACAGCGCAGTGGTGGCTGGCGAATCGTTCCGACCCACACATCCACGACACCACTCAACGGGCACCGCTGGAGTTGTTTTTGTCCGAGGAGACATCGGCGCTTCAGGCGCTGCCGCTGCATCCATATGACACCTCGGCGGTCGGCTTTCGGGTTTGTTCTATGGACGGCTTCGTCGAGTGGCTCACGAACCGCTACTCGGTGGCCTACGAATACGTGGGTGAGATAATGACGGTGAAAGTAAGCGAGAACGAAATTGTGGTCTACAGTCCGGATATCCGCGAGGTCGCCCGTCACGAGCGTCAGCCGGACTCAGCCCACAAGACGCGGGAGCTCCCTGAGCATAGGGCCCATGCCAAGAAGGTGCGCTACGGCCTGGAGTCGGTGCGCGACACCTTTCTCGCGCTGGGGGAGACGAGTGAGGATTTCCTGAAAGGCTTGCAGAAGAGCTTCCCACGCAACAGCGGTTATCACGCCCGGCAGATCTTGATTCAGAAAGATACGTACAACAGCAACGATATCCACCAAGCGCTGGTGCATGCCATGCGCTACCACGCCTACGACTGCCTGGCGGTGGAACGGATACTCAAAGCACGTTTCCGGCCGCGGACCCTGGAGCAGTGCCTGCATCAGGAAAGTGCGAAGCGGTTCCGCGACGCCCTGCCGCGAATCGAGCAGCGTAGTCTCTCCGAGTACGGCGTCCTGTTGGATGACCCACAACCGGAGCCCCACCCAACCCAGGAGAAGCATGATGACCCGGAAGAACAACGCCCGTGTGGTGGAGACCACGGCCCAACAGCAACAGATTCAGAGCTGCCTGAAGGAGATGAAGCTTTCGAAGGTCAGTGAGCTTCTGGATAATGAGCTGGACCGCCTCAACAAGGGGCAATCCTCGGCAACGCAGATGCTGCTTCGTTTGTTCGAGGCGCAGGCCCAATATCAGCGTGAGCGGCGAGTCGAACGTCGAATCGTTGACTCCAAGCTCCCTGAGCGCAAGACGCTGAACGATTTTGATTTCGACTTCCAACCTGGGCTCGACCGAAACCAAATTCTGGAGCTTTCGACAATGAGCTTCGTATCCCGGCACCAGGGCGTCATTCTGGCCGGCAACAGCGGGACGGGTAAGAGCCACATCGCCAAGACATTGGCGCTCGAAGGTTGCAAGCACGGTTACCGGGTCCGTTACACCACCGCCGCCGAAATGCTAACGGTGCTCTTTGCCTCCCTGGCTGACGACTCGCTGGAGCAAAAACTCAAGCGATACCTCAACCCGGAGCTCCTGGTCATCGACGAGCTAGGATTTGATCGCCTCGAGCAAGAAGACGCCAGAAATGCGGCCCTGTTCTTCAAAGTCATCGACGGTAGGTACACCAAACGCTCGACCGTGTTGACCACGAACATCGACTTCGAGCAACTCGGCCATTACTTGGGTGACCCTTTGGTCACCACGGCGGTCGTAGATCGGATGGTGCATCATTCGACAGTGATCAACATCAAGGGACCGAGCTGGCGGCTCGAGGAATCAAAGAAGCTGAACCAGAACAAGAAGAAGGCCAATATATCCACGGCGACAGCCAGCAAGGCTACGGAGAAGAAGACCGCTGCCAAACGCTCATCGAGGAAGCGAACACCTGGCAGCAGGAAAGGAGACAGAACACCATGACGGCCCAAAGAGAAACACACTCTGCACGGGTGGTCGTGCCACGGCCAGAGCGGGTGCGCCGCATCGGGCCTTCTGGCTTCGGGTGGTTGGACGCCCACCTGCGCAAACAGGGCTGGCTCGAACTTCTCACCACCGAGGACCTCGCGGTCTACAGCTTCCTATGCCTGGTCGCCAACCCACAGGGCGTTAGTTGGTATCGCCGTGACCGTATTGGCCAGGCTCTCGGGATCGGGGACGACGCACTCCGGCATACGCTCAAACGCCTCTATGCACTAGACCTGGTTGCTTATCGCCCCTTCGGCAGACACGCGTCGGATGGCTTCCATCAGGTGTTGTCGTTGTCGCCAGAAGGCCCACCCGAGGCGGTGGCTTGGCTGGAGGGTGAATCCATCCCATGAAATCTTGAACTGGCCAGCGCATCAGCTCGCCATCCCTCCGTGCGTCGTCACAGCTTCCTTCGTTCCATCAGCCCCGCCGCAGCCCCTCCGCAATTGCGCGAAGCCGCCCAAACAACGTCTCGCAACAACCAAATCCAACCGTTGGTTATCTCCAATGAGAACAAAGGCCAGGGCCTCCGGCCCTCGAACCAAATCCAACCATTGTTCATCTCCGATGAGAACAAAGAACAAAAGCCAGGGCCTCCGGCCCTGAAACGAAATCCAACCTTGGCAAACCGGTACTTCCTCTGCATGCTATTCGAATCATGCAACTTTGGTGGATCTCTCCAGATACCCAAAAGTGGATCTCAGTTTCACCGGTGGTGGCACTTCAATGTTTCGACCATGGTGCCAATAGGCGTCCATCGCAGCCTCGCGGAACGCGTGCAGGGCGTTCTGGTCGCGGGTCCACTCGGCGATAGCTAGCGCTCGACGAGTATTGGGCACCCAATCGCTCAGCACCATCGGCGGCGCACCATGCTCGGCTGCCATGTCTTGCAGCCGGCTGTGCATTGCGTCAACGCGGGCGGCGGGTACGATGTCAGTGATCCTGCAGCCGCCGACTGGGATCTCTGGATGCAGCTCGAAGCCTTTCCAGTCCAGCTCGAGCTCGAATTCTCTTGTCAGCCTGACCAGACTGCCTCGCTCAGCGATGAAGCAAAACGGTCAGACGAAGTCGCTATATAGGACCAGTTGCATGACTTTAGCATGGCCACGCCACGACACTAGCGCAAGCCAGTGGTGAACGCGGCAACGCCGAAAAGTGCTGTGCCAAAAAGAGACGCCAACAGCGAGATTGAATTTCGTGAGCGCATTGCCCCTCCCGAGTAGTGTAAGTATTTGCTTTGAGCACAAATGGCTTTGGGACCGTAGTAGCCATGAACACCATGGCTCCACCACGGTCCCAGATTTGACATACTGTCTTCTCTCTCGGACAGTCTTGCCAGCGTGGCCTCACATTTCTGCAATCCAATCGTACAGGCTGCGCAGGTCTTCCAGGGCTTCTGGCGAGAACTCGACAACTCGCTCGATCACCTGTGTTCCTTCAGCCGATCGGCGTGTCGGGTGCGGATGTCGGCAAAAACATCCTCCAAGCTGCGTGCACGACTGGGGTCGGCTTGCATTGCGTCGTACACGGGTGCGACCTCCTCACGCAGCCATCGCTCAACTGCGGCGTCGCGCTCCTTGAGCGCGCGCAGACCAGCTCGCACAACTTCGCTCACCGAGGCATAGGCTCCGGAGGCAACCAGTTGGTCTACGAACATGGTGTGTTCCTCAG
>MGST01000296.1:5433-6042 GCA_001798605.1 Deltaproteobacteria bacterium RIFOXYA12_FULL_58_15 | reverse complement strand
GCGTCAACGGGGTAGGGTTTGCCAATTACATAAATCCACAAGGCATTCTTTTAGGAGGAGCCATGCGCAAGTTAGTCGTCGCTTTATTCTCGTTGGGTCTGATGGCCGGTTGCACGAGCACCGATTCTGAGTTTGTCGACACCGACGGCATCACTGCCATATTTGACGTCGAAGTAGCTGAACAAGACGGCGGGGCGACAGTCTGGGCAATCCTCCACCAGGGAGATGCCGACTCATCCACCTACGTGAAAATGTCCGGCGGTGACAAGCTCATCGCCGCGGTGTCGGTCGCTGGTGGCCAATACACGTCCGACAAAGAGATGGACGAGCAGCAAGCCTTTGGGTCGACGGCATATCGCGCTGACTTCAGCGATTTTGACGACGGCAGCGAGGAATTCAAGATCGAGTTTGATCGCAGCGGTTCTGGCAAGGACAGCGCGCTGGCGTCGACGGTGGTGTTGCCTCCAAAATTTGGATTCAGCGGATTTCAGATTGACCAGGTAGATGTTGTCGACACGAGTCACATCGCGTTTTCCCGGAGCTCGCAGGATTTCTATGTTCAATGGGATCCCTTCAACCCTTCAGCAGACTACGACATGGGGTATGAAG
>MGST01000296.1:0-5426 GCA_001798605.1 Deltaproteobacteria bacterium RIFOXYA12_FULL_58_15 | reverse complement strand
GCCGTGCATTGCAGCTCAAACCGTTGGAACCGCTGACGTGGGTGGTTATGAGTTTGACCCCAACACGATAAGATCTGCAACTGGGAAGGATGCCGAGACTTGTCAGGTCACTTTCCGGTTGATCCGGTCGAATGATGGTACCGTGGACTCGGCGTTCATGGGAGGAAAATTCAAAGCCTCTCAGATAAGGGAGTTCACCTTTACGTCAGCTCCATAATCGTATGGGGAAGATGGCCCCACTACATGCTTCCGCCGGGCCACAATCGTCGCTGTCAGCGCAAACAATCCAACATCTGAATTCGACGCACGCAAATCCAGATGGGCACGGCTTTTCATCGGCTTCATTGCATTCCGGGCCGTTGGTAGGTTCGCCGGCCAAACAACCGGTGATGAGAGCGGTCAAGGCAATTGCTGTGGAGAGTTTTCTCATGATGCCCCCTGGCGGCAGTTAATAGCCGCGTTGGCCGTTTCTAGCAAAGAGTCTTCTTTGTGACAGCGCCTGCATCGACCATGCCACGAAGTTTGCTGTTGGTTGTTGAGGGAGAGCACAATCTTGCAGGCGAGTCTGTGTGCATTTGGGACGTGGCGTGCTGCAAAATGGCACACGACCATCCAGCTCCGAAAATAATTCAGCAGAACCCTCTGGGTGACTCTTGCGTCTCAATCCACGGGGTGTTCCCATGTGTTGATGTCGGCTTCGGTCCTGTCTAACTTCAACGGGACACGATGGACCATAGGACGTAAGCTTGGGCGCGGCCCGACCTGAGCGAGGAGCGGGACAGGTTGTCCGCACATGGCTGTTAGGGGTACGGCGGTGATGTGCAAAAGATTGCGTGAAACGAATTGTTGGAAAAATAGACTGTTGGTGGATCCTGGTGGATCCTGGTGGCCGTGGAAACCAGGTTTGCTGGATTGGGGGCAATGGGCTACACTCATATGCATATGAAGTGGCCAAATAGATATATTGAAGATCTATTTGCGGGACACTTGGTGGTGCCAGTCAGGCAGAAGAGAAGACAAGAGAAGAGGGTTTAGAAGAGTAGACAAGAGCGGAGAAGAGGAGTTTTGGGGGTTGGAAGAGGGATAAACATGTTGGACGCGCATGTGCTGGTTCTGAATCGGAACTTCCAACCGATCAGCGTGGTTGGGGTCAGGCGTGCGTTTGTCATGCTTTATCTGGGGGTGGCGCGGGCCTTGGATCGCGAGTACCGACAGCTCGACTTTCCTTCGTGGGCGGCCCTCTCCTCTGAGTTTCACGACGAGACCGTTGGCACGTCCAATCGACGGATTTGCATTCCTCGAGTTCTGGTATTGCAGGTTTACGATCGAGTGCCGGTGGGAAGGATTCGCTTCTCGCGTCACAATATTTTTGTTCGTGACGATCATCAGTGTCAGTACTGCGGCAAGAAGCTGCCGCGGAAGAAACTGAATCTCGATCATGTGATTCCGCGATCCCGGGGAGGCAAGACGAACTGGGAGAATGTGGTTGCCAGCTGTTTTCCCTGCAATCAGAAAAAGGGTGGCCACAACCCACAAGAGGCGGGGATGCGATTGATTCGCAAACCCAAGCGGCCCCGTTGGTCACAGATCGCGCACCCCCCACGGATGCGGGCTCGGTACCGCGAATGGCTGCCATTTCTGGATCCAGTGGATGCGTCGTATTGGAATGCTGAGCTGGAAACCGACGATGAGGCAGTCTAGCAGCTCATCTGATTTGTTGAGTAGGAATATCGGTTGGAGCGGTTGGAGCGGTTAGAGCGGTTGGAGAGGGGAACGTCTCTGATCTGCTCAAAATTGTGGCCCTGGGATGGATGTGATATTCAGTCCACGAACAGTGTGCACATTTGTGTCCGATTGTTGCTACGAATAGATGTGTAGGACTTCGGGCGGAGTGAGCTTGGACGGCGTGGCAAATCAGCATAGTGGGATGGGACCCGACGTCGATCCGGAACAGGCGAGGGAGCTTGCCCAACTGTTGGGGCCCTTGGATGAGTCGACGTTGGAAGGCGCCAATGCGCGACGGATGGTCATCGCTGTGGGGGGGGGCAAAGGCGGCATCGGCAAAAGCCTGATCGCTGCAAACCTCGGAGTGTATCTCTCGCAACGGGGAGCCAAGGTGGTGCTCGTTGATGCTGACCTCGGTGGTGCCAATCTGCACACCTGCCTTGGTGTCAAACCGCCGCGTACGACCCTTTCCGATTTTGTCAATCGACGAGTCAATGATCTCAACGAAGTTGTTGCCAACACGGGCATTCCCAACCTGGGATTGATCTCGGGGGCACTCGATCAATTGAGCGCGGCCAATCCCAAGTACACCCAGAAGTTGAGGATCCTGCGCGAAGTCTCCCGCCTAGATGTCGATGCCATCATCATCGACCTCGGCGGTGGTACTGGCTTCAACATTCTCGACTTTTTTCTTATCGCCGATCACGGCATTCTCACCGTCGTGCCTGAGCCGACCTCCATCGAGAACGCCTATCGTTTCATCAAGGCGGCATATTATCGGCGATTGAAAACCGCGGAGATGTCGTGGAACCTTCGGCCCCTCGTGGAAGCGGCGATGAGTGATCGGGGATCGCAGGGTTTGCGTACCCCCGCCGATCTCGTGGCCTATGTCGAAAAACGCGACCCCGAAGGCGGTGCTCGATTGCGGCACGAGCTGGAACGTTTTCCGCTCGAGCTCATTGTCAATCAGGCACGCTCACCAGAGGAAGAGCGCCTCGGTGAAGCCATTGCCGACGCCTGTCGCAAGTACTTTGGCATTCGCATGCAGTTCTTGGGGGCTGTGCCGTTTGACGACGCCGTTTGGCAATCGGTCCGGCACCGGCGACCGGTGCTGATTGACGCGCCACAGTCACTTGCCAGTCAGAGTATCATGCGCATTGCCGACACTTTGGGCGTGAGGATTTCACGATGAGCGGTGTGCGGGAGGACTCCTTCTACGAACTGCTCGAGGTCAGCACCAATGCAACCCTCGAGGAAATCGAGAGATCCTACCAGCGAATCGTTGCCTATCTCGACGCCAACTCGTTGGCCATCTACTCGATGATGGAAGACGATGAGGCGTTGCAGATGCGCTCCGCCGTCGACCAGGCTTTCCGTGTCTTGAGCGACGGGAACCGCCGGTCGGCGTATGATCGTGCCTTGGCGGGTGGGGAAGAGACCTATCCGCCAGTGGTGGTCCCTGATGTTTCCAGCGACTCGAACATGTCAGTCGGCCACGTGGGAACCTTTGGGATGGTGAAAACCAGTCATGCCACTGGTGATCCATCGTCGACAGAATCGAACAATCTCTTGACCGGTGAATTCACCGCCTCGTTATCGCAATCACAACCGTCGTCATCACAACCGTCGTCATCACAACCGTCATCATCACAACCGGCGTCATCCCAACCGTCGTCATCACAACCGTCGTCATCACAACCGTCGTCATCACAACCGGCGTCATCCCAACCGGCGTCATCACAACCGTCGTCATCACAACCGGCGTCATCACAACCGGCGTCATCACAACCGGCGTCATCACAACCGGCGTCATCACAACCGGCGTCATCACAAAGTTTTTCCATCAGTGATGCGTCGGTGCCAGGTCCCATGCAGAGTGATGCGCATGGGGATTTTGGAGCCAGGGAGTCGGAAAGTCTTCGATCTTCCGCCGACCAGATGGGCAGGAATCTCGAAAAAAGTCGGTTGGTGCCAACTCCACGGCCCCATAAACCCCTGGCGACCAGAAAGGTGCGACGACTGCAGCCGAGCCTGGATATCCAGCTTAGCGACGACACCGAGTTTTCGGGTTCACTGCTGCGTCGGTTGCGCGAGAGTGCAGATGCGACCGTGCAGGATGTCGCTGACATCACCAAGATCGGCAAGCGGTACGTACACGCTATCGAGGAGAATGATTTTAGTTCGTTGCCTGCGGCCGTTTACGTACGCGGGTTTGTCGCCGAGTACGCTCGGGCTCTCGGTATTGATCCGCTGATGGTGGCCAGGAGCTATATGGCGCTCTATGCCCGCTACAAAAATGGAGGAGGCGAAGGGAAGTAGAGAGGTAACAGAAGCAGTCCAAACAGCCCAAGAGAGCACGCGAGCCGGTCAGAAGTGACCAGAAAGCCAGGAAGCGACAAACAGTGGCCAAGAAGTCGGAAAATGGCGCAGCAGTGATGAGGAAGTATCCGGGCTGCCTGGTTGTTTTCCCGTCGAATGCAGGGCAGGATCGAAACCGTGGAAGGTAATTCGCAGTGCGGCTGACGTGCCTCAGATGTGGCCACCAAATGGAAGTGGCGATGGGGCCGCGTGGAGTGCGCATCAACTGCGTCTGTGGGCAGGACTATACGTACCCCGAGGTTGTGAACACGGGTATCCGCCCCAACGAACGGGCCGCCGAGCGGTCGCGTTCGCGGGCATTTCGTGCAGCTGGCATCGTCAAGAACGTTGGTGGTTTCGCCCTTGGGATTTCGTTGCTCGGCATCCTGTTTTTTCCCATCGGTTTGTTGGGGGCTGGCATTGGCATTTATGTGTTGATCATGCTGCGCGGTCCACTTGGCCGCTACAGCGGGCGAAGAGCAGCGATGGCAGCCGTGGTCATTGGTTCTGGGGTATTCTTGGGTGAGGGGGCCGCGGCGATGAGTTGGCTCAAGGCCCGTCGGCTGCAGCAGCAGCGCTCCGTTCAGGCGAGCGTCTCTGAGGACCTGCGGGCGCTCTTGCGAGCCCAGCGCCTATTTCGTGCTACTCACGATACGTATGGCACATTCAAGGAGTTCCGTTTCCTGCCCCCTTCGGGGCGTTACACCTACTATCTTGGACCAGATGATGTCGTCGTCGCCAAACGGGACGGTGGGAGTGTTGCGGATCCACTACCCGACAATTTGTATCCTGGCGTTAGCGAGGACAGGTTTACCGCGGTCGCGGTTGCCAACCTGGATGGCGACCCATTTCTCGATGTCTGGGTTCTCGACGATCGTGGCAAGGTTTCTCAGGTAATTGATGACGTCACCAATTCTTCGCCACCACCCAAAGTGACGGCTGGGGGAGTCGTTCCGCCCGGGTCCAACAAGGTAAAGGAGGGCGTGGAAGATGAAGCTGCGGTTTCCAAGGCCGTTGGCGCAAACGAGGCCGACGGTGCAACCGAGAAGGTAGACACCTCTTCGCAACCAAAGGTATCCCCGCAAGCAGTGAAGCGTGCGCCTGCGCAACAGTCCACACCTTCGCCGAGACCGAAGCCAGCCATGGTGCCGACAGGCGATGAAACGCCTGCGCCGGCCAATACACCTTTGCAGGATAAGACACTCAAGCCAGATGACGTGCCCAAGCCAGCTCCACCCCGGCCAACGCCGCCTGCGGTTAAGAGCATCGACGATCTGATCGACGGTGCGCCTTGACTGGCCGACGCGCGTCGCGACGCGTTATTAGACATCGGGAACTTGATT
>MGST01000295.1 GCA_001798605.1 Deltaproteobacteria bacterium RIFOXYA12_FULL_58_15 | reverse complement strand
AAATCGAATCTGCCCGAGGGACGAATCCAAATCGCGCACGATTATGTCGTCAATGCAGACACCGCACCCACCTGGGACGTGACTTCGGTACTGGTGGAACCGACGGTCACGGTCAATGGTGCCCCAGTGGTTCCCTACAATGGTTGTGAGTCGATGTACGGTGAAGGCGGCTACCTCTATTTCGCGGGCCCCAACACCGACGCGATCGTCGCCGAGTTGCAGTGCGATGGAACACTGGAGGACGGCATCTACCTCACCCCGGGCACCTACGATGTGTTTGTCAGCAAAGACCTGACGAATCTGCCCCCGGGACGGATTCCCGTCTGGCGTTTGTGTTTGGCCGGCCCATAGGCAGGCCGCGATCCTCAACTACCAAACACACGTTTGTCCGCCGCCGCTGAAAACCCATCCTCACTGGGTTTCATCGCTGATCCATTGCAGGAAGTCGGGATTGCCGCCGCCAATCGGCAGGGCGACGACGCATGGACAATCATAGCTGTGAACTTCCCGCACCTTCTGGGTGAGCTGCGGCACCAGGGAGGTCTTGGTCTTGAGAATCAACGCCGTCTCCTGGTCCCGGTGCAGCTCGCCATTCCACCAGTAGCTCGATTCGATGCCGCCGAGAATGTTGGCACATGCTGCCAGTTTCGCTTCCACCGCGGCCTTGGCTATCTCCCGTGCTTCCTCAAGGGTACTCGCGGTCACATAGACTAGGCTCGCATCTGTCATCTTGTCCCTCCTGTGGTTGGCCATCATTTCCCACAACCTGGCGATCATGTCTCTGGTTTTCTGCACCGAGTACAACATGCCGAGGTTTCACAGATTTCACGGGTTTCACTGCAGTTCGGCGCAACATCGGCCCCAGCAAACCGATAAATGAGTCATTGGAAAGAATCGAGGTTAGTCATGGCAGAAAAAACCGTACATCTCTCTCCCATTCGCCAATGGATCGATCCGCAAGCCTGGGAGGGCGGCAAGTCAAAGCTCGAATGTGTCGACAAAGCCATCGAAAAGAACTGGAATTCGATGGTCCAGGCCGCCACATGGAAGCCCAATGAACATGATCTCGTGATGGGAGCCAATCCCACCACTTTTGGCAAGGTATTGGGGTACGGCATAAATTACATCGCGGCTGCCAAGGACTTTTCAGACGTTATTTCTCTTGGAGCGCTACGCACAGTGTACGTTGCCGCCGAGACCGTCTCGGGTTGGTTCAAGAAGGCAGATGCGGCAGAAGTGGGCGCCGCCAAGATCAAGTAGCGGTCCTCTGCCAAAGTTGTTGGTCGACGATGGGGTGACGTGTTTCGAGCAGGTGCACCTCTTCCTCGGTGGGTGACCACTTCCCATTGATTAGGGCATCGACCTTAGGAAGCCCCCCGGTCTGCACCATGGCCACGAGGCTGACCGCCTCCAGGCGAGTGGGACTTGGTTCTTGTTGCATGAGCTCCACGATTTTGTCTTCCAGGCCGATGAGAAATGCAGGATGGGAAGCAATGGCGTAACGTGTTGCGCACATGACCCGCGGTTCACCGCATGCCAACAGAGTAGCCAGATGGTTCAACGCCTTTTGGTAACGGGACGTGGCCTCAGGGCTCCAAGACTGGATGGTCGAAAGGGTTTGCTGGCGTATGGAGGGGTCGAGCTCGAGGATCGGTGCGTCCGGTGACTCAGACAGTGCCTTGGATAGGACCAATCGGTAGTGTTCGGCAACAAACTCACGGCCGACGTCGCTCGGATTTGGGGCGTTCATGATGCCCTCGACAATTGCATCTCCCCAATTCAACGGCGTTTCTTGATGGGACGATTCAGGGATGAGAAAAAAGAGAGCCAGTCGTCGATCGAAACGGTCTGGGTTCGCGCAGGTTATCGATTCGACCACCCGATCGAACAATTGTGGGAACTCGCTGGGATAGGTTCGTTCAACGAGGGTGTCGATTACCTTCATGCGGTGTAGCGACGGTGTCCCGTCAAGCAAACCTTTGGCAAGCAGCTTGTCGATCCTTGAGGCAAACAGCCAGTGATCGGGTCGTGGCGAGCGAACCCCCGCCGTTGTTTGCACATGCCCACTCAGATCCGCGGGCAAACGTTCAATACCATGAGCCCCCAGGATCTGCGGGTAGAGCACCTGCGCGCACTTGTGGAGTTGCTCATCCGCATCAGCCATCAATGCCCAATTGAGCAGCTCGCAAACTTTGGATTCGTCCAATTCGTCATTGTGGCGGGCAAGGAGCAGCTCCCCCAACTCGTAACTTGGGGCATTGCGGAACTCGGTCCAAAGCACATCCAAGTGCCGTCCGTTCCAATCACGCAGATACCCAACGAGCTTCTCTGCCAGGGTGGAACCGGAAGATTCCATGATCTTGGCAAAGAGTGACCTGTCTTGCTCCCGCAAATCAAGGCGATGACCGAACTCCTCGGAGAGTCGTTCCAAGGTTGCATCAAGATCGGTGAGACCCTCCCTTTGGACCAGAAAGAGAACTGTGTAGAGATCCCAGGAAACTGAGGACGGGATCACGGGAATCTCATCGGATTCGAATCCATGAAGCCAATCATGGGCTTCCTTTTTGAACATCTCCCACGCGGCCTGTTTCTCTTTGAGGATCTTCCATCCGGAGTCGTCCTTTGTCTCATTGACGAGCTTTTGGATAACGGATCCCCAATACCGCACATTGTCATGTTTGCTATGGCGGCAGCAGGTTTCCAACAGTTTTACGCATTTGGGATCGGCCCCCCCTGACAAATGCTGTTGGCGTACCAGACGAATGAAATTGTGCTGACCGGCGGCATCGGAGCTCTCGAAGGAGATACGTCCGAGCTCGAGCACATCGGCGTTGCTCATGTTGGATGTCGCCCGAATAGCAGTGCGCATGAGTGCCGGCACTGATTTTTCGAAAATCTTTTCGGCTGACCAGATGCTCGCAAATGATCTGGCGGCTTCTTCGCCAGCTTGTTTTCCATAGGCATTGGTTAGGGTGGCCAGGATTCTTGTGTCGTCAGCACCGTCAACGGTGAACGACTCGCCGATGCGCCAAGAGTTGAGCTCGTTGAGAAGGTTGGTAAAGGCGCCGTCGGGCAGAAAGCCTAAGGGTGGCCCGTCAACCTCATAGGGTATGGCGTACTGCCGCTTTTCAGCCCACGCTCTCACCTGTGAGTCGAATCTCTGAAATCGGGCGTGGGTTCCCTCGTGGGTGAAACTGTTGAGATCGGCCCGGCTGGGCATCACGTAACCGATCTTGTTGTCAGAAGGCACGAAGTAGGCAGCGGCACCTTGGTGATAGTCCAGCTCGATGTCAATTCCCTGGTGGGCCATGAAGCGTACGACGCGTTCGAACTTGCGACTGAGAACCGGGTCCTTGAGCTTTTCGGCTTGCAAAAAGATGTCACGGGTAAGGTGAAAGCTCGGCCCCTTGCCGACAATGAGCATTCGTCCGAATCGAATGGTGTGATAGCCGCCGCTCTGTGCCAACTTGGCTATCGCTGCCTTTTCTTTCGCACCAAAACGATTGACATCGAGCAGGAGGGTGCGTTTTTTCAGAACTCCCGAAGTCAGCGTCTTGATGAGCTTCAACGCATAACCGCCGCGCTCCTGTCGATAGACGTTGCCGTCAACGAAGGCCCGGGCGACGATTCTCAAATCCGGTGTCGGTGCGGCTAAAAAGTCGGTCCAAAACGCGATTCCGTTGGGAATGTCGTACATGTCGACGCCATCGATAACCTCGCGCACTGTGCCTTGGTGTTTCTCGACAGTTTGTTGAAAATGTACACGAAGTAATCGCGCGAATTGGGCAATGATGCCGTGTGCTGCCCTTTCGACCTCGACGATTGGGACCGTTGCATATTGAGGATATTCATCAGCGAAGGCTGCCAGTATTGCGCTCTTTCTGACGCCGACGGTGGTTGTCTCAAATGCGAAATCACGCTCAATGCTCCCTTTCGGATAGGTCGCAATGATCTCTTCAAGCGATATTCTCTCTGACCCGTCGGAGATGGCCAGCCCACCTTTGGGGATAACTATCTGAGTGGGAATCGCGCTGGCAGTACCACTCTCGAAACCTGCGTTCTTCTTGCCCCGGGCAAAAAAGGACTTGTGCGGGCCGTTCACACCAACCAGTGCTCCGGCTTTCTTGGTCTTCGCAACGCCATTGTTCGCGAAGGGGGCCTGCACCAAATGGGTCTTCAAGGCAGAAGTGTTAGATGTTTCTACGTCTGAATTCAGGGTCTGAGCAGAATTGTTTGAAACAACCGCTCCTCCTATGGACGTCGTCTTTTCTTTGGCTGATGGGGACAACTCCCCATCAAGGGTGACCAGATTGGCACCCATCCCGATTATCTTATTCTGCACCTAATCAATACACCATGTTTGACCCGCCGATGGCAAGTTGCATTTGGCAATGCTCCCAATTCGGGCTGTGCCATGTGCATGGGAAATGGTCGGGGTGGTATTGCTTGCGTCTCGGAACTGGTGATGAATATGGGCGCGGGCAGGAAAAGGTGACCTTCAATGTTGAGCGGGGAGACCCTGGATGTTTGACGTAAGAACCCTGATTCGTCGTGATACCACCGCCGACGTGAGTACCGTCTCCTCCGTGCGGGAGTTCCGCAAGTTGGTGAGCGCAGAGTGTAATCGAGCCGACCGGTATGGGCGACGGTTCTCGCTGGCGGTGTTTGAAATACCGTCCTTCGATAAGCACAACATCACCGCGCGTCAACTCGTTCGCTCCCTGCACGAACGATTTCGCAAGATTGATGAAGTCGGTTGGTTGGATCGGAATCAGATTGCGGTGATTCTTCCTTACACTGTCAGCGAAGGGGCGTGGAAGCTCGCCGAAGACATCTGCAAACTGGTCTCATCTGTCGCGGTGCCACCACCGTTCACTGTCTACACCTATCCTTCGACCCGCTGGCCAGCGTTCCTGATGAGGGGGGGGATTCTCAATTTCAACCCTGTCCGTTGGTTGCAGAGGCTCACCGCAGGAAGCTCAATCCATAAGATGGCGGAGTTTCGTTCTCTGATGGAACAAGAACGCGACCGAGCCGATCGCAACAAGCACATATTCTCGCTGATCTTGTTCGACATGGGCAAAGTTGAAGCGAGCGACATATCCCTGGCCAAGCTGATCCAGGAGATGACCCTCAGGCTTCGGATCACTGACGCCATCGGTTGGCACGACCAACAGCACATTGGTGTGCTGCTCCCCTACGCTTCCTACGACAACGCCTGCCGCATCGCGGAGGGTCTCTACAGGAGCACGACGCAGATCCACGCAGTTTACACTTATCCCTCCAGGTGGTTTTCCATCGGCAGAGACCAAGCGGGCCGCACCCATCAGATACAATCGGAGATCGCCGATCGAGGCCGTGGTGGTCAACCCGATCGTCAACCCCGTGGGCGCAGAAACGATGATCAGGCGTTGCAGCCAAAAACGGTCGACGCCATCAATGCAATTGCCAGCGCCGACGCACAACGGGTTCAAGAGGAGAAAGCGGGGTTTGTTCCGTTCTTTGTGAAACCGATGCCAACCTGGAAGCGGACAATGGATGTCGCGGGGGCGTTGGTTGGGATCTCCGCGTCAATGCCGCTGTCAGTGCCGATCATGTTCGCGATCAAGGCCACCTCGAAGGGCCCCGTGTTTTTTCGACAGCTTCGCGCCGGGCTCGGTGGCAAGCCATTTGCCGTGTACAAGTTCCGATCCATGGAGATCGACGCGGAAAGTCGCAAGAAGGACCTCATGACTCTCAATGAGCGAACGGGTCCGGCGTTCAAGCTCACCAATGATCCCCGGGTGACGACCGTTGGTTCATTCATCCGCAAATGGAGCCTTGACGAAATACCCCAGTTTCTCAATGTCCTCAGGGGTGACATGAGCTTGGTTGGACCGCGGCCGCCGACGATGGATGAGGTGATGGAGTATTATCACTGGCACGACAAGCGGCTGGAGGTGAAACCCGGGATCACCTGTCTGTGGCAGGTCTTCGCCCGTCATCAGAGCAGCTTCGATGATTGGGTCCGTTTGGACATCAAGTATGCGCGAACTTA
>MGST01000294.1:1725-5961 GCA_001798605.1 Deltaproteobacteria bacterium RIFOXYA12_FULL_58_15 | reverse complement strand
TCGGAGTGGTCGCCGAGATTTGTGTTCATTGTTCTTCGCTCAAAGGCCCAATGTTTGTCGTACCTGATTTTCCACGCCGCCAGCGACGACCAGCGCCTGCGGCACAGACCCCAAGGGCGGGAACCGAAACGACTCGCCACCATAGGCAATGGTGCCCTTGGAGAAATCGATTTGAATCTCATCTTCACCCATGATCGTCTTCTGATCTTTGGCAATTGCACCACTGTGCCGTTGCCGAAGATGCTTCACCAATGGCGGACACTCCACGCACGCCATGCCGTTATTGAAGGCATTGCGCAAATAGGTTTGCGAGAAACTCCCCGCAAGCACCAGAGCTATGCCCTTTGCCTGAAGTGCGGTCACCGCCTGTTCGCGACTGGATCCGGTGCCGAAATTGAATCCGCCCACGATGACATCACCTTTGCGGGTGGCCGCGGCAAAACCAGGATCGTAGTTTTCCATCACCACCTTTGCCATCATCTCCTGTGTCATGTCATCGCGGTAGGTGTAGTCCTTGCCGTAGATGCCGTCCGTGTTGATGTTGTCCGCAGGCAAGAAGACCAAACGCCCTTCCAGGGTAGCGGGGAACCCCTCGAGAATCTCCACGTTCTCTCGTTGTGGGGCCGTCGCTTCGAGCTCGACAAACTCAACAGACGGTTCCTTGCGCGCAACATCGGGTCCCGAAATGAAACCGGCGAGGGCCGATGCCGCAACAACCGCGGGACTCGCCAGGTAACATTTGGCGTCCCTCGAGCCCATTCGCCCCTTGAAGTTGCGGTTGGTGGCGGAGATCCCGTTTTCGCCCGCTTCGAGCAGCCCCGTTCCCAAACCAATGCAAGGCCCGCAACTCGGCGGTAAAATCGTTGCACCCGCGTCGACCAGGATTTGCCAGGCGCCGCTCTTCTCGGCAGCCGCCTGCACCGCACGGCTGGCTGCGGCTACGTACAACGTGACGCCAGCAGCAACCTTCTTCCCCCGCAGCACATTCGCTGCCGCCTGCAGATCCTCGAGGCGAGAGTTGACGCATGAGAGAAGGTACGCCTTGTGAATCGGAATCTGTCTTTCTTTGAGTTGGGCCAAGGAGGTGGACACCTGCACCGAATCGGGACCGGCGACGTGCGCAGAGATCGTCGACAAGTCCACAGTGACACGCGCCGCGTAGGCGGCGTCCAGATCAGCCAGAACAGGCTGCTTCCGCATAGAAGCGAGATCCGGTGGAGTGACTCTGGTGATCCCCGCCCCCATCCTTTGTTGGATAAACTGCACGGTTCGCGCATCCATGGGGAACCAACCAACCAAGGCCCCCCATTCTGTCGTCATGTTGGCGACGCTCATGCGGTCGTCCATGGACAAGGACGCCACGCCATCCCCAGCAAACTCCACCGCAAGGTTGAGGACCTGTCCCTGGTTGAGATGGCCGCAGAGAGTGAGAATTAAATCCTTGCCACCGACCCCCTCGGGAAGCTTCCCGTGCAAAACAACTTGGACAGTTTGAGGGATCTGCCACCAGAACTCACCGGTGCTCCAGATCGCTGCAGCATCCGTGCGCACCACCGGTGTCCCCACCGCACCAAGGGCGCCATACATGTTCGAATGAGAATCTGAGGCCACGACGAACGAGCCCGGGGTCACATAGAGTTGCTCGCACATGATCTGGTGACCAATTCCCGTACCCGCAGGGTAAAAATCAATGCCCTCCCTGGCAGCAAAGGCCTCTATCGATTTGTACTTTGCGAGATTGGCGTCGCTCTCATTTTGGATGTCGTGGTCGAGGGCAAACACCGGTTGTTTGGGGTCGAACACCTTGGGTGCACCGATGGAAAGAAACTTCTTCATCACCGGAGCGGTGTTATCGTGGGTGAGGATGTGCTTCGGTCGAATGCTCAGAAAATCTCCTGCGACGAGTGGCCTCCCCGTCGGCCCACGGACCATATGACCCTGGGCAATCTTCTCAACAACTGTCTGTCCCATTTCATGCCTCTAGACGACTGGCACAGTCGCAAATGGAATTATTTCACCAGATTCTTGAACGGCAGGAAGGTCATGAAATCCGCGTGGTGGACGATGGTCGCCTCTGTGCTGCGCTTCACCAAGTCCCCTTCACCAGCGTGCGCAGCAACAATGTGAGCCACCGCATCGGGCACACCACACATCATGCACAAGCCAACTCCGGTAAATGGATGCCGCAACGCCTTGCCGCGATCACTCTGCACTGCTTTGCCGTCTTTCTTCTCGTACTCGAGAAGCTTGCCGACATCCGCCAAAATTGCACCCGCGATGACCGTGTCCATGTCGATGGGCAGCGCCCTGCCGAGATGCTCTTGCATCGATTCGGCGGCCTTACGTGCAACGTGCACGACACAACGCTTGTGCTCCATAAAGGATGCCGGACAATGTGGCACCAACAGCGTGAACGGAATCTCTTCGAGATCCTTCGGCTCCAAAGGACTGAGCTCAAACGCCTTGATCCAGGTCGAAAGCGTTCTTTCACGAAGATCCGCACCCTTGATCCACTCGAGCTCTGGCCACAACTCCAACACTTCTTCTCGCATCTTGCCTCCAGCCGCTCCTGCGGCCGGTACACTACCTTTGAGACACCTGCAGGTCCAGATCGCCAAATCCGCCCATAACAACACAACTGTTTGATCTAACACACGATAATCCAAGTCATGGAGTCCTCTGGTGTCAATTTGTTTCCGGACTTGGCCGCCATTTGGCCGAGAATTGCCTGTCTTGGTGAGAAGGCCGAGGAGGCCGAGAAGACCGACAAACCGCTACCCCCACTCAAATGGCCCGAACCTCAGACCTCGGATCTGAACCTCAACAGGTCCCATTGCAAAGATGCATCGAGCCTGATGCTAACGCGCTCGAGTGATTACGTCGTCAACCTCAACATGGCACGGCGCACACTCGGAAAACTGCGGTCCCCCAGTGCCGCAGCAGCAATCAATCTCAAGTTGCCGGCCAACGACGAGATCACCAGCCGACAGCTCATCAGCGCCCTCGAGGAGATCGATGTCTCCGCACTCAAAGATTCGGGGGTACCCGCTATTGCCGTGTTTGATTTCGACAACACCCTGATGCGCGGTGACATCTTCCTATCCTTCAGCGCATATGTCGCCAAGGAGAGGGGATACCCTCCCACCAGCCGCGCCGCCGTGGCGCGAGAGCTCGCAAAACGCGCCGGCGACAACCTATCCAAAGTGGAGCTCCGTCGCCTCGATACCAACAGCATGGTGGAACGAGCATTCGCTCTCAAAGAGATGGGCAAGCTCAAAACCAGCGATGTCCACTTCGTCTGCTGCGCCGCCCTTCGTGATTTGCCCGTGAGCAGAGCCCACAAACTGGCCCAACAGATGTTTGAGCTCGGTGCCAAACCTTACAAGAACAACGCCTTCGACCCGAGCGACGGTCCGGGCGACTCGGCACGAGACATCATCACGACCCTGAGGAACCGCGGTGTCGAGGTGTACGTCCTCTCGGCGGGACTCACCTTTCTCGTTGAGCTCGGTTCAGCCTTCTTCGGCATTGACCCAGAACATGTCTTCGCCGCCGATGCTGAAGTGCGGAACGGTGTTTTCACCGGCACCGTGCCCGACGTCTTCGGAATCGGCAAAGACACAATGGTGCGCAACCTCATCGGCTGTCCACCTCTGTTTGCATTTGGCGATTCCCCCGTGACCGACATTCTCATGATGCAACAATCGCTGGTTCGCGGCTTCATGATCGAGCCCTCTGCCGAGTTTGTGGCCCATGTCAAAGAGCGTGGCGAAAATCACCTGCCGGTCTATTTTGCAGCGTGAGCCACCCTGGGATATAGCCTCCACTTTGCCTGATTCGGTTCCATGTCCAGGAACATGAAATCAGCTGAGCCGTGGGGGACAACACAATGAGCTTCACTTGGAGCCTGCCCATCGACCTGGGCATCATCTCCGGCACTTTGTTATTGGCCACGCTTCTGCGCACGAAAGTCCGACTCTTGCAGCGATTCCTAGTCCCCAACGCGTTGACCGCCGGTTTTCTCGCACTTGGTTTCTACAATCTCGTGGGTCCCGCGCTCACCCTTTCGACTGATGGACTCAAGAGCCTCGCGTATCACCTGTTGAGCCTGTCCTACATTTCCCTGAGCCTGAGGGCACCAGAGAAGAAACGAAGCGGAGTCAACAGGGCAATCTTTGGCACCTCGGTCGCGATCATCTCCCAGTTCGCGCTGCAGGTTCTCATCGGCTTGTTGCT
>MGST01000294.1:0-1696 GCA_001798605.1 Deltaproteobacteria bacterium RIFOXYA12_FULL_58_15 | reverse complement strand
CCAACCTCTTCCCATCATTCGGATTGCTCTTGCCCCTCGGTTTTGCCCAGGGCCCAGGGCAAGCGCTGGCCATCGGATCGAGCTGGGAACAGTACGGATTCACCGGTGCCGGAGATCTTGGTTTGACCTTCGCGGCCATTGGCTTTTTGTGGTCATGCTTTGGCGGCATGTTGCTCGTCAACGTCGGCATCCGACGCGGTTGGCTACGCAATGGCCAGGTGAGCAGCAGCACCTGGCGCGACCCGGGAGTGTATCCGCGCGGTACGCAACCTACTTCCAGCGCAAAGCTCACCACGTCGTCAGAAGCTATCGACTCGATGTCCTTTCACCTCGCCGCTGTGCTTGTCATCTATCTTCTGACTTTTCTCCTGCTCCAGCTCATCACTTACTTGCTCGGGTTTGCCGGCAAAATGGGTTACGATCTCGCCGTCAATCTGTGGGGACTGAGCTTCGTCTTCGCGGCAATCGTTGCTCTGGTCGTCAGAAAGTTCGCGGTGATCACCAAAGTTGATCACACCCTCGACAACGACACCCTCACCCGGATCTCCGGTGCCTCTGTCGATTTGATGGTCACCGCCGCCCTAGGCGCGATCTCACTGGTCCTCGTCCAGGCATACTGGCTACCCATTCTCATCACCACCACGGTGGCGGGCGTCGTCGCTCTTGCCTCCATTCCGTGGATCTGCTCCCGCGTTTTCACCGATCATCGTCTGGAACGCACACTGCTCATCTTCGGCACTTCGACCGGCACCATCGCCACGGGCCTTGCGCTGTTGCGTTCGGTCGATCCGGAGCTCAAGAGTCCCGCCGCTTCCGACTACATGATCCAGGCCCCCCTTACCCTCGCGGTGGTCATCCCATTGGTGCTCTCGCTCAATCTGCCGGTTTACAGCGTCACCCAGAATCGACCTGAGCTGTTTTGGTGGATGGTGGGAGTCGGCCTAGCCTACCTCATCCTCGTCATCGTCGCTTTTGCCGTCCTCGGGCGGCCATCGCCATTTAGACGTCCCTTGCATATTTGGGATACCACCAACGACGGGGACTGATTGTCGCTACCAGTTGGTCGAGCCGCCCCCCGAACCGCCAAACTCGAAGGTTCCTCCCAGGGCAATGCTCGCCATCAGCGGCCAAGGCCACAAAGAACCGGTGATGGTGAAACTCGAGAAGCTGGCCGTACCAGGATTGAATTTCGGGAACTCTATACCGACCACCGGGGTGATCAAAAAGCCAAAGCTGTCGCTTTCTGCCTCATCGCTGGTGCGGGTGCCGCCGATGTTGAACTCGGGGACATCGGGAGGGATCTTGCCGAGCTCGATGCCAACGCGAAGACCGATGGTGAGGCCCCACCCCCCTTGCGCCATGGTCTCCGGATCGATCGGGTTGAAGCTCAGATAGGTGTACGCCGGCGTCACCGACAACACCAGCGCCCCCCCAGAGATCGGCTCGTCAAACCCAGAGATCGAAACAAACGAACCCGATTCGAGCGTGTATTTGGCGTACTTGAAACCGCCACCGGCATTCAGAGAAAATGAGAATGCATTGCGGGTACCGCCGTCGCCCTGGGGAAAGTCGCCACTTGGGTCGAGGAAACGGACACCCGCGTCAGCATTGATCTCGAAACGGGTGATCCCCATGAATTCGGTTGAAACCAGGATCAAGCCAGCGCCGGCCTGATAGGTGCCAATCCACACACTGT
>MGST01000293.1 GCA_001798605.1 Deltaproteobacteria bacterium RIFOXYA12_FULL_58_15 | reverse complement strand
AAGAGGTCGAGACCACGTTGACACTGCCGCTCGGTTTGAGCTTGGTCGCGCCGGGGCCCACGGTGTTTCTCGGTGACATCGATCCCGGTGCCACGGCCATGGCCACCTGGGAAATCAGGGTCGATGAAAATGGTGGTGGGGCGAACGGCCCCATCGATTTGAGCGAAGGGACGCCCGCAGCCTTTGCGGTTCTCGATTTGGTCAATGATCCGCTCACCGATGTGGTGCGGCTCGACGTTCAGGCTGGGCTCGACTCCCGCGCTGCCCTCAATATCATTGCCCATCGTGACGGTCCGGACGAACGATTGGGGACGACTGACGATGACCTTTTCGACAGCATCGCCGAGCTTGACGCCGTCTCCTACGTCGGCGTGGTCGCCTTAGAGAAACTCGCAGCCTTCTCCATTGCCAACGGCTATCTGCAGGGATCCGCGGGTGCGGCACGGTACACTTTGGAAATTGCCGCAAAGGCCATTAACGACACGGAGGTCTACGTTGCTCGACGGGACATCGAAGTTCCGCCGATACCGCAGTCTCTGGAGGGCTTCGGCGTTGCCATCAACACCATCGACATTGGCGCCTTCCCGTGGGTGTCGATGTTGCTATCGGTCACTGATCGGGCAACCGGGCATTGTGTACCCGATCTCGATGCGACGAGCTTTCGCGTCACAGAGGATGGTGTGGCGATGCTCGCGTGCGAAGTGACCGAGATTGCCGATGGCTATCATGTTGTTCCGGCAGACATCGTCTTTGTCCTTGATGTGACCGGCTCCATGGCGGAAGAGATCGCCGCGCTCAAGGAGAATGTTCTCGGGTTCGCCAACGCGCTCGCAGGATCAGGCATCGACTATCGACTTGGGCTCGTGGCCTATGCCGAGGGGGTGGTGGCGATGCACGGGATGACCAGCGATAGCAGTGAGTTCCGTTCCTGGGTGCGCGGGCAACCCCTCGAGGAGTTCGGGGTGGTGGAGAACCCGCTCGACGCAATCGCCACGGCTTTGTCTTTGCCTTTGCGGCCACAGGCTGAGCGGATCTTCGTGCTCGCCACCGACGAAACGTACAACGAAGTGACCACGACGATGGCGCAGACTGCGCAAACCTTGGCGGCCAACAACATTCAATTGGTTGCGGTTCTCCCGTCAGAGCTGCAGGTTGCCTACCAACCGTTGGTTGTTGAGAGTGGAGGGCGCTTCTTTGACATCGGATCTTCCTTCGGAGAGGTGCTCGACGACATGGGTGAGGTACTCATCAATCGCTATCGGTTGCGCTGTGAGACCCCAACAGCAGAGCGCAACAACTCTTGGCGACAGATTGCGGTCGAAGTGAGCGACGGCGAGAAGGGAGGGGAGGACAGTGGCCGGTACTTCGTGGAGGGTGGGGCGTTGCGACTCGAGCCTGGTTTTGTCATCGCCGCGGTGGGTTCCGAGCTGGCTGTTTCTGTCGTCGCCGATTCGGTGAGTGGTTTGCATGCGGCGCACTTGGTTATGAGTTTTGATCCCTCCTATCTCGAGCTTCGCCACGTTGAAGTCGGGGAGCTCTTGGGTCGGGACGCTTCGGCACCGCCGGTGATGAACTACGGCGTTAACCATGCGCCTGGCCGGGGAATCCTCGAAGTCGACGTTGCACGCAACCACAATCAGGGGACCGATGGAACCGGCGTTGTCGCCATCATGACATTTGCCCTGACGGGCGAAGCGCCGCCGGATTTGGCAATTGACGGGACGGAGGATCCAGCCATCGCGGACGACATTGTCCTTGATACGGACGCCGTCTATCTCGAGCGCTCGGACCTCAGTGGGATTCGGTTGACAGCCTTCTCCCACTGCGACGTTGACACCCGATCGAACCATCTCATTGGCGATTTTGACCGGGATGGGGACATCGATCTGGGTGACTTCGACACGCTGGCAGCAAACTGGGGAAGTACCTCTGCCACAATCTGGGGGGCAACCGGTGGAGACATTGCGCCGGTAAGTGGAACCCTACCAAACCTCGTGGTGCATCCTGATGGCATCGCTAACTATAAAGATTTATTCGTGTTTACAGGAATGTGGAGTTGGTTTCGCCTCGATCGCTGAATTCTTTTGAAACTTTCATTTACAAAGTAGCTACCAGAGGCTACTTTTGCTGGATGCGGGTTGTGGGACTCAAAGTGTTGAAAGACAGGCTGAGCGAGTATGTCCGCCTAGCTGCCGGCGGGGAGGTGGTGCTGATCGCCAATCATGATCGGATTGTCGCCGAGCTCGTGCCGCCAAGGGAAAGCCGCAGTCCATTGCTGGCTGATGCCATGTTGGCCGCCGCTATTCGAGAGGGTGTGCTTACTCCGGCAGTGATGCCACCGGGTCCGCCGCCAGACTCACCCAAGCTCAAGAGCCTCGACGAGATGCTTGCCGATCTCGAAACCGATCGAGGGGAACGATGATTGTTCACAATGGATCTGACTATCGGATGAAACAGCGATGATCTACGTCGACACATCGATAGTCTTGGCCGAGCTGCTCAGTGAGGACAGGCGCCCCGACGCATCGTTGTGGCAGGAGACCTTGGTTTGCAGTCGCCTACTCGAGTTCGAGCTTTGGACTCGCCTATTTGCCTATGGTTGTGGTGACTCCCATGGGGAGGCGGCACGTGGCATTCTTCTTCGTCTGTCGTTTTTGGAGATGGTGCCAACCGTATTGAAACGGGCATTGGAGCCATTCCCAAAGCCGGTGCGGACCCTTGACGCTCTGCATCTGTCGTCATTTCATTATTTGCTGCAACGCTGCGCCGGATTGCGGTTGGCCACTTTTGACACCCGCATGGCGGGCGTTGCCAACGCGCTCGGATTTTCGATGTACCCCGCGTAGCGGGCATGCTCGCTACGTCGCGCGATTTTGTTGTTGCGTGATGTTCGCGACCGTATATAGGGTTCTGCCAACAGCTCGTCGACCCCGAGGGTACCCAGGGGCGGGACGCCGCGGGGCGATTTTTAACATTCAGCAGTAATTTGTCGATCGCTTGGGACATACCCGAGTGTTTGCGACGGCAATGGAGTGCCATGATGCAAGACAAGACGACCCGAGCGGGGACGGCTCCAATCATCAAGCGGGACGTCGTGTCGAGGATCGCTCCAGGAGTGGTGGTGGCTGGCGTTGGCGTGAGCAACGCCGAACCGGTGCGTGGCGCCGAGCTCACCGCACGGTCGCGTTTGGAGCAGCTGTTCGATCCAGGAACGTTCATGGAGATTGACGCCGGTGTGACGCACCGGGGCCGTGATTTTGGCATGGACGGCAAGGTAATCCCGGGTGACGGCGTCATCTGTGGATTTGGCGAGATCAATGGCCGCACGGTGTATGCCTATGCTCAAGATAGGGCTGTTCTTGGCGGTTCTCTTGGGGAAGCACACGCGCACAAGATCACCAAAATCCTCGATCTCGCCGGCAGCGCTGGCAAACCTGTGGTTTGCATCAATGACTCTGGCGGTGCGCGCATCCAGGAGGGGGTTGAAGCCCTCTGTGGTTATGGTGAGATTTTTCGCCGCAATGTCAAATACTCTGGGGTCATTCCGCAGATCTCCCTGTTGATGGGACCCTGCGCTGGAGGCGCAGTCTATTCACCAGCGCTCACCGACTTTGTCGTGATGGTTCACAAGAAATCATACATGTTTGTGACAGGGCCCAAGGTCGTCAAAGCCGTGAACCACGAGGACGTCGATACAGAGACCCTCGGCGGCGGGCAAATGCATGCAACGCGCTCCGGTGTCGCCCACTTTCTTGCCGCAAGTGAAATCGACGGACTCGAGATTGCCCGCAAGCTCTTGACCTACCTTCCGTCCAACAACATGGAGTCACCACCCTTTGTCGCCCCCGATCCCGAGCGCGATCCGCCCTGGCGGTTGTGCAAGCGGCTCGAGTTGATCGTTCCCGAGGCACGTCAGAAACCTTATGATGTTCGCGACGTCATTGCCGAGGTTTTCGACCGCGAGAGTTTCCTCGAGGTGCGAGCCCGTTTTGCTCAGAGCGTGAGTGTCGGTTTTGCTCGACTCGGCGGCTTCCCCGTCGGCATCATCGCCAACAATCCTGCCATCCTTGCTGGCGTCCTCGACATCGACGCCTCACGTAAGGCAGCACGTTTTGTCCGTACCTGCAATGCCTTTGGTTTGCCCATCATCTCTCTCATTGATGTGCCTGGATTTTTGCCCGGTCGCGAGCAAGAACACAACGGCATCATCGATCATGGGGCCAAGCTCTGTTATGCGTACTGCGAAGCGACTGTGCCGAAGCTGAGCGTGATTTTGCGCAAGGCGTATGGCGGTGCCTACATTGTGATGAGCAGCAAGCACGTCGGCGGTGACTTCAACTTCTCTTGGCCGACAGCGGAAATCGCGGTGATGGGTGCGGCGGGGGCCGTCGAAATTCTGTTCAGCAAGGACCTCGCCAAGCATCCCGATCCCTTGGCCCGAGCTGTGGAGCTTACCGACGAGTACAACGCGAAATTCTGCAATCCGGGAGTTGGACAGGCGCGTGGTTATCTCGACGCGGTCATTCAACCCGCCGACACGCGCAAGGTGCTTTGTCAATCCCTGCGTGCCATTGCCGACAAACGGGAGGAGCTGCCGTACAAGCGTAACGGCAACGTGCCGCTCTGAGCCATTATTGAGAGGCTCGTGGCGTCAGTGTGCGGTTGTCGATGAGTCGGGTCTTGCCTATGAACACTGCCAACATACAAGCGGCAGGGCGCAGTATCGTCTCCGTGGGGGATAGGGATTTCGCATCGACGACTTCGGTGTAATCAATTCGGGCGTTGGGGGCGCAGCCAATGATGGTGCGGACAGATTCGAGAACTCTGCGGGCGTCACGCTCGCCATTTTTGACCAGCCGTTCGGCGTCGTCGAGGGCCTGCGAGAGAACCAATGCCTGCTTGCGCTCGTCGGTGGAGAGGTAGGCGTTGCGCGAGCTCATGGCAAGGCCATCGCGCTCCCGGACGATGGGAGCGCCGATGATCTCGACGTCGAGCCAGAGATCGGCGCTCATGTGCCGAATGATCTGGAGCTGCTGATAATCCTTGTTGCCAAAGATGGCCACCTGGCAACGGGTGAGGCGCAGGAGTATCAGGACGACGGTGGCCACACCGCGAAAATGGTGGGGGCGTGACACACCACACAACGGTCGTGCCAAGGTGTCTGGCACCACGTAGGTATCGAACCCGGCGGGATAGACGATGTCAGGGGTTGGGGTGAAAACGGCGTCAACGTTCAGGTCAGCGAGCTTGGCAATGTCACCCTCAAGGTCCCGAGGGTAGGTGGCGAGATCCTCGTTGGGACCGAATTGCGTGGGATTGACGAAGATCGATACCACCGTGACATCGGCCCGTCTCGCGGCTTCTCGAACGAGGGAAAGGTGACCTTCGTGCAGAAACCCCATCGTCGGGACGAGCGCAATCCGCCGACCGGCGCGGCGATGGTCGTTGGCCCACTCGCGCATCCTCGACGCGCTGGAGATGATGGTTGGCTCGCTCATGGCAATGGCATCTCAGTATCGGGATGGGGGGCGGGCGAGGAGCTTCAGAGCTTGTACTTCTTTGCGGGCGCTGACCAGCTCTGCTTGAAGCTTGGCCTCTCGTGCCCTAATGGTATCGAGCTCCTCACGCAGCGGCAGCACCGTGTGCTCCAGATTCTCCTCGACTCGTCGCACCCGCTCGGCAATGCGGTCCCGGGAATCCAGGGCTTCGCGCAGCTGGACGTTGAGCTCGTCCACTTTCTTCTGTGCCTGCGTGGCCGTGTGCAACGCGTCCTGCAGCTTGCGTCCGTTTTCTTGGCGCTCCCGCTCGAGGTCCCGCTGCAGGTCGGTGAAGGTCTGCGACTGCTTCTTGGTCTCGGCGGCGTGTTGACTGCGTTGTGCGGCAAGCTCGTTGGCTAGGGCATCGCGTTCGCCGCTCAGTTTGTTCGCGAGCTTGCGATAGTCATCGTTCACCCGCTTGGCGTCTTCGAGCAGCTCTTGGCGACTCTCCTGCACTTTGTCAACAGTCGCTTTGGCTGCGTCGAAACTGCTCATGGACTCGCGCACTGTTTTTTCGAGCTGGGCAATGAGACCCTCGAG
>MGST01000292.1 GCA_001798605.1 Deltaproteobacteria bacterium RIFOXYA12_FULL_58_15 | reverse complement strand
CTGGCATCCAAGCCGGCAGGCCACTCGAGGAGTGGTTGGTCACCTGGCTGTCGTCTTACCCGCAGGTCAACTATTCGGTGCGGCAGGTGGATGCGGAGGAGTCGATCGTCGTCATCGTCGAAGCGTCGGGGCCCGATGCAGCGCGAGTGGTCGAGCCCGTCACCGTCGAGGTTGTTGACGCCGCAGGTGTGACACACCGCCAGAAACGCCTCGGGCCGGGTGAGCTGCGTTTCGCGGCGCTGGGGCCGGCTGCGCAGGTCGTGCTCGACCCCGAGCACCGGCTGGTGGAGCAATGGCAAACCGCGGGGCAGGGATCCCGCTTCGACAACCAACAACCGCCGAGCTGGCGATTCATGCTCTCCGGCCTCGCCGGAGCTGTCTCGGCCACAAACACTGAGCTCGACGTGGTGGCGAGCTTTTCCCTGCGGCGGTTGCACGACCTGCGCTGGCGTTGGGACTACGTCGCCGCGTACGGCCCCACCAAGTTGGGCTTCGCCACAGGGGCGACCTGGGGATTCGGAGCCGAGGTCACGCCTTTGGTCTTGGCACATCAAGTCGGGTTGTCCGTCGGCTATGAACGGCTGCGGCGAGAGGGCGCAAACATTCTGCCCGGGGACCAGTTGAGTCTGCTCGCCCATTATCGCTTCGACGACCGGCTCACCCCCTATTGGTCTTTCACCGGCAAGGGTTGGACCGCGCACGCGGCCTGGACCATAGGCCGAGGAGTGAAGGGTGACCCGTACACCTTCGCTAATTTTGGTGGGGCGGTTCTCGGCATTCTGCCTTTGGCCTTCGGCCACTCTTTGGTAGGCCGGCTGCGCGGCGATTTGAACCTAGGTGATACCCCACCGCAGGAACTTCTCAGCGTTGGCGATCTCTACCATGCGGGCCGTGGCTACCTCCGGGACGACGCCCGAGGCAGTCGCAGATTCGTCGCGACCGGCGAGTATCGTCATCTTTTGGCGGGGGATGCGAATACGGATTTCGGAGGGGTGGTGACCTGGACCCGATGGGAGGGGGCATTGTTTGCCGACGGCGTGGCTCTCGACGTCGACGATCCTCGAGGTTGCGCGCGTACTTGGTTTGCCGACGTTGGCTACGGCCTGCGTTTCATTGGTGATGCCTTGGGTGTCTTGCCCGTGGTGGTGACAGTGGATTTCGGAGTTCCGCTCGTACATTGCTCCGGCGCTCGCACTCGGCCATTGACTGTTTACCTCGGCTTCTTTCAATCCCTTGCTTGGTTCTGAAAAGCCGGTGACGTCGACGATGGTCATCGCATTGTTGCTTGTCGCTATTTGCGACGGCAGCCAATGTGATTTCCTCATAGTCGAGCGATGTTTGTCCTCGGTAATATCCTCGCCAACAAACAAGCGGATCACGCTTTGACCAAGGAGACCCCATGTTACGCTTTGCATCTCTGTTCACCGTTGTCGCATTGACGGCAGGTACCGCTGTCGCGAGCACCACCTATACACCCGCGGGATCGGTCTCGACCGACCCTGCCAACCGAGAGATTCAATTCTATCCATCGATCGCGGATCTACTGTTGGCTGAGACCACCAAGAACGTGAACGTGGACTCGTCGCCGAATGACACCAGCTACACGCTGGTCATTGCCGCCAACGTCCTGGGTGGCGCACTGGTGGGCTTTCTCATCGGTGGCGCCATCTACTTGCTACAAGACTCCGGTGACCGCCACTCGGTCGACCTCGCTTGGTGGACCGGCGGTGGCGCCATTGTGGGCGTGGGTGCGGGTGTGGTTCAGGTGATCGTAAGGGCAAACCGCGACAATGAAGCGGTCAGCCAGCGAGAGACGATGCCCGAGAATCAGCGGGTCTTGAGCTGGGTGTACCGTTTCTAACAATAACTGAACTTCAAACAAATGGAGCGAACATGAGACGACCTGTTGTGACGAAATTGGCCATCATTGCTGCGTTTGGTCTGGGCGGCTGCGAAACTTCCGCCACACCCAAAGGCGAGCAAATGGTGGGTGAGCAGACGGCCGAGGATGAGGCTGCACTCGACCTCGAGGAGCACCACCGACATCAGCACCTCGGCGGCGTGACGCAGTTTGTTGCGTTGAGCCTCGACACCTTGGGCGAAGACGATGCCAAGCGCCCCGCGGTCGAAAAACTGCAGCGTGATCTGTATGAATGCATGGCGCCGGCGCGAGACATCAAGAACAAACTTTTACTCGCCCTCGCGGAAGATGTCGCCGCCGGGACAGTGGATACAATGAAGGCGGACACGGCCGTGGTCCAGTTGAATGCCGCTGTTGCAGCGCAGGATTGCAGGGTCGATGCTCTAAATGAGCTCCACGGTATCCTGTCGCCGATCGAACGTGCGGCGCTGGTCGACAAGGTTGAAGCGCATTGGGAGGTCTGGCGGCACGTTAATCACGACGGCGAGGAAAACAGCCAGAAGCATGGCCGTCGCCTCGGCAACCTCGTGCGCGAGCTAGATCTCACGGCGGAACAGGTCCAGAGGATCTCGAACACCCTCGACACAGCGTCCTCCGGTCATGCAGTCAAGTTTGACCGCAAGGAGGTGGATAGATTTCTGCAAGCCTTTGTTTCAACCTTCGTCGCAGAGTCTTTCGACGCGAAGTCGATCGTCGGGGATGCGAATGCCCTTCTCGCGTCCTACGGTTCGACACGGATGACGCTCTTCTACGCCAGCGTGACTCCTGCATTGACGCAGGAACAGCGGGTGAAGTTTTCCGCCTATCTTCGGGAGCAAGCGAACCTTCAGCAGGCGGCCGATCCAACAGAGGGAGGATCCCCATGAGACGAAACCCTGTCATCACGTGGAAGAGAATTCTCTGCGGAGCCGCGATGCTGTCGTGTCTCGTCGCCATACCTGCGCTAGGTCAAATCGAGGTGGTAATCCGACCACCGTCGTGGTTCATCGCGACTTCACGGCCCGTGTACTACGAAGGTCACGCCGCATATTGGTACCAGAACCGCTGGTACTACCGTGACGGTAACAGGTGGCAGCACTACGACAATGAGCCTTCCCTTCTGTTTGGTCATCGTGCGAACGATCAACAGTACAGGCATTTCTACGGGCGCAGACACGGGCATAGGAACGGGCACCGAAATCGCCGCTGAGCGACGCCCGGGCGATGAGCCATGCAAGCTGAGGAGAGACAGGGCATAGAGCGGTTTGTGGCTCACAACGGCGTGGATGATGTGATGCTCGACATCATGCTGCCGCGGAACGACAACACCGTCGCAGGGGACGAGCAGGTTGGGCACGAGCACAACGCTGTCGGTTTGCCTGTGACGATCATTGTGGCAAAGGACAAGGTCGAGGACGTCATCAAGGCGCTGCATCTAGGTGCCGACGATTACGCGGTCAAACCGAACGTTGTGCAGATTCGAACCGACCGACTTGGTTTCCGAGGCGCTGGTCAGGCAACTCCCGTAAGGATGCTCGGTAACTATCGCATCCGCGAGAGGATCGGCGCTGGTGGCATGGGCGTCGTCTATTCGGCGGTGGACACGCGCACGGCGCGAGCCGTAGCCCTCAAGGTGTTGAACCCGAGTTTGGCAGACGACCAGGTTGCCGTCGGTCGTTTCACGCGCGAGGCCCGCCTCGCCGCTCGGGTGCGTCATGCCAACGTGGTGTCGGTCGTTGCGGCCGGGAGGGAGGGCGCCGTTCATTTCATCGCCATGGAGTTGGTGGAGGGCCAGAATCTTCGTCAGACGTGCGAGGAAAGACCCATGGCGGCTGTGGCGGCACTCGCTGTGACCCGACAGGTGGCCGCTGCCCTGGCCGCCATGCAACAATCCGGTATTCTGCACCGCGATGTGAAGCCCGAAAACGTCATTCTCGACCACAACAACGTCGCCAAGATCACCGATTTTGGCATTGCGCGTGAGACCGTTGCTGCCGGCCGCATCACGGACAGCGGGTTGGGTGTGGGATCTCTCATCTACGCGAGCCCCGAGCAAATGCGTGGCCATGGTGACCATCGCGCTGACATCTACTCCTTGGGGTGCACCCTTTATTACATGGTGCACGGTCGAGACCCGTTTCCGGGCCACCTCTCGCTCGACGAAATGTACCGTCGCAAAACCGCACGGTCGCCTCGTATCGACGCCATGTCCGCGACAGTGCCAACTGGAGTGCGCTCCCTCATCCTGTCCATGCTCAAGCCCAAGCCAAGACGACGTGTGCAGAGCTACGCGGATATCCTGACGTCAATCGATAACATGTTGGCTCGACGATCATCGCCACGTCGCGCCTGGGTCTTTGCAGCGGTCGTGGCCGGTGCGTTCGCCTGGAGAATTTAGCCCCAAACCGTGCTTCGTTGATCGTTTGGACCGCGGGGGTCGTGGTGGGCGGTGCGACTATTGGTTGGACGTTTGTGCTTCGCGTTGGATGACGATCTCGACCCGGCGGTTGTTGGCTCGGTTCTCGGCCGTCTTGTTGTCAACAATCGGACTGCCCGATCCTTTTCCCACGGCAGAGATCTTCTCTGGTGCAACTCCTTGGGACACAAGATAGTCACGCACGGCGGTTGCGCGGTTGACCGAAAGAGGCTGGTTGGTACGGTCCGAGCCCTGACTGTCAGTGTGCCCTTCAACGACCATCGTTCTGTCGGCATCCTGAACCTTCAAGGCTTCCGCAACTTGGTCCAGCTTGGTCTTTGCCGTGTTCAGCAAATCGTACTTGCCCGAAACAAAGAGCACGCCACCCGAAAGCGTGATCACCACCCCGCGGGCTTCCTCTTTGACTGCGGCAACTGCGGCGAGGTCTTCCATAGCCCCGGCAAGCTTGGTTTCCGCCGATATTCGGGCCTGCCTTTCGATATCGAGCTGCTCAGCCGTCCTCTCGCCACTCTGTTCCGACGCCGCAAGCTCCGTGCGTGTCTGATTCAGGTTTTTCTTCGTGGCTGCACCCGTGCGCTCCGACGCAGCTAGTGCTCCGCGCGTCTCGTCCAAGTCGTTCTTTGTCTGCGAGATGATCTGTCCTTGCGCCTGTTGGTAATCATCTTTCGCCTGAGCCTGGCTCTCCTGCTCAACGGTGATGGAAGCGGTCGCCTCTGCCAGCTCTGACTTGCGCTGAGCAACATACGCGAGATCTCGTGTCAGATACGAGTCGGGATCCTTTTGGAACGATTGCTCAGCCTTGGCAAGCGCCTGGTACGCTACATGCAACTCCGCGGGGGCAACTTTGGTTGCCGGCCCGTTTCTCGCCTGCTGATACGCTGTGCGGGCGTTGACAAGTTCCTTGGGGACTGTGGTCGCGCAACTGCTGAAGAAGCCAGCACACGCGACGATGATGACAAGATTGTTCGTCTTCATGGGATATTCCTTTCGTATGACTTCTAGTTGTTGTTGTCCTGTCGGAGGCTGTGCACGCGTTCAATGGCAGCTAGAGCCTCTGATTTTTCGGCATCCTCGCGAGATAGCGCGACAGCCAGCTCGGCGTCAGATTCGGCCCTGAGCAAAAGTGACGCGGCTCTGTCTTTGTCACCGTTCGCAGCCCACCCCTTGGCGTGCTCGAGTTCCTCCTTAGCGAGCTGTAAATGCAGCGCAGCCTGAGGAACCTTCGACGCCCCTACCTCTTCCGCAGCGCGGATCCCTGAAGTTGACGCTTCGGTGCGCAATCCGGGAGCCGTGGCGCAACCAGCAGCAAGCAACAGGCTACCGACGAAAAATACATGTGTTTTCATGCAAATCACCTTCGACCCTTTCTTGGATTGGACGGGTGTTAGCGTTGATTTGCACAAGAGTAGGGAATCGAATATTAGAAAATATCATTACGACACGTCGTAAATGACGACGCGATGTGGTCTGGACGTTCGCGAACGGGCGAGCTACTGTGCCGCATCCACTCGTTTCGGAGGATCATGATGCCTAAATCTGTCGAGCTATTCCTACCGATCATTGTCTGTCTCTCTGTGGCGCAGTCAGCGCAAGCAGCAAACCATCTGAAGGATGGCCTGTTGGCGGTCAACAAGGCATTGGCTCAAGTGCGTAGTGCCGGAGGAGATTGCCAGGGCAAGGCCTTGGCAAAAATGAAGGACGCCCGCGACGCGCTCAACATGGCCCGCGGCAAGGCCAACCTTGAAACCTTCAGCAAATCGAGGCGTGCCGTCGAAGACGCTATGGACGAAGCGGGGAATGCGTGTGCCGGAGGGGCCCAAG
>MGST01000291.1 GCA_001798605.1 Deltaproteobacteria bacterium RIFOXYA12_FULL_58_15 | reverse complement strand
CACGATCCACCCAAGAAACTGATCAGGTTATTTCTTGACGCTTCCTAACTGACCTGCCAGGACGACAAGATCGGGTTGACGCTGCCATCAAGACAGGCTTGGGAATCTAGGGCTGCCCGGTCTTCGACTGTTACGGTGACCGAGGTGACCGACTGCCAGGCTTGCGCGCAGACCGCGCGAGGCTTAACTTGCGGCGTGTATTTTTGTGCGCATGGATTGACTCGCCGTGTGGGAGAGCGCGTTCTCTTCAGTGATCTCTCACTGACCGTGAACCGCGGTGAGGTGGTGGTGGTCCAGGCCCCATCCGGGGCAGGTAAGACGCTTCTGTTGCGCCTACTCGCATGGCTCGATCCCGCTGATGCCGGCTCAGTCGAACTCGAGGGCGTGTCGCCCCCACGAATGGGCGTGCCGACCTGGCGATCGCGGGTGGTTTACGTTGGCCAGAGACCAGCACCTCTGCGGGGCTGCGCCCTAGATTTTCTTCGTGAGGTGCAAGGGTTTGCTTCGCATCGGCGGGGCCGTGATGCCGTCGAGATTGCACAGGGTTGGGGGATGGCCAAAGAGAACTGGCAACAACCGTTTGCAAAACTCTCTGGGGGCGAGCAGCAACGATTGCTGTTGGCTATGGCTCTGTCCCAAGAGCCCGATGTGCTGCTCTTGGATGAGCCCACCTCAGCCCTCGACGCCGCAGTCGTCGATACCGTGGAGAGGACTCTTCGAGGTTGCACCGCTGTGTGGGTCACCCACGATGCGGAACAAGCGAGAAGAGTGGGAACACGGGTGATGGAGTTGAGTCCGTGACGGGTCCCGTCCCAATCTCTGCGTGGGGGCTGGCGGGGGCTGCCGCGCTCATCGCCATCAATGGCGGCTTGTCTCTGTGGCTACGGCTTCGCCTCGAGCGTAGGCTCTTGATCGCTTCCTTGCGAACGGTGGTGCAGTTGCTCTTGCTTGGTTACCTGTTGGTGCCGATCTTCGCGTGGCGCAATCCCTTTCTTATTGGTGCCACTTGCCTGCTGATGATTTCCCTCGCCGCCCGTGAGGCGGTGCGCAGGGTGGGGCGCAGCTATGGGGGCATCGGCCGCAATGCTTTCTTCGCGCTGTCCCTGTCGGCCACGGTGACAACCTTGTTGGCTGTTACGGTGTTGGTGGGAGTCGAGCCCTGGTGGGAGCCGCGTTATCTGATTCCACTTCTCGGGATGATACTCGGCAATAGCCTTACCGGCATCAGTCTTGGCCTCGACCGCTGCCTCGCTGAACTCGACGAGGGACGCGACCGGGTCGAAGCCATGTTGGCATTCGGTGCCACTTGGTGGGAAGCCGCACGTCCAGTCGCGGCGGAAGCGTTGCGGACAGGTATGATTCCGATTCTCAATACCATGAGTGTTGTGGGTATCGTCACCATCCCCGGCATGATGACCGGTCAGCTTCTCGGTGGCACTCCCCCTGACATGGCTGCCCGTTACCAGATCCTCATCATCTTCCTCATTGCCGCTTCGACAGCAGCTGGCGGGACCCTGGCGATTCTTCTGACACTGCGGCGTCTTTTCGACAGTGAGCACCGGCTACGGCACGACCTCCTCGTGCGCAGGTAGTTGCGCGCAGATTTCGGCGCTGGTGTTGAGCATTGGGGTGGATGTACAACACGTCTTCGTCTTGATTGTTCGGAGGTAATCATGCCACTCGCCATGGTCACAGGCGGCAGCCGCGGGATCGGCAGATCCATCGCCATCCGTCTCGCAGCTGATGGATTCGACCTCATCATCACCTACCGGTCTCGTGTTGACGATGCCAACGAGGTCGCGGCGGAAATCCGCGGCAAGGGTCGGGAGGCCCGAATCATCGAGCTCGACGTCAGTGCCGGTAGCGATGCGGAGTCGAAAGTCGCGGCGGTGGTGGACTCAGCGGGGTGCCCAGATGTGCTGGTTAACAACGCAGGCATGGTGCGTGACACCCTTTTTGCGACCATGGGCCGCGAATCCTGGGAGAAAGTGCTGAACACCAATCTTGGCAGTTTCTACTCGGTGACGCGCCCGGTGCTTAGGCAGATGTTGCGTCGCCGCTCGGGTCGGATCATCAGTATAGCTTCAACTGCGGGATTGCGGGGCAATGCCGGTCAGGTCAACTACTCCGCGAGCAAGGCTGGCTTGATCGGCGCAACCAAAGCGCTGGCGTTGGAGGTTGCCGCCCGCAACATCCTCGTCAACGCTGTAGCTCCCGGATTTATCGAAACCGAAATGCTGGCAGGGGTATCGCAGCAGAATGTCGAGGAGAAGATCCTACCGCTCATTCCACTCAAACGCGCAGGTAAGCCCGAGGAGGTGGCGGCGGTGGTTGCGTTCCTTGCCTCCGATGGCGCCGCGTACATCACCGGCGAAGTGATCAACGTCAACGGTGGTCTCTATACCTGATGGCGGAGGGCAGGGAAAAAACAGAAAACCGCATCCTTGCTGTGGTGGGCCCAACTGCCTCTGGGAAAACAGGGGCAGCGATGCATGCCGCCCTGCGAGTGGGTGGGGAGATCATCAGTTGCGACTCGGTGCAGGTCTATCGCGGTTTTGCAATCGGATGTGCGAAGCCCACCGCTCTCGAACAGCGGCAGGTTCCGCACCACCTCATTGATGTCGTCGGATTTGATGAACCCTTTGACGCACAACGTTTCCGCGAGCTGGCCCACGCCGCCATTGACGATATTAGGCGCAGGGGAAAAACGCCGGTCCTCTGTGGTGGCACGGGCCTGTATTTGCGCACGCTGCGTTGGGGGCTCGTGGATGCCCCCCCTGCGAACGAAGAGTTGCGGCGACGACTCATGGCCCAGGAGTCCGAGACTCCCGGCGCTCTATACCAACGCCTGCAGGAGGTCGACTGGGTGACGGCACAGAGCACCGAACCAAGAAATCTCGTCCACATCATCCGGGCACTCGAGATACACGCGCACACCGGCGAGCCCGCAAGCATTTTGCGGTCACGCCACGGTTTTGCCCGTGAGCTCGTGCCGATGCGCGTTGTTTTATTGCATCGCGCATCTAACATTCTCCGCCAACGCATTGTTCGGCGAACGGAGCAGATGTTGGCTCAGGGGCTCCTCGACGAGGTGTCAGGCTTGCTGAAACAGGGAGTGCCGGTGGACTGCCGACCGATGCAATCAGTGGGCTATCGGGAGGCCGCGAGCGTGGTGTTGGGGAACGAGCCTGTCATAGGACTCGCTGAACGAATCGTCCACAGCACTTGGGTGTATGCGCGGCGCCAACGCACCTGGTTCAGACGTGAACGGGACGTGGAGTACATCGACGCAGACGACGAGCAGACTTTGATCAATCTGCAGCCCTAGGAACAAGGACGCGAGCGGTTCGTGCCCGCGCTGCCGCGAAAATCCAAATGGGGTCGACCAAAGCGACGCAAGCGAACGGGCGTGGGGTTGTCAGTTTCCGGCCAGTCCACGCATCGCCGTGCGAACCGCGTCGAGGATCTGGGCTACGACCTCGTCGATGTTGAGCTTGGTGGAGTCGAGGATGATGGCGTCATCGGCGGGTTTGAGCGGTGCCTGGTCGCGGCCCTGATCACGAGCGTCCCGCTCGCGAATTTCCGAGAGAACGGCATCAAAGCGCGCGTCGTGGCCCTTGAGGTCGAGCTCGGCGCACCGCCGCCGTGCTCGTTCCTCTGGTGAGGCGTCGAGATAGATCTTCACGGGCGCGTCGGGGCAGACAACTGTGCCGACGTCGCGGCCTTCGAGAACAGCGCCACCACGGCCGGCGAGTTGGCGCTGCAGCGCCAACAAGCCATTGCGCACAACTGGCCGGGCGGAGACCCTGGAGGCCCCTGTGGAGATTTCCGGTGTGCGGATATCGTCGCTCACGTCAACGCCGGCGATGAGGGTTAGGTTCTTGCCGTCGCGCAGCTCAAAGGCAATGTCGAGGTGCCCGACCACGGCAGCCAAACCGTCGTCGTCATCCCACGGCACACCTTGCCGCTTGGCCAACAAGGCTACCGCTCGATAGATGGCACCGGTGTCGACCAACGTGTAGCCAAGCTTGTCTGCGACTGTCCTCGCCACAGTGCTCTTGCCAGCACCCGCTGGCCCGTCAATTGCCACGGTGATGTCAGTCATGTCGTCGGTTATGGTGCTGCGTTCTTTGGCGGTCAAGCCCGACGGCAAAAACCGCCCTGGTTTGGTCTCGCCAAATCGCATACATGATGCCAACAAGCGTTGGTGACTCCCGCTCAGCTTTCGCCTTCTCTGGTTCCTTTCCCGTTGCCGCGGTGCCAAAGCGGCAATAGAACGACCTCACGCTGGGCCGACCTTTGGGCGGATCGGCGGGAGGCGCAACGCCCTTGGGGCCCCGCGGCGCACAGCGGGCCCAGCGAGCGAGAACGGCGTGGCCCTTAGTAGCCGAGAAAAGGTGCTGACGAAGTGATCAGATGTTACTCGTCCCTACTGTCCCATATTCCTATTTCAACACCTCTTGCGACAACCCAAGCTGCTGTTGCATGAACCGTCCCCACGCTTCTTGCACTTCGTCCCAATTGGCGGGATATGCGAATTCCTCACCATCCCAGATGTACTTGATCTCCGTTTTGGAGTTGGAGCCTGCGAGATTTCCCGCCATGACGCGGCCCAATCGCTCCAGCCCGGTCACTGAGGTGATACCACTGGTTTGCACGTTCACTGTGTCGATCCAGACGATCTTGCCCGTCGCGACATCAATGGCACGCGCCGATGCGTAGATGTTGGCGAAAACGGGGAGGCCGGCGACCTTCTTGTAAGCCCCCGGCGTCCAACGATACACCACCCACCCTGGCGGCAGGGCGGCCTCTTTGTTCTTTGCCGTCTTTGGCGTGGGCGTTTCGATGATTGTGAACGGCAAAGCCGGCCTATCGGCGGTAAGTTGTGCCTCTATTGACTCATCATAGGCGACAATGCCGCCCACGATGATGATGTCGACCCCGGCCATCTGGCCAATCTTGCGCAACAATTCGGTGTCGGAAATGGCCTGCGCGCCTGCTTGTGCCATGCGCATCTCTTGCAACATGACATCGACGTTTTGGCGTTCGACGACTTTTAATCCCTGTTTGAACAGCTCGGCGGCAAGGGTATCCGCGAACACTTGGCCATGACCCTCGCGACCCTTGAAGTCCATGATGGCGATGCGCTTGTCCTTGGCTTGAAATCCTTTTTCCAAAAAGAAATTCTGATGGACTTGCTGTACGGGATCGTAAACCGGGCTCACATCGACGTAGCGCCCCGGCCCGGCACATCCGACGACCGTCATTGAACTGATTAGTATGATCCAAAACCTGCTGGAAATCTTCATCTGTTGACCCCAAAAGAGTGTGAGTTTGAAGCGTCGAAGTCTTCCCTGGCGCTGAGCGGGAGTCAATAGGCACTGTGGCAACTGCTCAATAGGTCCTGGCGAATGGTTCCATGAGAAGAATGGGCCCCTGACGCGCGCGACAGCCTGCGCTCCAAGAGGCGCGCCACGACGTGTCGAGGGGAGGACACACCGGGCCTCTGCGCTTGCAAGCTGTTCTGAGAAGTTTCGCACTGTGGTGATAGCGCATTTGGGCGCAAAACTGATTATTGCCAAAGCGAGCTTGCACACGTCACAGGTGCAGATCGAGGGTCAAGGTCACACTGCCGTCGTCATCTATCTCGTATTCTTGTGTCGCAGTATCCACCAAAGCCTGAGCCGCATCGAGCGCCAGTGCATACGGAGCGAGTTGCAGGGCATTCAAAGCCTCATCGCGCACCAATTTCATGACCTTCTTTTTTGACCAATTGAGGCGCATAAGGCTGCCGGCCTCGCCACGCATCGATTGCCCCGTGGCGCGCACGCGCAGGCGCTTTGGGTCTCGAGTAATCGTCTCCGCATACTCTCCCGCGGCCTTTGCTACCGCGCTGTCAGTAGACACGGAGGGGAGTGGACGTGTCGTCTCGACGGGGGTTGTCACGGTTGGGGGCTTGCTGCCAACCAGTTTGGCCACCGCCATTTGCAGCTCCACATCAAGCGCGCTTGGATCGCTGTTGGCCGTATGCGAAATCGTGTTCACCGATTTGCTGTTTTGGACGTCGAGCAATTGAAGGGTGAGAACAATCTTCTTCTCGCCCAGCTTGCCGACGCTTCCGGTAATGAGAAACGGGACCCCTAGAACGTTGCCGATGTCCGACAAGCATGTGGGGCCGTCGTACGCCAACACCTCGCGGGCCTTTTCCAAACCAAGCAGCGCTTCAATGTCGCTCTTGCCAATAGCGTGATACCGCCCGCTTTGCATGACGGCGGAGACCAAGATGCCGTCTAAGACGGCTACGAGGGTCTTATCGACGCCCTTCGCCGTCAAGGGCATGACCGCGGTATCTGGCTTTTTGGCGTGAACACACTGGGCACCGATTGTCACGATGAGCGCGACGACTGTGCAAAGACTCATTCGAATCATGGCTGCTTCAACCCATTTGTCCGGCGGCCTTGCCGTTGCTTGCCAGCGGCGTTTCTGGTCGCCTATTTCGCGATGATAGCGCGCACCACTATCTGTTTGTCCGAGAAGACCACTTCCCCTTTTGTTCTCTTTGGCTTCGTCGTAAAGGACATCTTGCCTCCGGCCGACACGTTTCGAAGTTCCGCCGCGACATGAAAGTTCCGCTTGCCGACCTTGAGGAAAACCTTGACCGTTACCTTCCGAAAATCTCGCTCGCCGTTGTTGACCAGCGTTCCCACGACCCACACGTCGCGCTGTCCGCCTTCGCGTCTGGGTTCACCGGCCTTGATGACGGGATCCAAAATGACGAAATCTCCCCCACCACCCAGCGGCTGTATGGTCTTCACTGCGGTTTGCTCGGCCGTTTCTCCGACGCCCTTTGCTGTCTGCGAGCCTTCGGCTGTTGGACCGCCGGGCTCGGTTACAGTACCCGCGGTACCCACTTCAGCCACTGGCGCAATGTTGGGTGGAGGGGCAACCACGAGAGCCGGGCCCTCACGATAAACGGTGAAGTCATAACATCCTTGCAGGTCGATTCTCCCCGTGTACACCAATCCATCTTCGCTGACGACGCCTGAGATGGGGACGCTACGACGCTCTGCTGGCCTTTTCACCCACCTGCCCGGCACCAACCGCAGCTGCCGTAGTGCCGGCTCGTACTGACCACTGACGTAATAACTTCCCTTGGTCCCGCGAAAATCGAAGGCGAATAGCGCCCTCACTTCGTTGGCGAAAATACCCTCTATTCTGAGCTGAACGTCGGTGCGACTTCCGCCGCAGGCGTAACTCCCCTTCCAGAGCTGATCCTCCTCAAATACCTCGTTGATGCTCGGATTGGCTGCTGCTTGCCGGGCAACAACACAACAGACAACGAAAGCGACGACAACGTCAAACACCAGTCGCGTACGTTTCATCTTGCATCTCCGGGTCACTAACACTGTCCTTGGGCACGCGGTCAACGAGATGCAACCATATGTCGAAAACAAGCTTCGATTCAAATGTTTGAAGCGATCGGCAGCGCTGCGGCCGCTGCGGCGGGCTCACTTGCTCTCGGTTTGAACGGATGTTATGTGCGCATCACGTTTTTGCGCGGATATCTCGCGCTTCGAGGAGACAAACCATGGCCGTTACGACCGCAAAAGAAGTTTTTGAAACCGAGCTCCCGAATCGCTTCAAGGCGAAGCCGGACATCGTGGCGAAGATCAACTCCACCTACAAGTTTGTGCTCGATGGCGACGCAGGCGGCACATGGATTGTCGATCTCACCGACGGCGGCAAGATCACCGCGGGTGAGGGCACAGCGGCGTGCACGATTACCATGAAGAGCGCGGATTTCGTTGACATGATCAATGGCAAGCTCAACGCCCAGATGGCGTTCATGAGTGGCAAGCTCAAGGTTGCCGGGGACATGGGGTTGGCGCTCAAGCTCCAATCACTTTTTGGCTGAGACATTTCTGCCATTGGCAGGCATTCGCCTGCTCGATTTGTCCCGCCATCTGCCGGGGCCGTTTCTCACCCGGACACTCGCCGATCTGGGCGCTGATGTCGTCAAGGTTGAGAGCCCACAGGGCGACTGGGCCCGATATCTTCCTCCATTCGTTGCGGACCAAAGTACCGCCTTCGCGGCTCTCAATTGGGGCAAGCGTTCCATTGTTCTGGACCTCAAGAAGGCTGAGGGCCGAGAGATGGTGCTCGCTCTGGTCGAGGTTGTCGATGTGGTGGTCGAGTCATTTCGGCCGGGGGTGCTCGACCGACTCGGCCTCGGCGCAGACGTACTCATGGAACGCAATGCGGCTCTCATCGTTTGTTCCCTTTCTGGTTACGGGCAAGCAGGTCCCTTTGCGTCTGTCCCCGGGCACGACATTAACTACATGGCGCGATCTGGGGTGCTGTCGTTGTTCGGGCCAGCCAACGGTCCACCGCCACCACCGGGAGTCCAGGTGGCAGACATCGGCGGAGGATTGCATGGTGCGGTGGCAATACTCGCAGCTCTGTATCAGCGGCACACCACCGGTCGGGGAAGGCGTCTGGACATATCCCTGTGCAACAGCGCCGCGAGCTTTGGCATGTTTGAGCACGCGCGGCGCGTGGGCGATAAGGAGTCTCGCGGCAGCGGTATTCTAACCGGAGGACGTCCGGGTTATCGGGTCTATGAGACGCAAGATGGCGAGTTCATGGCCCTGGGGGCGTTGGAGCCAAAGTTCTTCAATGCCTTCTGTAAGCGAGCAGGTTGCGAGCACCTGGTGGGCAAGGGCATGACGATGGGAGAAGAGGGCGCAGAAACCATGGCACAGCTCGAGACAATCTTCGCATCGCATACGCGAGACGAGTGGGTCGGGCTACTCAGTGGCTGCGATTGTTGTTGTGAGCCGGTGCTGTCGCCGGAGGAGGCGGCCACAGAGACAGGACTGCCGACCGTCAGCGTGGCTGGAAACGAGTTCCTTGCCGTGGATCTTGGCGCACCCTGTGGCGCGAGGCACCAAGACGTGCCTATGCTCGGGGAACATGGCATGGAGGTCGCACGTGAGTTACAACTCGATCCCGAGCTGGTGGAGCGAGCTGTCGCCTGTGGGGCGTTCTGGGAAGACAGCGATGGCGGACAGATCTGAGCACTCATGATGTTGCCACTCTTTGCACTCACCACCGATTTTGGTCCGAGCTCGCCCTATGTCGCCCAGATGAAGGGTGTGATTCTTTCAGGCGTACCCAATGCTCGCATTGTTGACGTCTCCCACGCCATCCCACCACAGTCAATTCGCGCGGCGGAAGTGGTCCTGCGCAGCTGCGCGTTTTGCATGCCAACGGGTACTGTGCACGTGGTGGTTGTTGACCCAGGTGTAGGCACCGACCGCCGAGCGATCGCCGTATCCACTGCGGGTACGGTATTCGTGGGACCTGACAACGGAGTGCTCGGGCAAATCACCGCACGGCCTGACGCCATGGTGGTCGCACTGGACAACCGGGCATTGTTTCGCCAACCTGTATCGAGCACATTCCACGGACGCGATATTTTCGCCCCCGTTGCGGTTGAGCTTGCCTGTGGTTTGTCCCTTACGGATGTCGGCACGCCCATCGATGACCCGGTTGCGAGCACCCTCCCCAAGGCTTCGGCGAGGGGGAATGTGGTCTGCGGTGAAACGCTTTGTGCCGATCATTTCGGCAACCTGTTGACCAACATTCCCTGGCGAGCAGCGAATGACGCGCGGATTACTGTTGGCGGCGTGCCGGCACGAGTGGTCGAAACATATGGGAAAGGTGGGGATGGGGAATTGTTGGCGGTAGGTGGGTCCGATGGATTTCTCGAGATCGCCATGAAACAAGCGCGTGCGAGTGACCTCTTCGGCAACGGTGTGGAGGTGCTCTGTGGCCGGTGAGCTCGTCGTTCTGGTGGTCGAGAGCCTGGGCTCCGAAGGGGATGGCGTGGGTCGGCGCGCCGATGGTTTGGTCGTGTTTGTGCCAGGCACCATCCCCGGTGACCGTGTGCGGGTAGAGCTCGGCCCGAGCAAGCGTGGCGTTCAGCGCGGCCTTCTCAAGGAGGTCCTCGAAGCCTCCGCAGATCGAACCAAAGGTCGCTGCAGCGTCGATCCCTGTGGCGGTTGCCCCTTGCGCAACTCCGTGACGGAGGGGCAGTCCCGTTTCAAACGCGAACGCATACTGCAAACTCTGCGACGCATCGGCAAGATTGATGCGACCGATGTTCTGCTCAAGAACGTGGTCCAGGACGGTGATGGGTGGCGCTATCGTCACCGCGTTCGTCTGCACGCAACCTACGAGGAGAGCGAGTGGCGAATTGGGTACTACGGCAGACAGAGCCACGACATCGTGCCTGTGCAAGGTTGTGTGGTGCTCTGGCGACCGTTGGAACAAGTTGCAATGACACTGGCTCGGGAACTGCGCAACCTGCCACCTCGTGCTCGTCTCGAGACAGTTGAGATCGCATATTCGCGTCGGGATGACCGGGCTACCGCGCGACTCATTGGACAGGGAGAGATGCGGGAATATCGCCGCTCGCTCTCCTGGTTTGAAGCCTCGGGGCTCAATGGTGTTGAGGTCGAAAGTGGCGGGGAACGTTGGCGCTACGGAAAATTGGATCTTCGCTACGACCACGGTCGCGCCGAGGGGTATGATATCTGCTTTGAGCCCGGCATGTTCACTCAAGCGAACCCTGCGATGAACGATCGCCTCATCGATACGTTGGTGCGCCTGGTTCGGCCGCAACAACATCCGCGCATTCTCGAACTTCACGCTGGCATCGGGAACTTCACCGTACCCCTCGGTTTGGCGGGTGCCAAGGTGACAGCCATCGAGAAGAATCGCCGCGCGGCCATCATGGGCCGACGCAACATTCGCACGGTCAGCATTGCCGCAGAGATTGCAGAATCGACCGACGCCGAAGCTGTGGTTGACCTCGAACCGTATGATGTCGTGTTGCTGGACCCACCGCGAGCGGGAGCCCGAGCTGCGGCCGAGGCCTTGGCAGAGCGTGGTCCCGAGAGAGTTGTCTACGTTTCCTGCGATGTCGCCACGTTTGCGCGGGACGCCCAGATCCTCACAGCAGGGGGGTACCAGCTCGAATCCATTGAGGCATTCGACATGTTTCCACAGACCGCACACATCGAGACGGTTGCGACATTCAACCGCTGAGCTCCGCTGCGTTTGGACCGCCTCGAGTCTGTCGCATCCTTGACTGACCTATCTGAATCGCCCAATGTAGCCCGATGCAATTCGAGCGGGAGGTGAACGGGTTGACCGCAGGCCCGGCTGTCATGGCGACATTAACTAGCAGTGAGACAACGCAGCGTAGCGGCTTTCGCGTGGCCTCGATTAGGACGATTCGTTTCTTGCCTGCCATCGCATGGGGCGCGTTGATATTCCTACTGTCCTCAAGCGCGCAGTTGCCGGCACCGCCCGTGAGTTTTGACGGCCTCGACAAGATTGTACACGCTGGAGTCTACGGTGTCCTTGCCATCACGCTGTTGTTTGCATTCGGTTGGCCACAGGGCGGCAGGGCTTGGTTGTGTGTCATATTGGTGGCTCTCTATGGGTTCACCGACGAGGTGCATCAGAGCTTCGTTCCCCACCGACATGCGGATTTCTTCGATTGGGTGGCTGATAGCAGTGGTGCAATTCTCATCGTTGGTGGCTATTTGAGAAGAGTCGCAGGAGTGGAACGATGATTGCCGTGCACCGTGGCAACAAACCGTGTTTGGGTGAGGCCGTCTTCATTGCAGAGAACGCGATGGTGGTCGGCAGGGTGTCCTTGGCCGATGAGGTGAGCGTTTGGTACGGCTGCGTGTTGCGAGGAGACGTTGGCGAGATTGAAGTGGGAGCGCGCACCAACATTCAGGATCTGACTGTGGTGCATATGCAATCAGAGTCGGCCGATCGGGTGCGCATTGGCAATGACGTGTCGATTGGTCATCGCTGCATCTTGCATGGATGCACCATTGGCGACGCGGCGCTCATCGGCATGGGTGCCATCATTCTCGATGGCGCCGAGATAGGTGAAGGTGCCATCGTTGGCGCTGGCGCTGTGGTCCCCCCAGGCAAGAAGATTCCCCCTGGTGCCTTTGCCCTCGGCGCACCGGCCCGCGTCCTGCGCGCTGTGACTGACGAGGAGCGGGAGGGAATGGCCAAGACAGTCGTTGGCTACGTCATGCTGGCGCGGACATACTCGGTGTCTTAGTCGTTTTTCAATTGCTGCAGAGATTCTTGCAAGCTTACGCCGACTTGGGTGCGGGTGCGGATCATCGTGGTGATGGCTGCTTCGTAGCCGGCATGCAGGTCAGTCAGCCTCTCATAAGCCCGATCGAGGTTGCTAGTGCCAAACCCGACGCACCTCGTTTCTGCAGTGCCCAACTTGTCTCGCCAACCCTCGTTCCATAACTGCCAACGGGAGAAGGGGTCGCCTTCCCGTTTGGGGTGATGCAGCTCGAGGGTCACCTGCCCTTCGAGCTCATCGCGCAGACCCACGAGCCGACGTATGCACCAGGTCCGCTCTTGGGTGCCCATGACTGTGGCCTGACCTTGGGGCGGGGGTTTGCCGTAGAGATGGGAAAAGACGCTGCCCAGAATGGCGGTGGCAAAATAGACCACCACCGTGGCAAACAGGGTGATGACAATGACGCGTCCTAGGATGCTCTTCTTGCGTTCGGTCACGGCTATTTCAACAAGGGCACTGGCAACACAAATTCACCCGCACGCGTGCCATCGAGGGTTTGTGAGACTCCTACGAGCAGAGGCTCGTTCGGGTCCAGCTCCAAAGAGTAGAAGGCAATGATGACGTTGCCGAGCGGCATTCCCATTGGATCTCGGACCATACCATAAACAATGGCAGGCTCATACAGTTCGACGTCCTCTCTGCTCATGGTCGTGTCCCGAACCAGCATCAATTTGCGGAAGAAGGGGAGGCCACTTTCGACATCGGGTTTTATCACCAACTCGTATTCCGCGGGCTCCAACTCATCTTCGTCAACGTAGCCGGGATCCACGGCGACGCTGTAGCACCCGTCGGAGTTGGTCGTGGTCTCGAAGCGTCTGGGCACTGGGGAGTTGCGTCGGGTGAAGACCACCTCGGCTTTGGTGACACGGGCACCGGCGCGACTGGTGACGCACCCGCCCACCCAGACTTTGTCAGGCACTGTTATGCGAACGGTTTGGACGCCATCGAACCGTGCAACTTTGCTGATGAGTCCGTAGCGCTGAGCCTTCTGCGGTGCGACGGTGATGAGGTAATCCCCTGGGAGAACCTCGGTGCTCACCCGGCCATCGCCGTCGCTTGCAGCGTTGGTGACAAACTGGCCTCCGGCGTCGCCCACCGAATAGCCATCAAACCGAATGTTGGCACCAACGATACTTGCACCGCTCTGGTCTTCGACCACTGCGGTGACCTGCGTTAGACCGTCTATCCCCAAGACCAGATCGCCGACGCTGTTGGGCTCTTCAACAATGGTTCGGTCGGGGAACTCCGTTTCAGGCACGAAGAAATCGCTGGTGCTCGGACCGACATGGATGGTGAAGAAGTTGGTGGCCTCTGGCAGAAACGCGATCTCAAAGATGCCATCGGCGTTCGTTTGCGTAAGGGTTGAGCGCAACGGTCCCAGATCCGGATTGGGATTGGCTGCGGTGCCGTAAATTGTCGCATCTGGCATCTTCCATTCCGACAGCGGCTTCGCCAAGAGCCGTCCTGACACCCATTGAAGCTCGTTGTCGGCGGGATAACTGAAATTCTGCGGAGGGGCGCTCTTGATGATCTCCTTGGCAAACGACTTGGGTGGCCGGCGGGTTTCGCTGGGCTGGAAGGTCATGGTGTAAATGCCGCGCAGGACATTCATCTCAAAACCCTGTTCGCTCACGTTAACGTGGCGCACCAGATCCCGACCCGGAATCTTACCGTAGGTGGAGTGGATCAATAACTCACCGCTGTAGCTCTGGACTGCGCCAGCGTCGGGACCGAACTCGCCGCTGAAACGGACTGAGTCCTCTAGGACGATATCCTGCCGGCCATCTTCGAGATTGATGGGGCCTGCTTGCTGTTCGAGCCACGGCGAGTCGTTGGGTGGGGTGAGCTCGCCGTAGACAGAGGTCAGGGCGTATCCCACATCAACACAGCGCCCGAAAAAGCAGGTCTGCTCGTTCTTGCAGTCGTCGATGGAGAAACAGTCGATGCCTGCGCCGTCCGATTGTTCGCAAGCGGACAACAACGCAATGGCCAAAAATGTGGCGACAGATCGGAAAATCATCCACCACCCCCGGCTAGGCAGTTCTCATCACTGGTTGGGATAAGCTTTATGGCCCAGGTGTAGATATCGGTCAGTCCGTCCTCTTCGACCTTACGGCCGACGGGATCTTGCTCGTCGTTGGTAAACGGACGATCACTAACCAACAAATCGAGGACATGGGGCACAGAAAAATCACCACCAAAATCGGAGCCAAAAACCGGGAAGGTGACAAGCCGCGAAACCTCAGGATTCGGCGGCGTCGAGGGCAGCTCTTCATCAATCCTGCTGCCGAGTTTCTCGGCGAGGCTCATCTGGCTGTAGTCGACGAAGGTCCGCCAGTAGATCGTGTCGAGGGGATCGGGATCGCGAACTCTGGCTAGAAACATGTAGCCTGGTTCGCAAACCACGCTGATAGTCTTGGGCAAATTCGCCGGATCTGGAGTGAGGCTCTCAGGCAAAATCCGTGGCGCTTGATTCGACAAAGTTACACCCTCGTCAATGGCGGGGGGCATGATGCAACCGCCCATCAACAGCAGCAAACATGCACGACTCGCCATCCTGCGTGCTGACACAGCAAGTTGGGTGCCATTTTGCCGTCGGAATGACATCGCTGTTATTTTAAGGAGTTACCCCATGTCCCGTCGAGGCCCCTTGGCGACAACCGCGACAGATTTGTCGTGTGCAAGAATTACCCTTGGGCGCCGTCTTCCCCGTCCTCCCGCTCCAGATGGCGAAAGATGGTACGCGGATCGACACCAAGATCCTGAGCAGTCTTGGTACGGTTGCCATTGTTGCGGGCGAGGACCTCATTGATGTAGCGGCGCTGGAAGTCCTCCTTGGCTTGATTGAGGGGGACCACCGGTTTGAGGTCGGCGTCGGAGAGCTCGACATCCTCTGGGGCGAGCTGCACCCGATCCGCCATGATGATAGCCTTCTTGATGCGGTTTTCCAGCTGGCGAATGTTGCCAGGCCAGTCATACTTCTTCATCAGCATGACACACTGCGGCGAGAAACCCTTGACCTTGCTGTTGTATTCCTCGCCGTGGCGCTTGAGGAGATAGCGACCAATGAGCATCAAGTCCTCACCGCGGTCACGCAGGGGCGGCAGGTGGATGGTGACGACGTTGAGACGATAGTAGAGGTCTTCTCGGAAGGTTCCCTTTTTCATCTCCTCGTCGAGGTTTTTGTTGGTCGCAGCCACGACACGGATGTCGACGGACTCTGGCTTTGTGCCACCGACCTTGGTCACGACCTTTTCCTGCAGCGCCCGCAAGAGCTTGACCTGCAGGCTCGCCGGCATCTCACCGATTTCGTCGAGAAACAAGGTTCCCTTGTGGGCACACTGGAAGCGCCCCTCGCGGGTGACCACGGCACCGGTGAATGCCCCGCGAACGTGACCAAACAACTCGCTTTCGAGCAGGTTTTCGGGAATGGCACCGCAGTTGACGACGACGAAGGGTTGGTCGGCGCGATCGGAGCGCCGGTGAATCTCTTGAGCGATGAGCTCTTTGCCGGTACCCGTCTCGCCGGTGATAAGGACGGAGACGCCGGTGGGTGCTACCTTGCGGATCTTGCGAAACACCTCTTGCATGTGCTCAGAGGCACCGATGATATCGCCAAAGTGTTTGCTGTCGACGGCCTGGCGCAACGCTTCGTTGTCGGCGCGCAGGGTGTTGAGAAGCATGGCGTTACGAATGAGCAGGGACGCCTGGGACGCGAACACCGTGACGGCTTCGAGCATTGCGGGATCGAACAGGTTCACAATCTTGTTGGAACCCAAATAGATAATCCCGAGGAGCTCACCGGCCTCCGTGAGCGGAACGCACATCACTGACTGCAGCTTGAGGTTGATCACCGACAGGCTTGCCTTGAACTCGGCGTCACCCTGGGCATCGGCAACGATGACTGGCTGCTGCTCGCGCACGACCTTGGAGATGATGCTGTCAGAGAGCTCCTTGATGGCGTCGTCGATGTTTTCCCTTTGGACGTTGCGGGCCACCTTCACCAAAGGGTTGCCATCTTCGAACAGGATCAAAAACCCCTTGTCGGATCGGGTCACCTCGATGAGGGTGTCCATCAGCGTCGCGAGAAGGCCGTCGAGGTCCTTGCTGTGCAAGAGCTTCTCGGAAAACGACACGAGTTCTCGATAGGCTTTGATGACAGCCTTGTCTTCAGCGGGCTGCTTGTGTTCGCATTGCACGGCGTCGTCATGCAGCGCAAAGGTGAGCGTCGCCTCGCCGATCTCAATGGTGTCGCCTTCTTGCAGTCGCGCGCGTTTCTCCTTTTTGCCGTTGATGACCAAGGGTCGTCCGCGGCCAAGGGACGCAAGCACGAAGGCGTCGCCTTCGCGAAGCACGTGGGCGTGATCCGCTGCGACGTTGTCGAAACCAAGGCTGATGTCTGCGGTGGGATCAGAGCCAATGCGAGTGATGTTACGAAAAAGGGGGAAGCGTTGCTCCGTGTCCCCGTGAGCGTAGATGAGAACGGCCATCGTGGACACACCTTTAGTTCATCGAACCGCTTGCGGCAAGAGCGGCCTCAGAGGTCAATTTTGAACAGCAATCCTGAGACTGGTGCCTGTTCCTCCATGAGAGGAACTTCCCGCACAGTGGTCGGCCCTTCGACCTCCGGTACAAAGTGCAATCGAGCATGAAATACACCGAGACTCCATGCCAAGCCGAACAGGGCGAGGCTCGCATACTGGGTGACCGCGAGTCCCTGAACCAACGAGCGGTCCTCCGGGGGATATCCATCGCCCAGAACCTCGACTGCGTAGACGTAAGCGACGATGTTGGCCGTGAGCAATAGCAATTCGGAAACGGCAAAACCCACGCCCCAACCGTTGTGGCCGTTTTGAAACTGGCCGACGCCGAAGGGCAGGAAGGTCGCGAGCTCACTGCGTTCGGTGATGGTCCGCTCGATCTCTCGCTGCAATCCCGGTTGCACTGGGGTCTGGATCTGCTTGTCGCTCTTGAGCTGACGGATGATGTCGAGGTCCGGTTTGAGCTTGCGCCGGATGGTCTCAAACATGTCAATGACTGGGGGGGCCACCGTGTAGGGATCGAGCTGGTAGTCGGGATCGAGGTGCAGGAGCTTGGCGAACTCCTCTCCCACCTCGTCGAGCCGATCGAGGAGGTAGTACGACAGAGCCAGATACTGGCGGGCCTCGATGACGTGTGCATCTGTGCCGAGTTGCATCGGGTAGAGGAGGGCGCGCAGTTGCTCGACAGCGGCGTCATAGTTGCCGTAGCGGTACTCGTTTTCGGCACGGCGCAGGGCATCGTCAACCCGAACAGGGTTGGGCTGCGAAATGCCGAACGCGATGAGCAGGCAAAATGCCATGGTGACACAGGGTTACTAGGGCTTGGACCAGGGTGCAAGCTCCTCCCGGCTCCTCGACCTAACTAACGGCACATCTGGCGATTCGCAGAGCATGTGACGGTGGGTTTGGCCTACGGTGTCTTGACCTCTATGCGTTGTTGTTTGCCTGGTCGAAACTCGACTGTTTGCCTGAGGATTTCTTCTCTGGTGACGTTGTGTCGTATGACCACTTCATGCTTTCTGGCTCCCGACTCCGACAGGGGCACCTCGACTCCCTGATCACGATTGTACTGATTCAATGGTGCCACCTTGCCCGCAACCTCCACCACAGCGTCATCTGGAGCCCCGAGTATGAACAGGCGCGCCGGCAGGGGCTCAAGATCCACGATGATGGGTTGGACGGGTGCATCTCCCACAGTGATATCGTCACTGCGGGTTCTTGAGAAATCGTTGGTGAATTGCAGCGTGTGTCGGCCGTAGGGGACCTCCAGGGAGAATTTGCCCATGGCGTTCTCCTTCACCAGCCGGTCGTCGACATAGATGTTGGCCCACTGGATGGTATTGAACTGCAGCTTTTTTGTCTTGACTTTGGGTGTTGGGTCGATACGTGGCTCGGGTACCGAAACATCGAGGACAATGGGATCGATGGGCACGCCCTCGTTGACGACAAAATGATGGAGTGCGGTGCGCTTGGCTCCGACAAAACGAACTGTGTGCGGGCCGGGTTCGATCTCGAGTTTCTGAACAAAGCGACCGGTGGCATTTTCCTTCATCGGCTCCTTGGCATCATCCACGAAGAGGTCGCCGGTGCCCGTGAGCACAAAACCGACGTTTAGATCGCGGGGCTGCGGCACGATAGGAGGTGGGGTCGGAGCGGCGAGTGCAGGAACGGCATTTGCTGTGCTGCGCGCCCTTGCATTGTTGACGGCCTCGACGACCTTTGCCGCTGCCACTGTGACCAGCAGCACTCCCATGACGACGATGCCGACATCACGGAGCACGCGCCGCGTTTGCCGACGGCGGGCGAGTCTATCGAGAATGCGACGCACCTCGCGATTGTCGGGGTCCAGCCCCAAGACTCGGTCGAAGTCCTCGATGGCCGATTGCATGTCGTTTCTGACGAGGGCAAGCTTGCCGTTGTCGAGGTACCGCGTCGTCAAGGCGCCACACAGACCCTCGCCAAAGCCCTTGGGGTCGACGAGCAGGTGGCGCAGCTCAGCGTCTGCGTCGATGCCCACCCGTTCGAGGAATGAGTCGAGGTCGGCGACAAGCAACGCCGCGGTGGCATAGCGCTTCTCCGGCAAACGTTCTAAGCAACGGTTGATGATGCGGGCCAGGGCGGCATGGATTTGCGGATTTGCCTGCTCCGGGGGGACATAGTCACAGGTGGCAATCCTCTTGAGGAGTGCGTGCGGGGTCGGTGCCTCAAAGGGCAGCTTGCCCACGGCGATCTGATAGAGCATCGCTCCAAGGGAAAAGATGTCCGCCCGTTCATCTGTGGCATAGCCCTCGACGTACTCGGGGGCCATGTAGGCCGGTGACCCGAGCAGGGTGCCGGTCATGGTCATGGTGTGGGAGTCAAGCATGCGGGCAATGCCGAAGTCCGTGAGCTTCAACGAGCCATCGGATCCCACCAGGATGTTCTCGGGCTTGAGGTCGCGGTGGATGACCCCATTCTCGTGGGCATGCGCCAGTGCCTGTGCCACGGGGAGTGTGAGCAGAACCGCCGACTCCGGGGGGTGCACCGGCGTGCGCTTGAGAAGATCGGCCAGCGCTTCGCCCCGAACCAACTCGGTGACGATGAAGCTGATCTCGGCGTCTTCCCCCGAGTAATCAAAAATTCTGATGATATGGGGGTGTTGGAGCCGCGCCACGGCGACGGCCTCGCGATGGAAGCGCTCACTCGCATCCTGTTGCTCGGCGAGAAAACCGTGCATCACCTTGATGGCCACATCCCGTTTGAGCTGGGTGTCGATGGCGCGATAGACCACACTCATGCCGCCCTGGCCGAGCTCTTCGAGCACCTCGTATTTGCCCAGGCGTGAGCCTTCGAGACCGGCGGTCATTGTCGCTCCAACGTTCAATCGAGCCCGGGGAGGATTTTCACTCGATTAGAATTAGAAGGATTTCCGGATAAATGCAACGCGCCCGTCGGGGCCTTGGGGTGTACGAAAACCATTGCCCCATCGTCAGGCATCGGCTACAGATCTGCAACCAAAAGGCAGCCGCGTGCACCCAATCGCGCGTCGGTGCCCATCTCCCTGGGGGTTATTCTCATGGCACAGTCCGTCTTTCACCTATTCCGCACCAACGTCGACAGCACGCCCTCCAAAGTTGCCGCGTTGGTAAAACGCGATGGCGCATACCGCGAAGTCACCTGGAAGACCATGGGTGACGAGGCAGACAGGGTCTCTCGTTCACTTCTCGGTCTCGGGGTCAAGGCGGGTGACCGCGTCAACATCATCTGCACGACCAGTTATGAGTGGTGCATGATCGACATGGGAATTCTCGGCGCAGGGTGTGTCACGGTCCCGATTTACACATCTCTTCTGCCTGACGAGTGCCAGTACATCGTCGACAACAGTGGCAGCGTTGTTGTCTTCGCGGAGAACGCCGAGCAGGTGGAAAAGTTCCGCACTGAAAAGGGTCGGATGCCCAATGTCAAAAAAGTCATCCAAATTTTTGGACCTGTCTCCAGCGACGACGGTTGGGTGATTTCATACGACGACTTTCTCAAGCTCGCCAAAAATGATCAGGCAACTCTCGACGGGTGCCGCCAGGCGTTGAACGGTGAGTCTATTCTCACCATCATCTACACCTCGGGCACAACCGGCCGACCCAAGGGCGTCGTCCTCACACACGACTGCATGGTGTATGAGGCAGAGGCGGTTGCTGAAATGAAGATCGTTCAGTCCAACGACATCCAGTTGTTCTGGCTGCCCTTGGCGCACTCCTTTGCCAAGGTCCTCGAGATCGCTTGGATCGGCACCGGCCACGTCATGGCTTTCGCTGTGGCGATGGAGACCATCAAAGAGAACCTTCCGGAGACCCGCCCAACCTTGATGGCTGGCGTGCCGCGTTTGTTCGAGAAGTTCCATGCCGCCGTCGTCAACAAGGGCACCGCCCCCGGAGGTTTGAAAGCCAAGCTCTTCACTGCGGCCGCCGAGCTGTCGAAGAAAAACGGTGACCTCGAATCCCAAGGTCGAGCGTTGGATTTCGCCGACAGTGTGAAATTCGGTATTCTCAAGAAGTTGGTGTTCAAGAAGGTCGGCAAGGGGCTCGCAGAGTTGATGGGTGGGCGTCTGCGTTTCCTCATTTCCGGTGGCGCGCCCTTGTCACCGCAGATTGCCTACTTCTTCCGTGATGCCGGCATCACCGTGCTCGAAGGCTACGGTCTGACAGAGACGTCAGCGGCCACCTTCGTCAATCGTCCTGGTCGAAATCGGATTGGCACAGTCGGCCCCGCATTCCCCGGAACCGAGGTGAAGATTGCCGAGGACGGCGAAATATTGATCAAAGGTCGTGGGGTCATGACCGGCTATTGGAACAACAAAGAGGCCACCCTTGAGGTCTTCAAGGATGGCTGGTTCTGCACTGGCGATATCGGCACCGTCAACAGCGACGGCACCCTGAAGATCACCGACCGCAAAAAAGACATTATCGTTACCGCGGGTGGCAAGAACATCGCCCCGCAGAACCTCGAGAATATGCTGAAGACACACCGGCTGATCTCGCAGGTCGTCGTGCACGGTGACAAGCGCAAGTTTCTCAGTGCGGTGATCACCCTCGACCCCGATGCGCTCAAGGCATATTGCGATAGCAACACCCTCGGCAATGGTTCCTACGCCGAGATGACGCAGAAGCCCGAAGTGGAGAAGGCGATCCAACAGGCAGTCGATGAATTTAACAATGGACTCGCCAAATACGAGACAATCAAGAAGTTCAAGATCCTCGAGCATGATTTCACCATCGAGTCCGGCGAGCTGACGCCTTCGGTCAAGGTGAAACGCAAGGTCGTCAACGAACGATACAAAGAGATCTTCGACGGCTTCTACCAAGAGAAGTACTAGGGCGAATTCGAAAAAGGGTGTTTCCGTCGTTTGTAATCCCACGTGGGGCGGGGCCTGTCCCCGCGCGCCGCGGACGCGGTCGCGAATGAACCGCGACTCCACATGTGTTGGCCAATATTGCGGGACGCGCATTTCCCCAATACACCAAAATTATCTAACAATATTGTTCCGGGTGGCGGTGTCCGCGTGCGTTGCCTTGGGTGTCGCTTGCGCACACACGATACCGCCGGCCCCGGTGACACTTTTTGTCGACAGCCCGGCGTTTGCTGCGGTTAAGAATCACGCCCACGGCGTTTTGGCACGCGATCTCGACGGCGATGGCCTTACGGATCACGTCACCGCTGAGAAGATAGAGTCGGGTTGGATAGCAGCCTTTCACCACCATCAGCGCGACGAAAAGGGTGACAGGTGGCAGCGGATTTGTGAGAGCGTCGTCGTCCTGGGCGAAGAGATCGACGACTTCCGTTGGGTGGAGATGGACGATGGCCCCTTGCTTCTTCTCGTTGTCAACGCGGAGAACCCAGACGAGATTGTTCAATCGCTCTTGCTCATGGATCCGTCGTCGGGATGTGCCACCCGTTTTGATGACCGCATGCTGTTGATTCGCCCCGACGGTGAAGTCATCGCTCCAGGGCCTGTGCCTGCGGGGATCGTCTGGATTGATCATCGGTTGCATCTCAATGATGAGCCGCAAAGTATCCCCCTCGACGGCGGCAATCACCGGATCGAGTTATTGCGTAGCGTCAGAGTCCGCCGCGTTTCGGGTTCGACCCGAACGCCGTTGGTAGAAGAAACGATCGCCAGGTTCCTTGTGCAACAAGAGCTCAAGGTGTCGTGGCAGTCGGATGCTGGCAGCCAGAGTTTGCCGCAGCTCGTCGATGGCAGCGATGTAACGAGTTTCGTGCTGCGTGCAGGCGAGATGGGGCAGCTTCATATTGCCGCCGAAAATGAGATCGTTGCATTGGTGATCCATTGTGGTTGCGATGGGCCGTTCGGTCCATTGCAGGTCCGTCGACCCGGGGGTGAGTTATGGAACAGTGAGGCACCGCAGCCCATCTTGGGGTTTGTGCGAGCCTGGCGCCGGACCCATAAGAGCACTGCGGACTGGTATCTCTTTGCTCTCGAGGAGCAGAACGCCACCTTGACGTTGGAAGTGGGTCCCCAAGGGGCACAACGATGTCTGCGGCAGGTGCGTGCCTATGGATTTCCTTGAAGAATCGTGTCGAGGTCGCTTGACAGGGCCAGAGGTCCAGAGGTAAGGCATCCTTCCTGACATTTTTGGATGCAGGCACGTAGCTCAGTGGAAGAGCACTACCTTGACACGGTAGGGGTCCGCAGTTCGATCCTGCGCGTGCCTACCACCCAAACAACCGAATCCATCCCAATGACTGTTTCCCGTGAACAAGGCCAAAGCCAGCCTGTGCGGATGATCATGGGAGAGATCGTGAAAAAACGGGTGATTGGAGAGTAATGGCGCTTGACCGGGCGGGCTCGGGCGTGCTAGAAGCCGCCGCTCTCCGGTTTTCATAAGTTTTGGGAGGCGGAGTGCGGGTACTCCGCCTGGAATTTGGAGAGGTTACGGCTTTTTCGTAACGAGCAAGAGGAGTCTGCCATAGCACCTAGACCCAATTCACGGACCACAACCCCAGACCTCAGGATTAACCGGCGCATTCGTGCCCGAGAGGTTAGGGTGATCGATCCGGAAGGCCAGCAGCTCGGGATCATGCCGCCTGAGTTGGCAATGCAGAAGGCTGCAGATTTGGGCCTCGACCTCGTGGAGGTGTCGCCCGAGGCGAAGCCAGCGGTCTGCAGAATCATGGACTATGGAAAGTACAAATACGCGCAGAAGAAGAAGACTGCCGATGCGAAAAAGAACCAGAGCAGTACGACGATCAAGGAGGTAAAGTTCCGTCCCAAGATTGAGAAGCATGACTATGATTTTAAGGTCAACCGCATTCGTGAATTCTTGGGCGAAGGTCACAAGGCCAAGGTCACAATGATGTTCCGAGGCCGCGAGATCACCCACCAAGAAATTGCGCGTGGGATCATGCAACGCATAGTCGAAGACGTTAAAGAGTGTGGGTCCGTCGAGAGTTTCCCAAAGCTGGACGGTCGCAATATGATCATGGTGGTTGCACCGGTTGGCAAGACCTGATCGAGAAGAACAAGGGCCACAGCCCTTGAGAAGCCAGAAGAGTAGAACGATGGCAAAACCCAAGATGAAGACAAAGCGTGCCGCGGCGAAACGCTATCGCGTTACCGGCAAGGGCAAGATCAAGACTGGCAGGAAGGGTCATCGCCACATCTTGACCGGGAAATCCCGCAAACAGAAAAACCACACCCGGGGTACGCGGATTCTTGGCCCGAGTGATGAGGCGAAGGCGAAGAGCCTGTTGCCGTACGCACGCTAAGTTAGGACAAGAGCTGCCAATACATGGCGGCTCACAACGTGGAACTGAGGGCTACTGGCTTAGCCAGTGATAGCTCTATTCGAGGAGTAGCACGATGCCTCGCACCAAAGGCGGATACAAGACGCGACAACGTCGCAATCGTGTCCTAAAACGCGCACAGGGTTTCTGGGGCGCTCGTCGCAAGTTGTACGCGGTTGCCAGAGAAACGGTGGATCGCGCGCTGGCTTTTGCATTCTCTGGTCGCAAACAGAAGAAGCGTTTGTACCGGAGTTTGTGGATCACCCGAATCAACGCGGCGGCGCGTCCTCTCGACCTCAGCTACAGCAGGTTGATGGATGGTCTCAAGAAGGCCAACGTCGAGTTGGACCGACGAGTGTTGGCCGAGCTCGCAATCAGCGACCCTGTTACTTTTGCGGCGGTAGCGGGCGTAGCAAAACGAGCGCTGTGATCTGGGGTGGGATGGGCCGCGCCCTCCCTCAGATGTCTTTGCGCACCCACAGAGCCTGACTTTGGAGCTACCGGCATTTGTGTCATGGGCCGGAAGTTGACGGCTTATCGGATGGAAGATCTCAAACGCATCGAGCGCGCCGCCATACAACGGGCGGAAAGCGCCAAAACTGCGCAAGAAATAGCTACGATTCGCGCAGACGTCCTTGGCAAGAAGGGCGAGCTCGGCACCGTGCTGCGTTCTTTGGGCAGCCTCTCGGCGGAGGAACGCCCTAAGGTTGGCCAACAGATCAACACCTCCAAATCGAGGATCGAGGCGGCTCTCGAGGCGGCAATGGTGCGGGTTGAAAAGGGTCGACTCGAGGAGGAGCTCGTTGCCGGCCGCTTCGATGTGACCCTGCCCGGTCGGGTTGTGACGATGGGCTCTCCCCATCCCTTGCGCATTGTCGAGCGCGACGTCATCGCGACGTTGTTGCCACTCGGTTTCACCGTGGCCCAAGGCCCCTTGGTCGAGCATGATTGGTACAATTTCGGCGCGCTAAACTTTCCCCCCGACCATCCAGCCCGCGACCAGCAGGATACATTGTTTGTGAGCGACGAGGTGTTGTTACGTACCCACACCTCGAACGTGCAAGTTCGCACGATGTGCAAGCAAAAACCGCCGGTTCGTGTATTGGCACCGGGCATGGTGTTCCGCCGCGACGAACTCGATGCCACGCATTCGCCGACATTCCATCAGATCGAAGGTTTGTGGGTCGATGGGCACACGACGTTCGCTCATCTCAAGGGCGTGCTGCGGCGGTTTGCGGAAAACCTCTTCGGTCCTGAGACGAGGGTGAGATTTCGGCCGAGCTTCTTCCCCTTCACCGAACCGTCGACGGAGATGGATGTCAGTTGCGTCGGTTGCGGCGGCACCGGGGGAGGATGTCGCATCTGCAAAGGCACCGGCTGGTTGGAAATCCTTGGAGCTGGGATGGTCGATCCGGCAGTGCTCGAAGCGGTTGGCTACGATCCCGAGCAAGTGCAGGGATTCGCATTTGGTATGGGCATTGAGCGCATTGCGATTTTGCGGTGGGGCGTCGAGGATATTCGCCTGTTTTATGAGAACGACGTGAGATTTTTGCGGCAATTCTCGGGAAACCCATGAAGCGGTGCAAGCCAGTCGAGCCGATGCGGAGGTTGTAGGTGGAGATCAGCTACGAGTGGCTAAGTGATTTCGTCGATCCCCCTGAGATCGGACAGCTGTGCGCAGAACTCACACGTGCTGGCATCGAGGTGGAAGAGGTCCGTGATCCGCGACCCGCCATCGCCCAAGTGAGTGGCGTGGTCGTTGCCGAAGTGAAGTCTTGTGAGGCACACCCGAGCGCAGATCGTCTCAAAGTTTGCGAAGTCTTCGACGGCAAGCAGAACTACACCGTTGTTTGCGGGGCTCCCAATGTGGCGGCAGGAAAAAGAGTCGCCTTTGCGAGAGTGGGGGCAACTCTTCCCGGCCTCAAGATTACCAAGCGCGCCGTTCGAAATGTCGACAGCTTTGGCATGCTCTGCTCGCGTCAAGAGCTCGGCCTCGGCGCAGAGAACGCGGGCATCTGGGAGCTGTCCAAAACCTGGGAGCTGGGCAGCGATGTGCTGGCTGCGATCAATGCGGCTCCCAGCATGACTGTCAGCATCACCCCAAACCGGCCGGACTTGCTCAGCCATCTCGGTGTTGCCCGAGAGGTGGCCGCGGCCACCGGTGTTCGCCGACGCTCAAGCAACTGGCGACTCGTTGAAACGGGGCCAGGTGCAGCAACCTTGGCACGGGTGGTGGTGGAGGACCCCGCCGGCTGCAAGCGGTATGTCGCTAGGGTGATTCGCAACGTCAAGGTGGGGCCGTCACCTGATTGGCTCAAGCAACGTCTCGAAGCCGTGGGTCAGCGTTCCATCAACAACGTTGTCGACGCCACGAACTACGTGTTGCACGAGCTTGGGCAGCCCTTGCACGCCTTCGATATGGGGCGCATTGCTGCCGAGACGGGTTTGCCGACCATTAGGGTGCGTCGTGCAAACCCGGGTGAGACTCTGCGAACCCTCGACGGTGAGGAACGCAAGCTCGACGCGGACGATCTCATCATTGCCGATGCCGATCGTCCCGTGGCACTTGCGGGGGTCATGGGAGGAGCCGAGAGTGAGGTTACCTCGAGCACCAAGACCGTGCTCCTCGAGAGTGCCTATTTTGATCCATCCACCGTGCGTCGCACCGCGCGTCGTCATGCCTTGCATACGGAATCATCCCACCGGTTCGAGCGCACCGCGGATTGGGGCTGTGTGCACAAAGCGCTTGATCGCTGTGCGCAGATCATTGCCGAGGTCGCCAAGGGCGAGGTCGCCAAGGGAGTGCTCGATGTTTCCCAGAAGATCGAGCAACCGGCAGAGATCTCACTGCGCTTAGACCGTGTGGCACGAATTCTCGGCGTGTCGTTTCCCGCCGAGACTGTTGTCCAGTTGCTCGACCCTCTGGAGATACGTTGTTGTGCTCGCAATGAGGGTGCCCTGCGCTTCCAACCGCCGACCTTCCGGCCCGACTTGACCCGTGAGATCGATCTCATCGAAGAAATAGCCCGTCGCTACGGCCACGACGCCATTCCCGATCGACTTCCCGATGCGTCGGGCGACTATCGCTATCAGCCACCTGCGGACGATACGGTCGAGAGGGCCCGCGAGGCTCTGCTGGCGAGCGGTGTGAGTGAGGCCGTCACTTGGGGCTTCGGCAGCCCAGACGCTTACCTCAACGGGGTGGGGACTCAAGAGGTGCCTCTGCGTTTGAAGAACCCGCTTGGCGAAGAGATGAGCGCCCTGCGAACGAGTCTGCTGCCTGGGTTGCTGGCCGTTCTGCGGCACAATCAACGACATGGTGCCAAGAGTCTCAAACTGTTCGAAGTGGGGACAACCTTCCACGCACGGAAATCCAAAGCAGATGAGGACGAACGCGATCGAGCGTTGCCTTTGGAGGTGCTGCGAGTGGCTGTGGTGATGTGGGGTGAGCGTCACGAAGGGCGCTGGTACCAGGGCAATGAGCACATCGATTTCAGCGATCTCTCCGGCGTCGTGGATAACCTTGGTGCCAAGCTGCAGGTGGTCATTGCCAAACAGCCGAAGAAGGCCGCCAATCTGCATCCCTTCGCGACAGCCGAGCTCTCATGCGGTGGGGAAGTCCTAGGTATCGCTGGGCAGCTTCACCCCGAAAAGAGTGATAGCCTGGAGCTCACAGGTCCCGTGTATGTGGCTGAGTTATCGTTCAATGCCCTCAAACTCTTGGGAACGCGGCCCATCACCTATCAACCGTTGCCCAAGCATCCCGGGACACGCCGGGACCTCGCTGTGGTCGTCGGTGATTCGGTGCCGGCGGAGGATATCCGCTGTTATCTCGCAGAGAATGCGGGCGGGGGCATAGGCAAAGTGATCGAGCGCGTTTGGCTCTTCGATGTGTATCGCGGCGAGGGGATCGAGAAATCAAAGGTCAGCTTGGCCTTCGCCATTGAATACAGACATCCCGATCGCACCCTCACCGATGCTGAAGTCAATCAGGCGTTCGAAAAAGTGATAGCCAATCTCAAAAAAGAATTCGCTTTGGAAGTTCGCGGGTGAGGCCTTGCCATTTGCCCGTAACCACCGATATATAACGAGGAAAATTGGAGGGGCGATGACAAAAGCCGATCTCGTCGAAGCAGTGCACACAAAGGTCGGATTCTCCAAAAAGGAATCAGCCGACATAGTCGAGATGGTTTTCGACACAATGAAGGAAACTCTCGAGCACGGCGAGAAAATCAAAATCAGCGGTTTCGGTAACTTCGAGGTGCGTGACAAGCGCGCCCGTGTCGGTCGCAATCCGCAAACGGGCGAGGTCATAGAGATTTCGGCGCGTCGGGTGCTGACATTCAAGCCGTCCCAAGTCCTCAAGTCTGCCCTTAACGGCGAGGATGATGGCAGCGGTCAACCCACGAGCGGAGATTGAGCTCGGTGGGAGCCGCGCGAAATCGCGCGAGCCTGAGCTACAGCTCCGAAATCCCCGACAAGCTGTATTTCAAAATCGGCGAGGTGGCGGATCTCGTGGGAGTTCAGGCCCATGTGTTGCGCTATTGGGAAAAAGAGATCCCATTTGTGAGGCCAGGCAAGACCACCTCTAACCAACGTCGTTATCGACGTCGGGATGTCGAGCTCTTCCGAGAGATTCGCCGACTCCTTCACCAGGAACGTTACACCCTTGCTGGCGCGCGCAAACGGATGATGGGAGGGGACAAGGGTGCTGCCGAGGTGGTACGGCCCGACTCCGAGACCCGATCGAGGCAAGAGCCTGCACGAAATCCCGAACCAGCAGAGCCAGCGCTCACGTCTGAAGGTCCGGTAGATCCAGCTGGCAAAGATGACAGCTGCCAGCTTCCGTTGGGGTTCACCAAATGGCCACAAGCCAAAAGGAACGAGGACCTGCGCGCGGGTCTTGTGGAGCTCATTCGCATGGCAGGGGAAGACCCCTAACCGTCGCCAACGTGTCTCGCGTAAAATGCGCGGCTTGCGTTCAGTCGAGGATGAAACGCTGGGGGTCGAGTGGACGACCTGCACGGCGGACTTCGTAGTGTAGATGCGGCCCAGTCGATTTGCCCGTGCTTCCCATTTCAGCAATGACTTGTCCACGTCTAATGCGGTCGCCAATGTGAACACGGAAACGGCTGAGGTGTGCGAAGTGGGTCTGCAAACCGAAGCCGTGATGTAGCACGACAGTTTGACCGTATCCGCCACGATGGGCAGCGTAAATGACGATGCCGTCCGCTGGGGCACGAATGTCCATGCCCGTCTGCCCACCAATATCGAGCCCCTTATGCATCAGCCAATCGTAGGAGATCGGATCGCGTCGTCGACCAAAAGGGCTGGTGATGAAGGTGTTGGTGGTGGGCCAGACAGAGGGGGTGTTCTGCAACAAGCGTTGTGCGTCGTGGAAGTACTCCAACAACTCGGCGGACGTGTGCTGTGTCCTGGTGGCATCCTGTTCGATGCGCTCAACTTCAAATGGCAGAGCAATCCATTCCGCCTGCAGCACGTTGCTGCTCGGCACCGACGACAGTTGCCCAGTGGCGTCGCGCTCAATGGGGCCTACGGCAAGAAGACTGGGCTCGACTCCCAGACCGCTCTTTGACCAGATTTGCGCAAAGCCAGCCTCGGCGCGCAACGTTGCGTGTTGTAGATCTGGAAGCTTGGCTTGCAGGCTCGCAAGTGTCGTCGTGAGGCGCTGATTCTCTTCGCGGATGGTCGCCGTTTCTTCTGCTTCTTGGTAGCGCAGCAATGCGTGAGTTGTCATGCTCACGGCTGCGAGAATGGCCACCGCGACTGCGCCAACAAACAGTTGGATACTGCGCCGACGGATCGCCAGGCGGCGGGTCCATTGGCCTGCAGAATCGGTGATGAGAAGGACGAATCGTTGGTTCTTCATCGATTTGCGCAAAATACCCACGGTGCGGCCAAGAGTCAAACATAAGCGGAGAGTTAGGGCACTTCCGCCGTACTTCCGTCGACAAGAACGTTCAACATGACCGGCTGTTTCTGTTGACGCACGGTCCCAGTCTCACATATAGGAGTCGGGCGTCGGGGCGTAGCGCAGTCTGGTTAGCGCACTTGACTGGGGGTCAAGGAGTCGGAAGTTCGAATCTTCTCGCCCCGACCATTCATCCCAACAAGATTCAACGCGATTTTCGCGGCTCGTGATGACTGGCAGAGAATGACGCGGTGGGGCGCACCACCGGCGCACCAAATGAAACGACTTTTGCCACCATGTCGACCTCGGCCAGTGCCTCTTGCTCGTCCTCGACATCAATCGGCGGTGAGCCAAACGACAGCTTGTTGACGGCTGCCCGCATGTCCTCGACGTCCAGGTGGCCATAGACCTCGGTTGTGATCCGTGGGTCGGTGTGCCGCAAGAGCCGTATGGCCCTGGGCCGATGGACTGTCGCGACGTTCCTGGCTCTGCTTGGCTGCGCCACGAGGCACCCGCCCGCGCAAGTACCCCTCAGTCCAGCGCCGTCGTGCAGAAACTACAGCGACCCCATCCCATGGTCGTCGCCGGCGCGTGAATCTGG
>MGST01000290.1:2825-6133 GCA_001798605.1 Deltaproteobacteria bacterium RIFOXYA12_FULL_58_15 | reverse complement strand
AGACAATGGCAGCAGCAAAGTGCGGGCACTTGCGGCGTCCCCGGACACTTGCAGGGCGGTTGCGACCCAATAATCGCGAGCGCGCACCGGGTAGAAACGCAAGAGACCGTCGAACAGGTGGGCAACAGAGCGGTGTTTGCCCGCGAAAGCGAGGACGAACAGCACGAGTTGGCTGTGCAAATGACCGAGGTTCTTGGCACCGATCTGTCGACAAACTTGCAACATCAGCTCGATTTCACCGAGTTCTCCTAGGCAACGGACATAACTCACCATCGCTTGTGGATCGGTGGCGATCTCCTGGGTGCCTCGAGCATCGAGGTAGTCTCTCGTCTCTTGCCACTCGGCCCGGAGACGAAAGAGTTGTAGCCGCGCAAACCGAGATAGTTGGCTGTCGTTGAGACGGGCCAACGCCTCGACCGATAGCAGATCCCCGCTCTGCAGCGCTTTCAACACATCAAGGTAGGCGGGCTGGGTACGGCAGGCCTTTGTCGGATGCAACACCGCCATGACTCTTGCTATCCTGGATGCGTTCGCAAAATGAGAGTGGGCCACCTCGCGTGCAATGAGTCGTTGCCCCAGAGCTGGAAGCAGAAAGACGAGCAGCCAGGCGGCACTGGCGACAAAGCCAGACAACTGCGGTACCAGCCAGCAGGAGACGCCAAGCACCGAGAGGATGCCAAGAAGAACGAGTATCCAGTCGCTGGCGCGGCCGTGTGACCGCAGAGCAAACAGCAACGTCCCCGCGATTGTGGAGACACTGACCAACCAGATAAGGAGATAGTTGAGGTCAGGCACCCGTCATCGCCAACGTTGTGCGCCAGGTTTGCGGACCAGTCGCTTGCGCAGTTCCTTGGTGCTCAGGGAATTGAGTACATCCCCTGGCTCAAGCCAACCGCGACGTGCCGTGGAGACACCGTAGCGCATGTAGTCGAGATCGGTCGCTTTGTGGGCGTCGGAGGCAATGGCCACCTTGACGCCGATCTCTTTGGCACGATGGCAATAGACATCGGGGAGGTCGAGCCGCTCGGGTTGAGCGTTGAGCTCGAGGCACACGCCGTTGTCCCTACATGCTTGAAACACAGTATCGACATCGATGCTGATGGGACCACGTGTCACGAGATGACGAGTGAAAGGATGGCCGATGCAATCGACGACACCTGTTTCAATCGCAGCGAGCAGCCTTTGGGTCATTTCCTTTTCGTCGAGGTCAAAGTGAGAGTGGATGCTGGCAATAACCCAATCGAGCTCGCCGAGGATATCGGTATCAATGTCGAGGGACCCGTCCTTAAGGATGTCCACCTCAACGCCTGCGAGAAGCCAAAAGTCATCGAGTTTCGCATCGACTTTGCGCACGGCCTCTGCGTGTTTCTCGACGCGCTTGTTGTCCATACCGCGGGCAATGGTGACAGCCTGAGAGTGGTCGGTTATCGCGAGATAATCGAGGCCGCGCATGCGTGCGGCCTGGGCCATCTCTTCGATACTCTGTTTGCCGTCAGTCTCAATGGTGTGGGAATGGAAGTCACCGTGGATGTCGTTGTGATCGACGAGAATTGGCAGAGCGTGTTTTGCCGCGGCCTCCACCTCGCCGCGATTCTCCCTTAGCTCCGGGGCGATCGAGTCGAGCCCGAGGACTTCATAGACCTCATCCTCAGTGTTCCCTGCAACGCGCTTGTCACCCTTGTAGAGGCCGTATTCGTTGAGCTTGTATCCCTGGTCGATGGCTACCTTGCGCACAGCGATGTTGTGAGCTTTCGAGCCGGTGAAGTACAGGAGCGCCGCGCCGAACTCGTCTGCTTCGAAGAAACGCACGTCGACGTTGAGGTTGCCGTTGAGGATCAGGGTCAGCTTCTCTTTGCCCTGTGCCTCGACTTCACTGATCGCCGGGAAGGTAAGAATCCTATTGATGGCGGCATCGCGATCGGTCACTTGCAACAGAATGTCCAGGTCACCAATGGTTTCGCGACGGCGACGACGTGAACCTGCTGCACTGAAACGTTGCAGCCCCGGCACCGTCTCGATGTGCTCGGCGAAGGCCTCAAACACCGCGTCGGCGTCGCGCAGCAACATGCGACCGACGTTCTCGCGGGCGCGGCCGATGTTCTCCAAGAACTTCTCTTCGGTCTTGACCCCCATGCCCGGGAGGTCGCGAATGCGATGGTCTTTGCATGCCTGTTCGAGATCATCGAGGCTCTTGATGCCGAGATCGTCGTAAAGCTTTTTGGCCTTCTTGGGACCCAGTCCGCGCACGCGCAACAGCTCGAGAAACCCCCGTGGCAGTTTTCCACGCAGCTCCGTGAGGCGGTGGGACGTCCCTGACCGGACAATCTCGTCTATCTGCTCGGCTATGCTCGAGCCGATGCCTGGGAGCTTCTTGAGGTCCTCTCCTGAGCTGAGAAGATCCTCGGCTCGATCGGCCATGTCGCGCACAGTGCGCGCGGCGTTTTGGTACGAGCGCACGCGGAAGGCGTTCTCACCGAGTATCTGCAAAATGGCGCTGATCTCGTCGAAGACGTCTGCGATCTGAGCGTTTTCCATGGGACCTCTCGTCAATCAGGCGTGCTAATGGATGGGGAGAGTAATCCTCCATGGTGCATCGCTCAAGTCTTCCATGCTATCGGCCGCGGCCGGTGGTTGCGAACGATGGTGGAGTCCAGGCGCTGTTTGCTTGGATGTCTGGGTGTTTCTGTTTTTGGAGGCGATCTCCTTGACACTGTGTTCGGGACCTCGCAGGATCTGTTGTCGTATCAGATGAATGCGCCGCACAGTGACATAGTGATTCTGCCGGCGACAGCCGACGACATCGAGCCCATCAGCCAGATTTGGGAAGAGCTGATGGACTTGCATGAGGGTACTGATGAGCGTTTTGCCTTGTCCATCAACGCGGTGCGGAGCTGGCAAGAGCTTGCCTTGGGCATGATCGACCGCATCGATGGTTTTCTGTTGGTTGCTCGGCTTGAAGGCAAACGGTCTGGTTTTTGTCTGGGGTGGGTGGCGCGCAACCCACCGATATACCGCATGCCGGAGATTGGTTTCATCTCCGAGATTGCTGTGGCTCGGGTCGCACAACACCGTGGCGTTGGGCGGGCGCTGATGGATGCCGCCATTGACTTTTTTTTGCGACGCGGCCTCACTGAGCTGCAACTCTCAACTGCGGTGTGGAACGAGAAGGCCTGCGATTTTTGGGAGTCCTTGGGGGGAGAGCCGCTGTTGACCCGTTACCATTTCGATTTGCAGGAATCCTCGAACAAGACAGGGGCGACGTGATGTCAAATGGGCATTCAATCCATGCGAGAGGTGAGCCATGACAT
>MGST01000290.1:0-2807 GCA_001798605.1 Deltaproteobacteria bacterium RIFOXYA12_FULL_58_15 | reverse complement strand
CGCGGCTTCCTTTGAAAATGCTGGTGCAATTTCGGCTCAAGGACATGGACGAGTTTCTGCGCGACCACGCAGCAAACATCTCTGCCGGCGGCATGTTCGTACGTACCACAGAGCCGCAATCGATCGGCACCATGGTCTATCTTCAGTTCCGATTGCGCGACGGTTCAAAGCTCATCGAAGGGCTTGGCAAGGTCGTCCATGTGAATCCCGCCGACACGCCAGTGCCTGGTATGGGCATCGAGTTTGTGAATCTCGACGAAGAATCCCGCAGGCTCATTGATGACATCATCAGAGAAAGAATGGCGGAGCTCGAAAGCTGAGCCACATTGTCGGCTTGGTGCTTCTCGCGCTCTGGCGGCCCAGAAAAGACGGCAATCGATATCGGCGTAGACGGCGTTGACTTATCAGCTCACAGGTTGTGGAGCCTTGTGAATTTTAAACAGGTAGCCGCGCATCAATGTCGTAAAAGTTACCATTCGCACACCGCCGCGGAGGAAGTCGCCTTCGTTCAGATCGGGACCCGTGCCAGTGGCGCTCGGCCAAATCACCCACTTTTCGCTCGGGCCAACGAAATTCACTTCACGACCAAGCAACGTCGCAAACAGTTTAGCGAACAACTCTGAATACTCGTCGACCAAAGCGGCATTCATGGTTACATGGTCAATGAGCCCTGCTTTGCCGCGACTGCCCTTAACTTCGATAACCACTGGGACGTCTCCGTCCTTGGTGGACCGCACCGCGAGCATGTCGCAAACCACCCGATGCCTACCGACGGGGATCACGAGCTCGTCGGTGACGAAGGTCAGACTCACCGGAGTCTGGGTCGGCTTGCTCGCGTGGTTGAGAGACTTCAACTGCCCCTCATTCTGATGGGCCTCGGCAATCAAAAAAGCTTTGAGCTGCTTTTCGATGCTGGGCTTGGTCGCATCAACATCGATGCAATGGGTGCGGAATTCCTCGTCAAAGTTCGCCAACAGACCGTCTGCTTTGGTGTAGCCCGCTTTGGCTCGTTGCGGCCGATCAGGCAGTAGCCCGACCATGGAAAATCCCTTCGCCGCGGGTCGAAAGTGCACCTTCGAGCCATGGGCGTCCATAATGGGTTCCAGCTCCTCGCGGATCACATTTGCCCAGGAGATGACGTTGCCGAGATGTTCTATAAGTTTTTCGTCGTTCATGGGGGCGGCATATGACCTATTGGTTGCGGTATTTCAACCGATAGATCTTCCTTTTGTCATTTTTCGCGGCTTTTTACGCAACGCGACAACGGCGGGTGCCGATAACATGAGAGATCCCCAAATAGCATCGTTGAAATTCGTGCGCAGTCCACTGACTGTTGCAGGAATCGGGTGTGCTCAGCACGACAAGTGTTCCAGGGGACGAGCAACTCTTTCTCTTCCCAGGGGTTCGATCCCTGGCAGGAGCAACGATGGCATGAATGCCTCTGTATCTATGAGTCGGTGGTCAGTGGGGCACAACGCCCCTCGGCATGTTCATCTTACCCGAGATGTCCTGATCAAGGCCGGCGTTCTGCGTGATCCGGCCGACCCAGAGCAGGCATACCAGCAAGCGCGTGTTCTAGCCAAGAATGGCCAATACGCAGAGGCCGCGAGCCTTGTTCGTCCCCATGCTCGAATTGATGGCCGACTTGGCCTGAAGATGAACGAATTGCTAGGGCGCTGCGCCATGTATGGTGGCGGTGATTGGGAAAGCCTCCTCAAAGCGACCCTTCAAGGCTATCGCGAATCTGACGACCAGCTCGGCATTGCCAGAACTTTGCGTGACATCGGCGGCATGCTCATCGAAGTCGGCAGCTTCGACGAAGCCGACCGCGTGCTTCGCAAGTCCGTCCATTTGTTTCGTGCGCGCTATGACAATCGGCGCGCGGCATTGGCAAAGATGTTGCGAGCACGATTGCGGCTTCGGGCCGGTTATGTCAATCGCGCGCAGATTCGTATCGATCAGGTTATCGAGGAACTCGAGCAACTCGAGGACAGCCACGGGTTAGCGTTTGCCCGGCTTGAACGGGCAGTCATCGCTGCCCATCAAGGACGCAAAGAGGATGCAGCCAAGGACTTGGTGGCCGCCGAGAGCTACCTCGGGCGTAGTGGTCATCCTCTAGAGCGCGTGCGCGCCCGCCTGACGCGGGCAGAGTGTTTGCACCTGTTGGGCGAATCGCGGCGAGCCGCAAATGGCCTCAAACGCATTCTGGTCGACGTCATTGATCTCGAAGAAGTACCCATCCGTGCGTTCGTCCACTCATTGCTTGGGGAGACTCTCAGCACTGTCAACCCCAACGCCGCACGTCAGTACTTGATGCGCGCACGCCACCTTTTTGCTCGTTTGAACAACCGCTACCAGGTCGCGCATTGTGACGTTGCCCTCGCTCTGGTCGAGGGCCCCATGGGTCTCAACGCCAAGAGCCGCTTCGCCGCATTACCGATCGCCGAGCTGGGAAAATGGCCGGCCTTGGCCGCGCAGTACAACATTGCCCGTGCTGAGTTGTGCGCTGGCAGCAAAGCGGAGCGCTCGCGGCAGGCTCTGCTCAAGTCGCGGACCTTCGCCACAGACAATGGCGACCGCACCTTGATGCGGCAGATCGATCTCGCTCTTCGGCAAACGGGCCTCGTCGACGAAGAGGAACTCAACAGGCTCGGTGCCGCCGAGGATGAGGAACCCCTCGCGCGTGCGGGCATATCCGGTGCCCCACGCCCCGAGCCCTATGTGATCAGCGACATCACGGATCACGATGTCTTGGTGGTACCGCGATCTCTTATCACGGTGCGCATGATGGGGGGCAGCCCGACAGC
>MGST01000289.1 GCA_001798605.1 Deltaproteobacteria bacterium RIFOXYA12_FULL_58_15 | reverse complement strand
TGACCTGTCTTCGGGTCCCACATTTCAATCTCGACGGTGAGATGAGCCACTTGAGCCTTTCCCATGGGGACCCAAAGCTCGTGAAGGCGAGACTCCACCCTGTGTCCACCTTGGAACCCCACCATGGCCAATGGGAATGCGGCGATGGCTTCGGAAACAGCGTTCGCAAGGAGGTCTTCTCGAGGATTGCTCCCGCGCTGCACGGTGAAGGTTCGATTCGTGGAGGAACTCTCCCATATCTGCCGCTGCGAGTGGCCAGGCCTCAAGAGACACTCGTCGACAAATTGATGCGCCATCCTGCGGGCCAGGGAAGGATTCCACCCCTCTGGTGGGTACTTGTCGGCTTGGGCCTCACACGCGGCTGTAACGCCGCCGTTACAGGCCCTGGAGAACAATGCGTCGATGGTGTCCGCATGGGCTTGGTGGCGCTCAATGTCTGTGACGTCCGTATCTCGGACGTCCGCATCTCGGACGTCCGGATGGGGGCGGTGGCGTTCATGGAACCTCGCCAAACCAAAACATGCCTCGGCGTTGTGGCTGTCGCACGCGCGTGACAGCAGGGACCTTGCTTCTGTGATTGCCGCGGCCGCGAAGGCGCCGCCATGGGTTTCGAGTACAGCGGCCAACACCTCACACGCATGGGATGATGGTTTCTCTGTGCAAAGGTCGCGCAGCTTTCCGAGACCCTTCAGTCGTTGCTTCTCGTTCGCTGCACGTTCGAAGAGCACCATCGCGTGCTGCAGACATGCCGCATCGGTGGTTTTGCATGCCCGGGCCAGTACACCCAATCCCTTTTTGAGCTGTTTGGGGACTTGCGTCTGGCGCAAGATTTTCCCCAAGCTCTGACACCCTGCGGGATCGCCATCTCGACATTGGGAGATGCAAACCGGCAGCGTTTGACACGGCTCACCTTCCTGGGTGTCGCTGAGTCCACACAGAGAAAGACAGACGGCGTATCCGAGCATGCACGAGTTCTATCATGGCAAAAGGCGATGTGCACAGCCCGTGGAAGCGAGTGTCATTGGATTAGGGCCCGCGGAGCAAGAGGTCGAGGGCACGGTGACATGCCCAGGTGACAACTGCGTGGTCGAACGAAAGATCGGCCATCTTATGTGGCGAAGACACGATGGCCGACGCGCGCGCGTGCGCGGTCAGCAGCGTGTTGTTGATGCTCGGGGGCGAAACTCGTGAGATGCGCGTCCTGTCTCGGACTTGCGGCCGACCACGCGGATGCTTGCCACCTTGCCGTCGAGCGCCTCGGTGACACGCTTCCCCAACGCCGAGCGGCGCTCGGCCTGAGTCGGTTATTGGAAATCACCTGGTGAGGACCGCTCAAGGGTATTCAACGACGGCTGAATCGGTCTTGGCACTGCCGTCGGGCCAATCCGGTGATGGATTCGTCTCGGGCTCAGTATTGTCGTATGACGCCGCTCGGTCGCGACGCCGACCCAGCTCGCTGGCGTAGCGGACACCCAATGCATCTGCGTTCGCTTGCACCCAATCGGTGAGCCGGGTCGTTCCTGTTGCTGGAGCCTCGACATAGAGTTTGTGTGGTTGAACCGGACCCAGTAGGTGTTGTAGAGCACGCGAGCACCCCGCAGGGAACTCACCAGTCGCTCTGGCTCATCAAAGCAGAAAGGATGGGCACGGACCTTCCCGCCAAAGGGGTTTCTGCGACTGGTTGAATCAGTGAGGGTGCGAACCTCACAGCCTTCGTCGAGGAGCCGTTGGGCGATGTATTTGCCTGAGTAGCCGAACGCTCCGGTGACAACGTGAAATCTTTTCGAGACCATCGCTGAACCTCCTTGTACGGCAACGTCTGGTTCGTCTTGGTGCATAGAGTAGGCCAGGCAGGATTCTCCCGGTTCTGGCCGCTTCTTGGGGGTTGCCAGAGGCAAGGTGTCCACGGCGTGGACAGTCTTCGTCCACCTCGTTGACACCGTTCACCGATCCACAGCGCCAGACGGCGGAAATGGACTGCATTCGCTCTCGGCACGGTCGCTGCAAAGGCACTAGTCGAGACCCGGCACCAGGGTCGTAGGGAGCGGAACTGCTATGTTGAACATCGTCTTGCTGACGCCGTGTCGTCGCTTCATCGCGAACCGATACGCATACGGCTACCAAATCCCACTTGGCCTGGTTTGCCTCGGTGGACCACTTCTCGACGCCGGTCATCGCGTTCGACTGATCGATAATGACGTTCGTGGCTGGGACGATGAACGATTGGCCAAGGAACTACTCCTCGATCCTCCAGACTGCATCATGATTGGGCACTCCGGTCCGGTGGCAGCGCATCCTGTTGCCATGCGCACCGCACGGGCGTTGAAACACCACCTTCCTGAGACCACCATTGTGTACGGCGGCTTGTACGCAACATTCGCCGCTGACTCAGTAATGCGCGACAACCCTTCCATCGACATCGTGGTGCGCGGAGAGGGCGAGGCCACAGTCGTCGATCTGGCAGAACATCTGGCGTTCGGCGGTCGGTTGTTGGACGCAGTTGAAGGCACCACCTGGCGCAATGCTGCTGGCGAAATCGTAGCGAATCCAGATCGGCCTCCAGTCGAAGATCTGGACCCCTATCGACCTGGATGGGAGCTCGTGCAGTGGGATGACTATCACTTGTTCGGATTTGGGCGGGGAGCTGGAATGCAGTTCAGTAGAGGATGTCCGCGCCGCTGCACCTACTGCGGCCAATGGCGCTTCTGGCATCGCTGGCGTCATCGGTCGGCCGAGAGCTTCGTTGACCAACTCGAGATTCTTACACGGAAATATGGGGTCCACATCGTATGGATTGCGGACGAGAACTTTGCGGCAGAACGAGGCCCAGCCCATGAGGTACTCGAACTCATCGTCGAACGTAAGCTCGACCTGTCCCTCAACTTGAATATGACAGCAGCCGAGGTCGTCCGCGACCGTGATCTGCTTCCGCTATACAAACAGGCGGGGGTGGACAACATCTTCCTCGGCATAGAGTCTTTGGATGACGCTACGGTTGCCAAGGTGGGCAAAGACAACCCGCTCGAAATCAGCAAGCGGGCCGTCGTGGCTCTGCGTGAAAACAACATCGTGGGCCTGGTCAATGTCATCTACGGACTACAAGAAGAGCGACCCTCGACGCTGTGGAAGACGTTCAAGCGCCTGCTCTGGTTGGACCCGGACGTGGTGAACGCTTGCCATGTCACTCCCTACTTCTGGACCACACTCGGCCGATGGACCAAGCCAGAGGATGTCATTCAGCCTGACTTGAGCCGTTTTACCATTCGGAATCAGGTTCTGCGCTCTCATGGATTGCCGCCGCGTCTCCTCTTCTGGGCGGTGAAGCTAACCGAGGCCCTGTTTCACCTTCGGCCTCGCGGGATCTGGCGGATGTTGTTCTGGACCGACAATCGCGCACGGCAGATCCTTCGCCAGTACCTGGGTGTCGGCATACGCGGCACCTTCGGCGAGATCCTGGAGTTCCTCTTCGCAACCAAGTTTGTTCGCCCCGGCAAGTTGACCGCTGTCCCAGGCTACCCCCGTGAGAGGCAGAGTTCTCCAACACCAACGAGCGATCTCGTCACACTCCCACAGTCAGCACAGCGGTCGGTTCGAAAGTCGAGGCAAATCTGCAATGCTCCATGAGCCGAGGCGATTCGAGATCGCGGCATCTGCCACCGAAGGTGTCATTGCAGCTCGCCCCGCACCATCTCCGAGTGGTATCGTCATCGGCGATATTATGAGTAATGCCCATCTTTTCAGTTTGGTGCCGGTTGTTGCGGTCGCCCTGTTGTTGTTCTTTTCGACTCTTCTCTACGGGACGGGCACGCGAGGACTCGCCGTCTACTGCCTTGCCGTCGCAGTCTGGTCAGGTGCGCTCGCCATGGCCACGGTCACTTGGGCCGCACCCATCGGCCATCGATTGATCGCTGCTGGCGCGTTTGTACCGGCAGGATACCTGCACGCCGCTTTTGACATCAGCCGGCAGACGAAACGCAGTCTATTGCTCTTGGCCTACCTGGTGGCAGGGCTCATCACAGCAATCGGCGTCATCTATCCTCGACTGCTGCATGATCCAGTGACGCTGCAAGCGGGGCCGGCGTTCTGGCCCGCTATGGTCGTGGTGGCCATAGCGGCAGCTCTACCAGTTGGCAAACTGGCCATCTCCTATCAGAACCAATCTCTTGAGAGTCGTCAAAACTTGCGTGCCTTGGCTGTAGCAGGGCTACTGGGCTTCGGCGGAGCGGCGCTGCACACTATCACCAGTGCGTCTGGCTCGAGTGTGCCGTTGGGCTTGTTCATCGTTCTGGCGTCGCTTTTTGTCCTCGCCGGTCTCGTTAGACGCCGGCAGTCGGCTTCTACCAAACGGATATTGGAGCGCAGCCTGGCCTACAGTGTTGTGGCAGCGTTTGTCTCAGCAGGATTCCTGCTCGGCGTGTTCGTCGTCATGAGAGTTAGCGGCAATTCCTTGCCCGTTGAATACGGACTGAGCGCGTTGTTCCTCCTGTTCATGGCGGCGTTGGCATTCGAGCCGCTGCGCCAACACGTTCAAGAGCTGATCTCCAAGAAGCTCACTCGCAGCGCCTCCAATGTCACAGAGCTGGCCGAGGCGCTCGTAGACCAGGAAGAACGAGCCGACCAGGCAGGTCGGCTCGCCGAGCTTGGGGTGTTCACTTCCGCTGTTGCCCATGAAGTTCGCAATCCGCTCGGGGTACTCTCTGCGCACCTCCGGATGCTCGAGAAGGCGAGTGTCGATTCAGAGGTCCTTGGAGCCATGCGCGAGCAAATCGGCCGGGCAGAGACCTTCGTGGAGGATCTCCTCAGCTACGGCCGGCCACGCCCGTTGGAAATCCGCTCTGTCGACTTTGCGGCGCTTGTAGATCTGGCGTACTCGACTGCCCTGAGCGGCTTTGGGGAGCCAAAACCCAACGTCGATTTCGAGAAGCGAGGATTGAACCGCCCCATCCAGGTAGAGGTCGATCAATCACAGATGTTGGAGGTCCTGGTCATCTTCTTTGAGAACGCCTTGCTCGAGCTGCACGCTACCGCGGACGGCTGCATCCGGGCGTCCTGTGAACTGGAGTCGGAGCGATTGCGTCTCTGTATCGAGGACAATGGGCCGGGAGTGCCTGCTGAGATTCGCGAGCGCCTGTTCGAGCCCTTCGTCACCGGCAGGAAGCGGGGGGGACCCAAGGGAGGCACCGGCCTCGGTCTCGCTATCGCCCGCGGGATTGTCGAGCGGCATGGCGGCAGCGTCTGCATTGCCGACGCCGAAATCGGAGGAGCACGCTTTGACATAGAGCTACCTCTGATCCAAAAGGTGATGGGAACCGCAAAGGGGGCAGAGTGACCGGGCGACATGGCACCACATAACGACAACAAAGGCATCCTCCTGGTCGAGGATGATCCGGCGTTCCGCAAGCTCTACCGACAAGTTCTCGTCGATGCAGGCTGGGAGGTCGCAGAGGCTGATGACCGACCAAAAGCGCGTGCCATAGCGAAGGACCGCCTGTTCCCTGTGGTGCTCCTCGACCTCATGCTGCCGCCTGATGGCACAGTCGAGAAGGGCCTGATGCAGTTGTCAGAGATCATCGCTGCTCGGCCGAGCACCAAGGTTGTGGTTGTCTCCGGGGCCGGCGACGTGACGCACATGCTCAAGGCGGTGAAGTCCGGGGCCCACGATTTTCTGACCAAACCCGTGGACCCGGACGTTCTTCTGGTCGTTGTAGAGCGGGCCTTGGCCCGTTTTGGCCTCGAGCAGCAGATCGACAACCTGCGAACGAGTCTCAGCCAACAAGCTCCCGAAAGCGGAATGATCGGGCGCAGCCCTTCATTTCTCAAGGCGTTGCAGCTTGCCGAAGCCGTAGCAGCTACCGACCTGCCGGTCTTGATCTCAGGAGAGAGCGGAACAGGCAAGGAGCTCATGGCGCGGACTGTTCACCAGCGCAGTCAGCGTTCCTTTCAAAGGTTCGTCGCTGTTAACTGCGGGGCGTTGACTGAGAGCCTTTTGGAATCGACGTTGTTCGGCCACAAGAAGGGATCGTTCACAGGCGCGACGAGCGACCGCAGGGGGCTCTTCGCAGAGGCCGACAAGGGGACGGTGTTCCTCGACGAGATTGGCGACATGCCCTCCTCGCTTCAGGTCAAGCTACTGCGGACACTGGAGTCGGGCGAGATCCTTCCGGTAGGCGCTGACCGTCCGTCCATCGTTGACGTGCGAATTGTATGTGCGACCAACAGGGAGCTTTTGTCCATGGTCCACGAGGGCCAGTTCCGAGAAGACCTCTTCTGGCGCATACGTGGGGCCGAGGTTGCGTTGCCGCCGCTCAGGGAGCGACCGAGCGATCTGCCGGTATTGGCTCAGGTGTTTCTCGGCCAATGCGCCTCTCTTTCCGGCAACGGCAAGGCCAAACAGATCTCCGAAGCAGCGGCGGAGGCGCTTCTCAGCCATGACTGGCCCGGCAACCTGCGGGAGCTTCGCTTTGAGATGCAGCGTGCCACAGTAGTAGCTGGCGATTGCCCCGAGATCAGCGCTGGCCATCTATCCTTCGTCGCGGAGAACGTGGGGCCGAGTAAGGGCCCGACAACGCTGCAAGAGCGCGTTGAAGCTCTCGAACGGCGTGAGCTCGAAGCCGCCCTGGCCAAGTTTCACGGCAACCGCACCAAGACGGCCGAGGCTCTCGGTCTTTCTCGACAGGGCCTGCTTAACAAGCTCGGCCGATACGGTCTCTAAACAGCAACGCCTTGAAAAAGATCCACGTCGCTATGGACCAACGAGGATTAGGCCATGAGCGAGCTGAACCAATCGTACACCGCTTGCTCCGATTCGACCGCAATGTGGAGCGCTTGGTGGGCGGTCATGTGGGCGCGGATGGCCGAGTAGTCGGGTAGCTCGAACGCCAGTTGCCCACCGGCAGAAGCGGGCAACTCGTGCGCGGCGGTGCGCAAGCTGGCGGAGGTCTCCCTTTGGCGAGACGCGACTTCGCGCAGGAGCGTAGCCGCCTCGTGGGTGCGACTCCTCTCGAGCTGCTCGGCCAGCTCGTCAAAGCGCGCGCCGAGCTCGTCGCGCACCCGGATCGCCAACGCCAAGGCCTCATCGAACGATATCTGTGAGTTCATCGGTACCTCCCGGGATCGATCGAGTGACCAGTTGAATCATATATCACATTGTGATATTGGTCGGCTACCATCTATTTGAGCTCCCGTTGGGCTCCTTGGAGGTCTACGTGAAACCCACCGAATTCGTTCGGTTACGCGGCCAGCTTGGCAAGACGCAGAAACAGATGAGCCAACTGCTCGGCACGTCGCTCACCGCGGTGCACTCCTATGAGCAGGGCTGGCGCCACGTGCCCGGACACGTGGAGCGCCAAATTCTCCTCCTCGCGTTCCGCAAGGTGCACGCGGGAGCCCGGCCCAAGCCGTGTTGGCAGCAGCTTACCTGCCCCCGGGAGCGGCGTGAGCTCTGCCCCACCTGGGAACTCCGCGCCGGGGATATTTGCTGGCTCATCAACGGCACCGTGTGCCATGGTGAAGTCCAGAACAGTTGGAAGAAGAAGATGCAGCTGTGTCGTAAGTGCACCGTCCTGCGGCGGGTATTCGACGCCCCACCCGAGCTATGCTCCCCATGAGTGGACAACTCGAGAAGAACGATTTTCGTCACACCTATCGCTTGATCGCGGTCCTGGTGCTGTTCGTCGTCGGCGCGGCATTCGCCCGCTGGTGGGCCGTCCCGGAGACCTTCGGCCAATTTGGCCGCTACCGCGGCGCTGCGGTCGCTAGCGCCCGGACGGAGACGGTCCCGCGGTACGTCGGCGAAGAGACCTGTGCCGACTGTCACGAGGACCAGGTCGAATTGCACGACAAGGACGCCCACGCACGGGTTCCGTGCGAGACCTGCCACGGCCCTGGAAAAGAGCACGCCGAGGCCGAGGGCGAGGCCCCGATCGCCCGGCCCGAGGGCAAGGGCGCCTGCCTGGTCTGCCACCAACGGCTCGCCGCGCGCCCGGGCTCCTTCCCCCAAATCGAGTGGCGCGAGCACTACAAATTCGTGGGCGTGGCAGACGAATCGGTCGAGTGCACGCGCTGCCACGATCCGCACGAGCCCCTGTACATGGACCGCGATCTGCGCACCGCGCGATTGCATCCGATGATTCACCGCTGCCGCGACTGTCACCAGGGTCGCGAAGACGAATCGCTGGAGCGGCCGGAGAATCACCCGCCGATCTTCGAGTGCTCCTACTGTCACGGGCCGATCGTCGAGGACTTCGCCGGCCGCACCCACGCGAGCGTGCGCTGCACCTCCTGCCACATCTTCTTCCGCGAGGATGAGTCAACGGGACGCATCATCCGCGACGCCGATCCGCGCTTCTGCCTCCTGTGCCACCGCGCGGCCGACTTCCGCAGTGATGACGCCCCACCGGGCATCGAATGGCCCGCCCACCGCGAAGAGATGGGCACCTTCCCTGAAGACGCAGACAAGCGCTGCATCGATTGCCACCGCGAGAATATCCACGCCTCCGAGGTATCCCAATGAGCAAAGAACTGTCCCGCCGCGAGCTGCTCAAGGTGCTGGGTGCCGGCTCCGGTCTTCTCCTAATCCATTGCGGCCCGGTGCCACCACTGCCGGGAACCGAGACCGACTACGACTGGGAGGCCCACTTCTGGGGCTACGCAATCGACACCACCAAGTGCATCGGCTGCAACGCGTGCATGCGCGCTTGCCGCGCCGAGAACGACGTCCCGGAGGGGGTCAACCGCACCTGGGTCGAGCGCTATCGCATCGACGCCCACGAGTCGGTTAGGGTCGATATCGCGGACAAGGGTGACTACGTGTTCGAGCCGGTGGCCGGCGACGTCGCCCGGGCATTCTTCGTACCCAAGATCTGCAACCACTGCGAGAAATCGGTGTGCAGCCAGGTCTGTCCGGTCGGTGCCTCCTACATGAGCAAAGACGGTGTCGTGCTGGTCGACCACCAGCGCTGCATCGGTTGCGGCTACTGCGTGCAGGCCTGTCCCTACGGCACCCGCTACATCGATCCGCGCACGCACATGGCGGACAAGTGCACCCTCTGCTACCACCGCATCACCCGGGGATTGCAGCCAGCCTGTGTCGCCTCCTGCCCAACGGGGGCGCGCATGTTCGGTGATTTGAAAGATCCCAAGAGCACCCTCTCCACTGTGTTGCGACAGGGACGCTATCGCTTGTTGCGCCCGGAGATGGGCACCCATCCCAAGTGCTATTACCTGGGCCTCGATCGGGAGGTGGTGTGATGGACTTCGTATTTCCCAACGAGGTCAACGTCACCTGGACGGTGATGATCGTCCTCTACCCGTACATCACCGGCCTGGTCGCCGGCGCCTTCATCGTGTCGTCGCTCTACCACGTCTTCGGCGTCGAGGCACTCCGACCGGTGGCGCGCTTTTCGCTCGCCTCGGCCTTTGTGTTCCTCCTGTTCGCCACCCTGCCCCTGCTCATCCACCTGGGGCAGCCGACCCGAGCGTTCAACATCATGGTGACGCCCAACTTCACCTCGGCGATGGCGGGGTTCGGTTACATCTACTCGGCCTACTCGCTGCTCGTAGTCCTTGAGATCTGGTTCGTCATGCGCAGCGAATTCATCGCCCGCGCGCGCCGCGGCGGCCTCGTCGGGCTGTGCTGTCGCGCTATCCTCCTGGGCAATCTGTTCGAGAGCGATGCTACCCGGGCAGCCGATCACAGAATCGCGCGCGTGCTCGCCGGCGTCGGCATCCCGATGGCCTGCCTGCTGCATGGTTACGTCGGCTTTCTGTTTGGCTCGATCAAGGCCAACCCTTGGTGGTCGACGCCGCTGATGTTCGTCATCTTCATCTTCTCCGCCATCGTCTCCGGCATCGCCGTCCTCATCTTCCATTACTTCGTGGTCTCCTGGATCAACGGCTGGAAGGTGGATCAGCCGTGCGTGCGCTCTCTCGGCCGTTATCTGTGGGGCTTCATGATCGTCGCGGTGGCCCTCGAACTTCTCGAGATCATGTCCATCGCCTACAAGCAAACCGAAGAGTGGGAGGTCCTCGGCCAGCTTATCGAGCAGAAGCTGATGATCACTTATGTGATCCTGCAGTTCCTGGTCTTCTCCCTGGTCCCCTTTTTGCTCCTCGCCATCAGCGCGCTCTTCAAGCTGCGCGACAAGCTCGCGAACGCCATCATCTGGACCGCGGCCACCATGCTCCTGTTCCAGGTGCTGTTGATGCGCTGGAACGTGGTCGTCGGCGGCCAGTTGTTGTCCAAGTCCATGCGCGGCTTCACCGATTATTTCCCGGGTTTGTGGGAAAAGGAGGGATTGGCTGTTGCCGCCGTCATCTTCACGCTTCCCTTCGGCATCCTGTGGGTCTTCAACCGTATCGTGCCACTGTTCCCCAACGCCGAACGGCGCTCGGCCTGAGTCGTGGACGCGGACGTTCGCCAGGAGCTCAAGCGGTTGACCACCGCGGTTCGTGCCCTCGACGACCGCCTTACCGCACTGGAAGCCGGATCCCAGCCGCTCGCCGCACCGGTAGCGGAAGAGGAACCCGAGACGGCCATCGACGGCGATGTCGGCTTCTCCACGGTGTTCGCCAAGCTCGCGCTCATCTGCTTCTCCATGGTCGGTGCTCTGCTCCTGCGCGTGGCCACGCAGCGGGGCCTGGTGGACGCGAGCGTGGGGACCGCTATCGGTCTCGGGTACTGCACGCTCCTGGTCGTCGGCCCAATTCTGGCGCGTCGTGTCCCGATTCTCGCCGCCCATGGTGTCGTGCTCGAGTACTGCGGCGCGGTCCTCGTGCCTCTCATCGTCCTCGAGATGTTCCACCGCCACGCGGTCTTCGATGCAGCCGGTGCCACGTTCGTGCTCCTGGCGGCGGGCGTAACGGGCTGCTCCCTCGGAGCGCTGCATCGGAGCCGAGGTTTGGCAGCGGTTGCGCTGGTTATTTCGGCCGCGGGCATCGCCGGGCTCGGCCTCGATCCTGCCGGGGCAGCCGTACGCGCGTTCGCCTTGGTTGTCCTGGTCGCCGCCGCCCTCACGACGGCCCATCTGCGCTCGTGGGCGGGGGTGCGCGCCGCGGCGCTGCTACCGGTGCTGAGCGTTCTCGGTCTCGCCATCCTCATGGTCGCGCGGCGGGATAGCATCCCGCCCGAGGTTCGTAGCGCTCTCGTGATGGCGGCGATCAGCATCTGGGTTCTCCTCGTCGTCAATCACCTCGTGCGCCGGGCGCGACTCGAACCCGGCGAGGCCGCCTGGCTGGTTGTGGTCACAATTTGGTGCGGCGCGTTGGTTCGGTTCGCCCTTCCGGGCAGCACTTCGGTGGGCGCCGCCGTGGCGGTCGCACTGCTCGCAGGCGCCTTCCACCTGTCGCGAACGACAGCGAACGATCCAACCATCGTCGGCGCAGCCCTATCCGGTGCAATCCTGGCAGCCGTGACCCTCCCGGGGCTCGACTCGAGCGGTGTCGCCCTGGGCCTCGTGCCACTCACGCTCCTGGCAACCAATCACTTTCGCTCAAGAGATCTGCTCACGGCGGCCGGCGCCGCCATCGTGGTCGTCGCCGTCGCGTCGGCGTTGCCAGCACTGCTCACATTACCGGCGACGACGAGCGGTATACTCCTCACCGGTCTCGTCCTGCCCGCTGCGCTCCTGGTCCACTGGGCCGCCCCTGGAGCGGCGACCCGCGCGCGCGAGCTGGTTGCTCCGGTGTCACTGGTCGGTGGCTGGCTCCTCCTGTTTCTCGCCGCCCGCGCCGTCGCCTTCGGCATTCTCGGAGAATCGGACGGTTTCCAACTGGCGGTCACCCTTATCCTGGGCGTCTTCGCCCTGTTGAGCCAGCTCCTGGGCCGGCGATTCGACAGCAAGCCGTGGCTGGCGGCGGGCGTTATCGGAATCGTTCTGTTGGGGATTAAGAGTGTCTTCTGGGATCTGATCCACGTCTCCGGGCCCTATGCGGCCGCGTCGGTGGTAGCCCTCGGAGTCGCGTCGGGCCTAACATCCTGGCTGCTCAGACGGCATCGAGCTTGAACCCAAACAACCGATGACCAATGACATACGCGAACGTTCACTGCTCGGGGGAAACCCACGCTCACCGGGTGAGCGCCTGGCAGGATTAGACCGTACTGCTGCAAGCCGAGCAGATCGGTCTTCATTGTCCCGAATGTCTTGGTGTCCACATCGGAGCGGCCACCTATGTCTGCCGCTCAATCGGTGAGCTCCAGGATTGTGATGTGCTCACTGCAATCTTAACTGCAGGACTTCTTGCCGCTCGCGGGCTCGCTGTCGTCCGAGCAGCAGCAGCAGCACGGTGCGGCCTTGGTGGCGGGCTCGTGGAGGTACTTGTCGGCAAACCCGGCAATAACCTCTTCGGACTTGCGGCCGACCACGCGGATGCTCGCCACCTTGCCGTCGAGCGCCTCGGTGATCCGCTTGAGCTGGTCCTTGGATAGAGCCACGGAACCGCAGCAGCAGGACCCCGCTGAATCGGTGTCGAGCAGAGCCGCGAGCTGTGAGGCGTCATAGGTGAGACGGTCCTGGACGGCAACCTCGACGAGGCCAGCCTTGCTGAGCCCTTCGAGGTACTCGGCCTCAGAGATCGCGCCGGCGATGCAGGCCGAGTACAGCAATCCCTCGGCCTTGATCCACTCGGGCATCGGCTCGGCTACGATGTCCGAGATGGAGATGCGACCGTCGACCTTGAGCACCCGGTGAAGCTCGGCGAAGACTCGCGTCTTCTCTGGCGAGAGGTTGATGACACAGTTAGAGAGCACGAGGTCGACCGAATTCGATGGGACGGGTAGATCCTCGATGATGCCCTCGAGCACCTCGACGTTCGTGAGCCCTGCGGCGATGGCGTTTGCTCGCGCGCGCTCGATCATTGCATGGGTCATGTCGACACCGATCACTTTGCCTTTGGGCCCGGTGAGCTTGGCCGCGAGGAGGAGGTCGATGCCCGCGCCCGAACCGAGGTCGAGCACGGTGTCACCCTCGCGGATCTCAGCGAGGGCCACGGGGTTCCCGCAGCCGAAGGAGCTCTGCACCGCGTCGGCAGGCAGCGCTGCGAGCGCCTCGCGGCTGTAGCCGGCGAGGATGGGGAGCACTCCCGGGGTCGCGGTGTCCGAGCAGCACGAACTCCCGGTCTTCGGGTTCTGCGCGACTGCGCGGGCGTACGAAGCCGAGACCGCCTGTCGGATGTTGTCGGGTTGGTTCATGCCTTGGTTTCTCCTGCGCAGGTCTGGACTGCCTGCAGCTTAGCGGGGTCGTTGGGGTAGTACTTGCGCCCGAGCCAGAGCGCGACATTCACAAGTCCGATCATGACCGGCACCTCGACGAGCGGCCCGATGACGGCAGCGAAAGCCGCGCCATGGCTGATGGTGAAGGTCGCGATTGCCACCGCGATGGCGAGCTCGAAGTTGTTCGAAGCCGCAGTGAACGAGAGCGTGGTCGCCTGGCCGTAGGTCGCACCGATCTTCTTCGACATGAAGAACGAGATGAAGAACATCACCACGAAGTAGATGAGCAGCGGGATGGCGATGCGGACCACGTCGAGCGGTAGCTCCACGATGGTCTCTCCTTTGAGCGAAAACATCACGATGATGGTGAAGAGCAGCGCAATGAGTGTCATCGGGCTGATCTTCGGAATGAACTTGGTGTGATACCAGTCCTTGTTCTTGAGCTTGATGAGGAAGAACCGGGTGATGACGCCGGCTAAAAACGGAATGCCGAGGTAGATGAAGACGCTCTTGGCGATCTCGCCGATGGTGATGTTGACCGCCACGCCCTGCAGGCCGAACCAGGTCGGCACCACGGTGATAAAGACATAGGCGTAGACCGAGAAGAAGAGCACCTGGAAGATGGAGTTGAACGCGACCAGGCCTGCGCAGTACTCGGTGTCACCCTTGGCGAGGTCGTTCCAGACGATGACCATGGCGATACAGCGGGCGAGGCCGATCATGATCAGCCCCACCATGTACTCGGGCTTGTCGTGCAGGAAAATGACGGCCAGGGCGAACATCAATATCGGGCCGATGATCCAATTCTGCACGAGCGACAGTCCCAGCACCTTGGTGTTGCGGAAGACAGGGCCCATCTCCTCGTAGCGGACCTTCGCAAGCGGCGGGTACATCATCAGGATGAGTCCGATAGCGATGGGGATGTTGGTCGTCCCGACGTTGAACTGGTTGATGAACGGGACGACCGTCGGGACCAGGTAACCGGCACCGACACCAATCGCCATGGCGATGAAGATCCAGAGCGTCAGGTAACGGTCTAAAAAGGACAGGCGTTTCAACACACCTGCCGAGGATGGCTCGTTGCTCATCGGCTACCTCCTGAACGCGCCGCACGAGCGCGGCTCCTTGGCTCTGCGGGTTTCGCGGGACCGCAGCGGCCGCCCGGCTCACACGCGGCCTCGCGCTCCTTGCGCGTAAGCCACGCTTGCAGGCTCTGCAGGACCCGCGCGGCCCCAGTGTGGTTGGCAAGCCTGGCCCGCAGGGTGTCGAGGACGGCGCGCTCTAGGTCGCCTTCAATGGGGCAGACCGAGTAGTAAGACCAAGCCGCGGCCTTGCGGTCCACCACCAGGCCTGCATGACGCAGGGTCGCTAGATGCCGCGAAGCCTTGGACTGCGTGATGCCAAGCGCCTCCATGATGTCACAGACGCACAGCTCCTTGTGGTTGAACAAGAGCCACAGGATCTGCAGCCGCGCCTCGTCAGCGAGGACCTTGAGGAACTGGGCCACGTCTTTCACGAGTATCTCCGAGGTGTGAAACTTTGCATTCGTATAACCGGTTGTCCGAATAATGTCAAATCTGACGAGCTTTGTGAACAGCCTCCAAATCGCCGGGTTGGAAATGGTTGGGTTGACAGGTCAGTTGCACATTCCTACACTTGCACAAGTTAGGTAGTGATTACCCATGGCACGCATGAAGACGGCAGCACGCACGAAACCGCACGGGGAGCGTGCATGAGACTTCCACGCCTCGCTCTGGCGGTGATGCTCTTCTTCGTCGCCGGGCTCGTCGGAGCTTCCGCGGGCGAGGTGCTGGGCTCTTCCTTCGGCGGTGACCAAGTCACCCACATCGAGGGATCTCCCTGTCCCGATCCCGACCACAGCGGCGACCCCTGCGGCCCGGGTTGTGCCTGCACTTGTTGCCCCGGCCACGCACCCGCCGTGGCTTTCGCGATCCCGTCGCTCAAGCTTGCCCAGCCACCGCTGAGCAAACTCAAGGTTCATCCCAACGAGGACCTACACCCACAGGACGTCCTCTCCCGCATCTTCCACCCGCCGCGACTCTGACGCCTTCCCGTTGAGAAGGCACCGTTGCGCTCGCGTGTCGTCGCGCGACAGGTGCCACCGGTTTGGCGTAACCCGGACGTCCCCCGCGGACGTCGCCTACAGGCAGGTGTTCGATGATGCGATGCACTCTCGTGCGCGCCTCCCGTTGGAGGCGCAGTCCGCTCCTACTCGTGTCTCTCCTCTCGGCGAGCCCGGCCTTGGCCGGTCCAAGTCGGCCCGAGCTCGTTTTGTCGGCCGAAATTGCTGACGTCTCGTCCGCAACCGTCATCAACCTGACCTGGCCCGACCTCATCCGTCTGGTCGACCAACACCCGCGGCTCTCGGCGGGCAAGTTCCAAGTTGATGCCGCACGGGGCGGCGTGGATGCCGCCGGTGCCGTGCCAAACCCGATGCTGGAAGGCAACGTCGGCCAAGGGTTCGCCTGGACGGGCGGTGCCTCTAGCATCGAGTGGGGTCTGGCTGTGACCATGCCCTTGGGCTGGATCGCAGAGCGCGGGTCGCGCATCAACGCGGCCGAGGCAGAGGTCGACGTCGCCATGGCCGAGACCAAGGCGCTGCGCCGTGACATTCTCCTAAAGCTCCGGACCCTGTTCTGGAACCTGGCGTACGAGCAGGCGCGAGTTGCGTCACTCGCGTCGCTCGAGGCCCAAACCTCGTCGCTCGTCGAGACCGTGAAAAGGCGGGCCGAGAAGGGCGAGGTCCGCCCCGTCGAGGCGACCCGGGTCGAGATCGAGCTCGAGAAAGTGACGAGCGATCTCGAGTCCGCGCGCATCGCGCTCGGGGCGCGTCGTGCGGAGTTGACGCTCTGGCTTGGCGTGCCCGCGGGGATGAGGCTCGTCTTGGTCGCCGACCTGGACACTCTGCCGGTTGCGGTAGATCAGGACGCGGCACTCACGGGGGCGCGGAAATCCCACCCCGCCTTGGCCGTTGCCAAGGCACGGACACGTTTCTTCGCGGCCGAGCTCGACACCGAGGAGCTGGCCCAGGTGCCGTCCTTCGGCCTCACGGGTTTTGCAAACTACGAGCTCGATCGAAGAGCCTACGGGGTCGGGCTCACGGCAGACCTGCCGCTTTGGAACTGGAGCACCGGTCGCATCGCGCAGGCGCAAGCGAGGCTGGCCGCAAGTCGCAAACAGGCCGAGGCCGCAGATCTCGAGCTCGCGACAGAGGTCATCGACGCCCAGGCGGCCTGCCAGAGCTCGGTCGCGACCGCGGCCCGCTTCAGAAACAACGTGGTGCCGCGCTCCGAGACCGTGGCATCCACCGTGGAGAGGACATACCAGCTCGGCGAGGCGAGCCTGCTCGAGGTCATCGACGCCCGCCGCACCTTGCTCGATTCACGACGCCTCTATTTGAGCGCGCTCGCCGAAGCCCAGATCGACTGCAGCCGCCTCGAGGTGCTTGTCGGAGAGGAGCCTAAATGAACAGCCGCATTCTTCGCATTCTTATCGCAATCTTCTCATTGGCCCTGGTGGTCACGGGCGCGTCGTGCAGCAAGAAGAAAACCGCCGAGGTCACCCCGGTCCCGGCCGCCAATGCCGAACACCATGAGTCCCACGAAGGGGAAGGCCACGGGGAACACAGTGAGGGGGCCGAGGGCAAGGAGCCCTCGGACCTGGACCGACCGGTTGCTGAGCTCTTCACCGCTACCTGCGAGCACAACCTCAAGACCTACGAGTGTGACGAGTGCCGCTACGAGGTCGGCGTGGTCAAGACCGACGCCAGCCTCTTCGACGGCGGTCTGCTTGAGAAGACCCAAGCAGAGAAGCGAGCCGTGGCGCTGCCGCTCAAGCTCACCGGCGAGGTGCGTTTCGATGAGCGTCGCGTCGCGCATGTGAGCACCCAAGCGGAGGGCATCATCAAAACGGTTTACGTCACCCTGGGCGACAAGGTCGAACGAGGCCAGGCCCTAGTCGAGCTCGAGTCCGTGGTGATCGGCGAGGCGCAGTCGGCGTACCTCGAGGCGGCAGGCATGCTCACCCTTGCGAGCCGCAACCACGCTCGTCTGGATGCGTTGCGCAAGGAGGGCATCGCCTCCGAGAAGGAGCTGCTTTCAGCGAGACAGGAGTTTGACGCCGCCCAGATTCGCACCGACGCCGCCTTCGGCAAACTCAAGCGGCTCGGCATGAGCGCCGCCGCGGCTCGCGGCCTCACGCAGAACACCGCCACCGGCCGACTGGTTCTGCGTGCTCCGGTCCAAGGCACCGTGCTCGATATCCATGCCGTAGCCGGCGAGGTCGCACGCGCCGACACGTCCTTGGCCACCGTCGGCGACAACTCGTCGGTCTGGGTGTGGGCGGACCTCTACGAACGAGACATTGCCCTCGTCACCCGAGAGCAGGCGAAACAGCCGATGGCGGCCACGGTCGAGGTGAAGGCGTTTCCCAAAGAGGAGCTCGCCGGCACCGTCGACTTCATCAGCCCGTCGATGAGCGAGTCCTCGCGGACGGTCAAAGCCCGCATCAATGTGCCTAACCCGGACGGACGGCTGCTTGCCGGGATGTTCGCTCAGGTGAAGATATTCATCCCCGGTGACCAGCAGGTGCTCGCAGTCCCTAGCGAGGCGATCTTGGAAGACGAAGGGCGTTCGTTTGTTTTTGTCCATCACCAGGGCGATTACTGGGTCCGACGGCCCGTCGATGCGGGACGGACCTTCGCGGGGATGACCGAAATAACCGCAGGGCTCGCGGAGCGTGAGGTCGTGGTCGCAAACGGCGCGTTCCTTCTGAAGTCCGATGTCCTGCGCTCCAAGATGGGCGCGGGCTGCGCGGATTGAAAGGAGGCAACGACATGTCAAACCTTCTCGAATTCATCTTGCGACGACGCATGACCGTGGGGATCGGCGCGTTGATCGTGATCGCCCTGGGCGGGCTGTCGTGGAGCCGCCTGCCCATCGACGCCTTTCCGGACGTGTCCAACCAGCAGGTGATGATCTTGACCCAGGCCGAGGGTCTGGGCCCCCTCGATGTGGAGCAACAGATCACCTTCCCCATCGAATGGGTCATGGGAGGGTTGCCGGACGTCCAGTCGGTTCGGTCGCTGTCCAAGACCGGCCTCTCTCAGGTGGTCATCATCTTCGCGGACAACGTCGACACCTACTTCGCCCGTCAGCTCGTGTTCGAGCGCCTGCAGATGGCAAAGGAGCAACTCCCGCCCGGGGTCGAGCCCGAGATGGGACCGACCAGCACGGGATTGGGAGAGATCTTTCAGTACACCCTCAAGAGCGACCGTCACAGCTTGACTGAGCTGCGCACCATGCAGGACTGGATGGTCGCGCCGCGTCTGCGCATGGTGCCCGGCGTCAACGAGGTCAACAGCTTCGGTGGTCACGTCAAACAGATCCACGTGATCGTTGCGCCCGACAAGCTGCTTAAGTACAAGCTCACCCTGTCGGATATCGTCGCCGCGCTGTCCGAGAACAACGCCAACGCTGGCGGCAGCTTCATCGTCAATAACTGGGAGCAGGAGAACATCCGCAGCGTCGGTTTGTTTGGCTCGGTCCAAGATGTCCGCGATGTCGTGCTGCACGCGGACGACGGCACGCCCGTATACCTAACCGACGTCGCCGAGGTCACCGATGGCGCGATGACCCGGATGGGCGCCGTAAGCCGTGACGGTGCGGGCGAGGTCGCGGCCGGCATGGTCATCATGCTTAAGGGCGAGAACTCCAAGGAGGTGGTCGAGCGGGTCAAGGCCGCTCTTGTCGCCATCGAGCGATCCCTTCCCGAGGGCGCCGCCATCGACGTCTTCTACGACCGCACCGACCTGGTCAAGGCCGTGATCGGCACCGTGTCCGGCGCGCTCGTGCAAGGAGGGCTCTTCGTCATCCTGGTGTTGTTTTTGCTCCTTGGCAATTTTCGCTCGGCCCTGGCGGTTGCGACCAGCCTGCCGCTAACCGCTCTGATAGCGTTCATCTTCATGGACCTGGGGCAAGTGACGGCCAACCTGATGAGCCTGGGAGGCTTGGCCATCGCCATCGGCATGGTGGTCGACGGCTCCATCGTGGTAACGGAGAACATCGTCCGCCATCTCAAGGAGCGGCCGTCCGAGAACGGGTTGGACCTGGTGATCCAGGCAACCCGCGAGGTGGCCCGGCCCATCGTCTTTTCCATCCTCATCATCGTCCTGGTCTTCGTGCCGCTGTTTACCCTCGAGGGCATGGAGGGGCGGATGTTCGGACCGCTGGCGTTGACGATGGTCTTTGCCATGCTGGGTTCTCTGGTCGTGGCCATGACCGTCATGCCGGTCATCCTGTCGTTTCTGATGAAGCGAGGAATCGCCGCGAAGGAGCCGCGCGGGTTTTTGTGGCTACAGCGCGGGTACCTGCGTGCGCTTTCCAAGGTGTTGAACCATCAAAAACTAACGGTGGGTGTCGCCGCCGTGCTGTTCGCTTCCACCCTGGCTCTCTTGCCGCTTATCGGCACGGAGTTTCTTCCCCAGCTCGAAGAGGGGGCCATCGCCATCAATGTCGTGCGTTTGCCGAACGCCTCACTCGAAGGCTCGGTCGAGACCGGGACGTTCATGGAGAAGCAGCTTCGGACTTTCCCCGAGGTGAAGACCGTCGTCACCAAGACGGGGCGCGCCGAGATCTCCGAGGATCCGATGGGCCCCGAACAGAACGATGTGCTCATCATGCTCCATCCCGAGTCCGAGTGGACCACCGGACGCTCCAAGGCCGAGCTCGTTGTGGCGATGCAGGAGCGCCTGGCGAAGATCCCGGGCCTTCGCCTGTCTTTCAGCCAGCCCATAGCCCTGCGCGTGAACGAGCTCATCTCCGGCGTGAAGAGCGACCTAGCGATCAAGGTGTTCGGCGAGGACATCGACATCCTGAAAGCCAACGCCGACAAGATTGCCGCACTTCTCGGGGGCCTCGAGGGCGCCGAGGATGTGCGCGTCGAGCAAATCACCGGCTTCTCGCAGCTCGACATCATCCCCGACCGCCGTGCCATGGCTCGCTACAAGTTGAACATGCAAGACCTCAACGAGATCGTCGAGACCGCCGTGGGAGGCAAGGTGGCAACCACGATGGTCGACGGCCAGATGCGTTTCGGCGTGCAGGTGCGTTTCCCTCGGGAGCGACGCAACGACATCAAGGCCATCGAGGCGATCCTGCTGCCCACAGCCACCGGCGCGAGGGTGCCGCTGTCGCACGTGGCCGAGATCAAGCGCGTCGAAGGACCGGCGCAGATAAGCCGGGAGAACAACATGCGGCGGGTGGTGGTGGAGGCGAACATCCGCGGCCGCGATCTCGGCGGTTTTGTCGAAGAGGCAAAGCTTCGTCTCGCGCAGATTTCAAGGAGCCTGCCCGCCGGGTACTGGATCGAGTACGGCGGAACCTTCGAGAATCAACAGCGTGCCATGCGGCGGCTCGCGGTGGTGGTGCCGATATCGGTGCTCTTGATCTTCTTCATGCTGACATTGGCGCTCAGGTCCATCAAGACCGCCGGTCTCGTGCTGGCAAATCTGCCCTTCGCGCTGGTCGGAGGGATCCTGTCGATGATCCTCCTCGGGATCACGTTGAACGTGCCCTCCACGGTCGGCTTCATCGCGCTCTTCGGTGTGGCCGTGCAGAACGGCACCGTGTTGGTCGCCTTCATCAACCAGCTCCGAGAAGAAGGCCGGCCGTTGCGCGAGGCGGTGATGGAGGCGTGCCGGCTGCGGTTTCGGGCCCTTTTGATGACCGCGGCAACGACGGTCCTGGGTCTCCTGCCGATGGTGTATGCCGTCGGACCCGGAGCCGAGGTGCAGCGCCCGCTCGCGGTGGTGGTCATCGGTGGACTGCTGACGGCGACCTTGCTCACCCTGTTCGTGCTGCCGTCTTTGTACCACTGGCTTCCCCCGCGTCTCGTGGCTGGGGATGCGACGCTCGAAGAAAGGGACGCGACACTCTAGGCTCAGGCGAAGACGCTCTTTCTCGCGATTTCGCAAATCGCCGCTACCGCGGGGTGCTTGATCTTCCGTTCGAGGGAGATTGCATAGACGCTCTGCCGGACCTTTTCTGAACGGCCAACGACCTGCACGTGGTAGCGCTGCCGTACCTCCTTCTCAATGACATCGGGTGCCGCGAAGACGCCGCGGCCAGCCTCACCAAGAATGTTTGTCAACGCGGCGTCGTCCGATTCAGCAACCACCTTTGGTCGAATGTCATTTTCATCGAACCACTCGTTGAGGGCTCTGCGCAACGTCGAGTCGATTCCGGACAACAGAAAGGGCGCGCCATCGAGCGACTGGGGAAAACTCCGACGCAAACGCGCAGCGAGTGGCGCTACCGCGAAGAATGTTGTCCCGCACTCGCCGAGGAGATGGCTGAATGCTCGCACAGGCGAGCCGGGCCCCGCTGGAGCGTCCGAAAACACGACATCCACTTCGCCCTGAGCCAAGTCGCCCATGAACGCCTCGACCGAATGGTCGTTCCGACAGACGATCTCAATGTCGTCTCCGAGGTCAAAAACGGGTTCCAGGATTCTTTGCACGACGGACTTTGCGATAGCGTCTGATATCCCAACGACCAGACGAACCGAACGGCCGGTCGGGTGTCCTTTGACCGTGTCCAAAAACTCCTTGCCGAGGCCGAAGATCTCTTCGGCGTACCGAAACGCCACTCGGCCCTCATCTGTAAGAACGAGGTTCCGTCCCTTTCTCATGAGCAGCTTCTGGCCGAGGACCTCTTCCAGCCGATGGATCTGGCCACTGATGGTCGGATGCGCAAGACGCAACTCCCTTCCCGCTGCGATGATGCTCCCTTGCTTGGCGACGACCCAGAAATACAAAAGGTGGTGGTAGTTGAGCCATTCCATGCGGAATCTCCCCGACCGGTGACGCAGTCGAAACGTGGTTCCCGCTCCAAACAATAGGTCGTCTTTCCCGACGACGCACGCAGAAACTTCCTCATAGTCGATCGCTCACTTCTAGCTTACCTAGCGTATGCCCCACGAAAGGCAAGCTCGATGGCAACTGACCTGATGCGTGACACCACCGTCGACCGTTACATGGCCGAAGTCAGCAGACACCCACTCTTGACGCGCGAACAGGAGGCGGCGCTCGCCGAGCGCTATCGCACCCATGCCGACCTCGATGCTGCGAACCAACTCGTAGTTGCGAACCTCCGCTTCGTCGTGCGGGTGGCTCACGAGTATCGGGGCTACAACATGAATCTGCTCGACCTGATTCAGGAGGGGAACATCGGGCTGATGCTGGCGGTGCGCAAGTTCGACCCCAGTCGCGGCTGCCGTCTCATCACCTATGCGGTTTGGTGGATCCGCGCCCAAATCTACGAATTCATTCTCCGCTCATGGTCGCTCGTGAAGTTGGGTACGGGTCGCGTGCGTCGCAAGCTCTTTTTTAAGCTGCGTTTAGCGCAAGAGGCTGCGGACCGCCAAGCGCCCGATGGAACGACGGCGAGCGCAATTCGGCTCGCGAACCAGTTCGGGGTTGACGAAGGCGATATCCGCATCATGGCGAGCCGGCTTGCCGGCCGTGATTCCTCGCTCGATGCCCCAGTCCAGGACGGCGCACGCGAAACCCGACTGGATCTGCTGTGCTCGCCCGACATGTCGCTAGAGGAGCAGATATCCGAGAGGGAAGAACAACAGCGCGTGAACGGATCTGTAGCCAGAGCGATCGGTGGTTTCAACGAGCGGGAGAGTTACATCATCAAGAACCGGCTCATGGCCGAAGATCCGAACACGCTGCTGCAGATTGGCCACCATTTTCAGGTTTCGCGCGAGCGCGTCCGTCAGATCGAGGGCAAGGCTCTGCGCAAGATTCGCACCGAGCTCGTTCGAAGCGGCGGCTTTGATCACGTAGTTGCCTGACGCAGGAGCGCTGCCGCTGCCGCTGCCGCTGCCGCGACGCCGTTGCGTCCTGTCGCTTAAGACGACGGTCCCCGCTTAGATTTTCTCATGTTCTTTGCGGGCAGCGGTGTCCACATTGGGGTGACATTGTAGCGAGGTGTCGCTGCGAATCTCACCCGGCACCGAACAGAGGAGCTGACATGACTGTGATCGCTTGGATCTTGCTTGGACTCGTGGGCGGCGTCGTTGGCGGCAGAGTTCATAGTCTCGCTGGCGGGAGCATCGTGTTGGACGGCGCGTTCGGTGTCGTCGGAGGTCTCATCGGCGGCCTGGTATTCCAGCTCGTCGGTCCACGTGGCGTCGCCGGTTTCAATATGTTGGGCCTATTTGCGGCGATCGTCGGCGCGCTGATTGTTCTTCGCGGGTATCACTTTCTCATGCAGATGCGGAACAACAGGCGTCGGAGGCAGTGGGAATCATATGCGAGGAGCTTGGTGGAGTGACTCCGGTGCCGGCTCAACTGACCTGGCGCGATAGCGCCATAGAGGTGCCTCATGCGTTGGAAGAATCTGGTGATGTTGGTCCTTCTCCCGTTCACGGCTGTGACCGTGCGTGCCATTGATGTTGCAGCTGCGCCAGCCGCTGCGGCGACAACTGAGCGGCCGGCAACACCGGACTTGAGTGTCCTCGATGCCTACGGTGAATGGATTCAAGTTGAGCCCTACGGCAGGGTCTGGAGGCCCACAGCAGTGACGGCTGACTGGCGACCGTACACCCTCGGCACTTGGGTCAACGGTCCGCACGGGTGGACCTGGCATTCTGAGCTCTCTTGGGGTGCCATCACCTTCCACTACGGCCGATGGACTCGGGACCGGATGGAACGTTGGTTTTGGGTGCCAGGTGAGACTTGGTCGCCGGCCACGGTGGCTTGGCGATTTGGCGGTGGTTTCATCGGTTGGGCACCGCTCCCACCGGAATCGGAGTTGGCAGACCAAGACAATGCCATTTTGGAATCGGCCTGGATCTTTGTATTTGCCTCTGAGTTTCAAGACGTCCGTCTGACTGTTGCCGCCCTGCCATCGACGATGACCGCCACCGCGTTTGCGCGGACTTCACCGCCTTTGTCTCCACAGGCGGCGCTTGGACCTTAACCCATCTTCACCGGTGCGTCCCGATCCGCTTCTTCATTGCTCGAAAACCCTCTTGCTTCTCTTAAATAGCAGCATGGCGATCCCAAATCCGAGTCCGAATGCGGCCAAGCCACCTATCAGTGGATGCCGCTCGATCTCATGTGCAATTCCCTTGGCAACTTCTCCTCCACGGGTGCTGACGTCGCCGAGTCTGCGCCGAAAACCCTTCCAACCTCTGTGGGGTGTACCGCCGTTTTCGCGACTATCGAGCCAGCTCAACCGGTCAACAGCGTGGTCTTCCAGTCTCCTTTTGGTGAGCTCGTTCAAGCCGGCGGCTAGTGCTGCGATTTCCTCGCGCGACTCTGCAACTTCGGCGTTCACTGCTTCCAAATTCTTTCCGTTAGGCTTGTTGGTGCTTTTCTCTCTCATGTGCTCCTCCTGCGGTTATCTTCTGGTCCGTCACCTGGTTTCATCTCTTCGTCCTGCTACTGTGAATCCATGGTTGTCTCTGACGACATGTCGGTTTTCGACCGGTGCGGCTCATCATTAGACGCACCATTCGCACCATTGGTATCGGGTGATGGGGCCCGCCCTGTTTCGTCAACCGGGGGCCGTGTGCCCATATGGGCAGCGATGGCCGTTCCGATGGACGCTATGATCGTTGATACGACGTTGACAATCTTCATGTTGTGCTCGAGGCTGCGGGCAATTTGTCCGACAGATGACAGGAGGTCCGCGATGTCCGCTTCTCCTCCTTTGAGGCCGCGGGTCAACACCTCGACGCGATCAGAAATGACCTCGACCTGGGTCAACGTCCCCTTCAGGTGTGAACTGATCTCAGTGATCGCTCTGCTGGCACGATAGAGAGCGACGGCTGCCATGATGAACAAAGGAATCAATGCCCCGACGAACACCGATGTAAGGATGACCAACGTCAGTTGCCAGTTTTCCATTTGAGCGAGTCCTTTCCCTGCGCTTGAACTTTATTGATGTGCCTTTCCTGCTCGGTCTGCTCACGGGATGGGTGTGTGAGCGCCACCGTGACCGATGCTCTTGTATTAGGCATGGGCAGTGGGATTGACTATTAGAAAGTTAGAGCGCGGAACGTCGGGAAAGACGACAGATGCAGGGATGACGCATAGGCGTCGCCGTTGGCGCGGAACCGCCAGTGGGCGGAGGAGGAGTGCAAGCTCATGTCGTCGATTTGGGCAGAACATGAACGGTCGCGGTTTATCCGCGAACGTGACCGTTGCGGTCGAGGACAAACCAGACAAGCCGGACAAGCCTGACAAGCCCCGCCCTTGCATGGATTTGGACGAATGATGGAAGCACAGATTTCCGAATGAGCCCTAGGCCCTTCATAACGGACCCATCCTACAGGCTAGACGTATGCCCCTCGCGTTCGATGACGATCTCGACGCGGCGGTTGTTGGCTCGGTTCTCGGCCGTCTTGTTGTCAACAATCGGACTGCCAGATCCTTTTCCCACGGCAGAGATCTTCTCCGGTGCAACTCCTTGGGACACAAGATAGTCACGCACGGCGGTTGCGCGGTTGACCGAAAGAGGCCGGTTGGTACTGTCCGAGCCCTGACTGTCAGTGTGCCCTTCAACGACCATCGTTCTGTCGGCATCCTGAGCCTTCAAGGCTTCTGCAACTTGGTCGAGCTTGGTCTTTGCCGTGTTCATCAGGTCGTACTTGCCCGAAACAAAGAGCACGCCCCCCGAGAGCGTGATCACCACCCCGCGGGCTTCCTCTTTGACTGCGGCAACTGCGGCGAGGTCTTCCATCGCCCCGGCGAGCCTGGTTTCCGCCGACAATCGGGCCTGCCTCTCAATGTCGAGCTGTTCGGCCGTCCTCTCGCCAATCTGGTTCGACACGGCAAGCTCAGTGCGTGTCTTATTCAGGTTTTGCTTCGTGGTTGCACCCGTGCGCTCCGACGCCGCTAGCGCTCCGCGCGTGTCGTCTAAGTCGCCCTTGGTCTGCGAGATGATCTGTCCTTGCGTCTGTTGGTAATCATCCTTCGCCTGAGCCTGGCTCTCCTTCTCAACGGTGATGGAAGCGGTCGCTGTTGCCAACTCTGACTTGCGCTGAGCAACATATGCGAGATCTCGTGTCCGATACGAATCGGGATCCTTTTGGAACGATTGCTCTGCCTTGGCAAGCGCCTGGTACGCTACGTGCAACTCCGCGGGGGAAATTCTGGTTGCCGGCCCGTTTCTCGCCTGCTGATACGCTGCGCGGGCGTTGACAAGTTCCTTCGGCACAGTGGTCGCGCAACTGCTGATGAAGCCAGCACACGCGGCGAGGATGATAAGATTGTTTGTCTTCATGGTAGATTCCTTTCGTATGACTCTTAGTTGTTGTCCTGTCGGAGGTTGCGCACGCGCTCAATGGCAGCTAGAGCCTCTGATTTTTCGGCGTCTTCGCGAGATAGCGCGACAGCCAACTCGGCGTCAGCTTCGGCCCTGAGCAAAAGTGACGCGGCTCTGTCCTTGTCACCGTTCGCAGCCCACCCCTTGGCGTGCTCGAGTTCCTCCTTGGCGAGCTGTAGATGCAGCGCAGCCTGAGGAACCTTCGATGCCCCAACCTCTTCTGCAGCGCGAATCCCTGAGGTTGACGCTTCGGTGCGCAATCCGGTAGACGTGGCGCAACCTGCAGCAAGCAACAGACTTCCGACGCAGAACAGACTTCCAACGAAGAACAGATGTGTTCTCATATTGATACCTTCGACCCTTTCTTGGATTGATAACGAACGATAGTGTCGATTCGAATCAAAACAATGCGTCGAATATGAGGAAATCCAGTTGCCTCAGGTCGTAAATGCCGACGTATTCATGGCTGTATGGTTATGCCCCGCCTGCTGCATCTGGCGCTCTAACCAAAGTCGCCGGATGCCACTTCTTCCTGACGAACGGTCGATGTTAACCTGCCTGTCCGCATTTTCCCCACCACAGCGATACTCCTGCAGCCCCACAACCCGGAGGATAGGATGCGTTCGCTTTGCGTTCTCGTGCTGCTCGCCAGTTGCGCCACAACCACATCACTAGGGGACGCGCCGGTCCTGCCGCTTCGAACACTGCACCTGTATGAAACCGGCGTCGGATTCTTCGAACGCTCTGGAGAGCTCTCGGGCTCCCAGACCACCTTGCCCGTCCCCGCAGGCCACCTCGATGATGCGCTCAAGACCCTCACGGTGATCGATGCCGGCGGGGAAACCGTGGTGCATGGTTTCGAGCTCAAGAGCTCCCTCTCCAACGGCCTCGCCCGCGCTTTGGCGGGTCTACCCACGGATGAGGAGGGACCGATCTCTCACCAACACATCTTGGAGAGCCTCGAGGGAGCACACGTGGTGGTTACCACACCCAAGGCTGCCTATGCCGGCCGTCTGGTGCAGGTGCACAAATCTGGCACTTGCCCCACTGGGGAAGATGATGGGGAAGATGATGAGGGTGAAGACCAAGAGAAGAGCAAAGGCCAAGTCGGCACATGTGAGAATGCGATGTCCCTCCTATTGCTCAGTGACAGCGGCGAGATTCGACGCCTTGCCGGAGACGACATCACATCGGTCAAGCCCACAGATCCGGTGTTGCTGACTCGGCTCAACTCCGCCCTCGACGCCCTCTCGCCCCGGGCAGCACAAACCCAACGAGACGTGCGACTGTTGGCCAGCACCACCGGCCCGGTGTCCCTCGGCTATGTGGCAGAGACCCCGGTGTGGCGGACGACCTACCGCTTTGTGCTCGAACCCAACGGCACCCGCGGCCAGCTCCAATCCTGGGCTTTGGTCCACAACGACACGGACGAGAATTGGCAGGGCATCAAGCTCCATCTGGTCAACGGCCGACCCGACTCCTTTCTGTTTCCCCTGGCCGCTCCCCGCTACGCGTGGCGCGAAATGGTAACACCCGAAAATGAGCTCTCTACCGTGCCGCAACTCATCGATGAAACCGTTGACCAACTTTGGGGAGACTTCGCAAGCTCAGTCGGAACCGCCCTCACAGGTGGTGGAGTCGGCACCAGTTACGGCATGGGTGGATTGGGTACTCGCGGCCATGGTGGAGTCGGCGGAGGCGTTGGCATCTCATCGTTGAGCGCGAACCAAAGTGACCTACTCGAGGTGGGAGATCTCGCGGCCATCGCCGAGGCCGAAGGTTCAGAACAAGCGGCCCTTTTCAATTTCACCTTGGCCAATCCCTTAGACCTTCGCGCCCATGGATCGGCGTTGGTACCGTTCGTAGACCAAACCATGGAAGTCAAACGGGTGACCTGGATCGTCAATGATGGTGAGCTTGCCCGGAGCGCAGTGCTGTTCACCAACAACACCCCGTACACCCTGCCCGCCGGTCCCATCGCCTTTTTCCACGGCACAGGATTCGCCGGTGAGTCGGCCTTGGACCGCACCAAACCAGGCCAGCGCACCTTCGTCACCTTTGGTGTCGACCTGGATGTCACGGTCGAACGGGCCGGCTCCCAATCCACGGACAAACCCCAACGAGTTGTCGTGGACAACGACATGCTGGTCACTCATTTTGTGCGACAAACCACGATCACCTATGAACTGGAAAATCGCAGCGGCCAAGCTCGGTTGGTTTACCTCCCCCTCGACACTGTCGACAACGCCACCATCGAAGGCGCCGATGTTCTCGACACCCACCCTGACAACAACAACATCATTGCCGGATTCAGGCTCGACGCCGTTAGCAAGAAGAGGCCCAGCCTGATAGTCAAAGAAGGGCTCTCTCGTAACGAGCCCGTAAGTTCCATCACCCACCCCGCACTCGCAAACCTCGTCGACACCGAGTCGCTTCGCGCCCAAGACCGCGCTGTGCTGCGCCGGGCCCTGCCCATCACTGCGAAGCTCAAAGAGCTCGAGGAGCGTAAAGGAAAGCACGCAGGGACCATCGCGAAGATTGAGGCGGAGCTCGGCCGTCTCAAGGGTTACCTCGTGGCCATGGGAAACAAGGGCACCGATGGCGGTTCGCAAAATCTGGTCAATCGCGTTCTCGCCCACGAAGACCGATTGGCAACCCTCAGAGATCAAATGGCCACGCTCGATGATCAAACGGGAGCTCAACGGCAGGCTCTTGCAGACACTTTGCGGGCGTTGGTCCAGTGATCGGCCGTCGCTCGCACTTGCGTACAACCAAGGGTCCAGGGGATGAATTGACCCATGTACAAGGAAATCTCATTCCCCCTGGGTCTGTGTTTGTTGGCGGTGGCCTGCGCTACGTCCGAAGGGGCACCGCCTGCGGTTTCAGCGATGCAACCACCGGTCGGTTCCGAGCCTGTTGGTGCGGGCACTCCCGAGCTGTCGAAGCTATTGGTGATGCCGCTCAGGACGGAGTCGGGCCTCGAATCCCAGGCGCGGGCCCTCGATGAAATGCTTCTCGCGGCGGTCCACGGGCTCAACAAGTATGAAGTTCTCGGCCCGACGGACCTCAATGCCATTCTTGGCGTTGAGGCGATGAAGGATGCCATGGGCTGTGATGACGTCAGCTGCGCCGCAGAGATCGGTGGCGCCCTCGGCGCGCCATTTCTGCTCGCCGGCGAGCTGCGTAAGCTCGATACCCAGGCTGTCTTGTCCTTGCGACTGATGGATACCCAGGCGCCGGCGGTGTTGCAGCGCTCGACCGCACGGGGACCAACCGACGGCGAGTCGCTGGCGAAGATCATGACCATTGCCGTGGGCAAGTTGATGCAGGTGGAAATCGAGAACACCGGTCCCGAGGTGGCGACACCCGAGCCAATGGTCGATTACGGCGAATTCCAGGCGATGACAATGGCGTTGGCGCGTCGCATGTCCAACAACGAGTACACCGCCATGCTCACCGATCTCGATGGTTACGATACGGCTAAGATCGTTGTGCCGCCCAATACCGACCTCAATGAGACGCTAACATTCTACCGTGTGCTCGCCTGTTATATGCTCAAGCGCCTTCAATGCGTCGACAGCGCCGGGCACACCTATCTGTCGCGCTGGCCCGCGGGGATGTACGCAAACACCATTCAGACCTATCTCGACCAGCTCGGGGACGCCGAGCTGCGCAGGCAGAGCGGTCTCGCCGATGCAGCAAAACGGGTTGCCGATCTCAAAGCGTTGCTGGACCGAGGCAGCCTCGAAGAGCGGCAATACCAGGAGAGCGCGGCGGCTATCTGGTACGGTGCCATGCAATACGACAAGGCCGCGCACCTCTATCAACAGTTGGTACGCGCTCACACCGACGACGGCGCCAAGATGGCGGACATGGCCCTCATGCTCTCGCGGGTTCTCATCGAGCTCGGTCGCTTCGACGAAGCCAAGAGTGTCCTTGCCGACGTCGAACGCCGCCATCCCGACCAGTACCGCCTCCGGGGCCTGCACCAACAGATGCGACAGCTGCCCAAGTGAGCCGTTCGACTTTGGACCTGCCGCCGCGATCTCCGAGGAAGCCCTAAAGAGAATCGAC
>MGST01000288.1 GCA_001798605.1 Deltaproteobacteria bacterium RIFOXYA12_FULL_58_15 | reverse complement strand
GGGGGAATTGCTGTAGCTCTTCCACCAAGCGAGTCTCTTCTTCGCCCAGTAGTCAAGCCACTCACCCTGAGTCCCTGGCTCGACGAAGTACTCCATTTCCATCTGCTCAAATTCGCAGGAGCGAAAGATGAAATGCTCGACAGTAATCTCGTTGCGAAAGCTCTTACCCATCTGCGCGATACCAAACGGCACCTTCATCGACATGGTCTGCTGGACATTGGCAAACTGCACGAACATTGCTTGCGCCGTCTCCGGTCGCAAGTAGACCGCGCTCTCCTTGATCACCTCATCGAGCTTCTCGCGCAGTTGTGCCCCACCGAGATCCCGATTGTCCTCCAACAACTGCGCCACCTGTCCGAGCACATCGACGGGACCCATTTGTGATCTGAACATCAGGTTAAACTGACGCTCCTCCGAAAGATCCGGAGAGCCGCAGACCGGGCAAACATAGCCTCGGCTGGCCACGCCTTTAAGTTTCTTACCTTTGTTTTTACCACCCTCAACGTACTCAACTTCTATGCCAGCCTCCACCCGAGGAGCCTTGTCAGCGCGAAAACGCTCTTTGCAATTGCGGCAATCGACCAAGGGATCGGAGAAACCGCCCAGATGTCCAGAGGCGGCCCACACCTGCGGGTGCATGATGATCGAAGCATCCAGCCCAACCACATCCTCGCGCTCATGCACCATGGCTCGCCACCACTCATTCATGATGTTGCGTTTGAGTTCAACACCCAGAGGGCCGTAATCGTATGCGGAGCGCAGACCGCCGTAGATTTCACTTGATTGGAATACGAATCCGCGCCGTTTGCACAGACTCACGATTCGCTGCATCAAATCATCGGGTTTTTCTTGCTCGCCCATTGCACACCTCTTCGCGTGAGCGTGCCCTCATAAACCACCTGCTGACCGCGTCAAAGCCCAATCGTGCATTTGTCCGAAGAGACCAAGATCTCAGCCGTTCGAGGTGCCGGTTTCCCTGAGTGGGGAAAATACCGAGGAAATGTGTCCACGAGTTGAAAAAACCGGAGGGCAAAACTCACCTGAGAGCGGCTTGCGACTGACGATTATGGTTTCATTTTGGTACAACGCTGCCTATGATGCTTGGCTACCCGCGGGCTTGGTCCGTGGCCACTTTGGGAGGTGGAGCCGTGAATAAAAAGGATTTGAAGCGGTTTAAGGATATCCTGCAGGAAGAGCGTACTGCGCTGATCAGAAACGCCAGCAAGACGCTCACCGAGGAGGCGACCCTCGACGTCAGCGAGCTTCCTGACGAGATCGATCAGGCGTCTGCCGAGTACAGCCAGTCGTTCATTTTCCGACTGCGCGACCGAGAAAAGTACTATTTGTCAAAGATCGACAAGGCATTGAGCAAGATCGAAGCGGGTGAGTTTGGCATCTGCGAAGAGTGCTCGGAAGAGATCTCGCTCAAGAGAATCGAGGCTCGTCCAGTCACAACCCTTTGCATTCGCTGCAAAGAAGAACAAGAGATGGAAGAGCGCAGCTACGGCTGAGGTCTCCGTTTTAACACCCTCTGGCACCGACAGTGGCAGCAGGGGCTACCTGCCACCGAATGCGTGGGCGCTCGCCAAGAGCGGCGAGACAAAGAGAGCGTTTCAGGGATTCTTGCGATGCAATGTCAGCCCTTTGCCAAACGGCCCGCCGCGAACCACCAGCGTGTCGCCGTTGAGCTCGAAAGCGACAACGCGTCTCTTGCCGGCTAGACGCAGAACCATGGTCTTGCCGTCAATCTCGTAGTTGCCAATCGCCTCGTCGAGCTTCGCCGCATCTCCGGGGCCCAGTTGTAACGACTGGCCCTTCCCCCGCCAAACTCCCTCGAGATCCGCCATACCTGACTTGGCCCGCTGGTAACGCATGTCTTCGCCCAGGTTAACCGAGCGGAGCAACAGCTCGCCACGATCGATGTGCCAGCCAAATCGTTCGAGATGGCCGTCGCCAGTCCACATCAGCAGATTTGCCCCCTCAACACGGTAAGTACCCATGGTGCCCGCCAGGTCGAAGACACCGTCGGCACGGAGATCGAGGAAGGTATCTGTTGCGTCCTTCATCTGCCAGCGCCCCATCACCGGTGACTGCGTGAGCTCTGCTCCTCTGGGATCAGGGCCGAGGGCAAAACTTTTGCCGAGATGATCGAAATCGGCAAGGAATCTGAAAAACGATGTCTGTAGGGACTCGACGTGCAGCACATACCCGACCTCATGGGCGACGACGACCTGATCTTCGGCAATCTTCACCATCTCACGATTGCCGTCGACGAAAACAACGTACCGACGCCGTGCCGCCGGTTTGCCAGCCAGGTCGCTGCTCCCCTCCTCGATGAGTTGGAAACCGGGTTGGGAAGCGACCGCGCCGGTTATCTCCCGAGCCACACTTGCGGCGTTGGGTGTACTGATGGTCTTAAGGACCCGAATCGCAGCCAAGGCCACTTCTCCATCAATGGTACAGCGGAAGGTCGCGCCATCGGCCCCCGCAGGCAGCGGGCCTTGTACCCAACCTGGCGGAAGATCGATGGCGAAACGTTTGTGGGCATCACGAAATGGTGCGGCGACGGCAATGGCAATCAACAGATGCGTAAGCATGGACCACCATACCGCGCCCTCGAAGGGACGACCAGAGCGGACAAAACGGGTCGACGCCAACCCACTTCACGCACCGTCTACTCGACGTTTGCGACTTGTTCTTTGATCTGCTCGACCACACTCTTGAGTTCAACCACCAACCTGCCAGTTTCGATATCGCTGCTCTTCGAGCCAACGGTGTTGGCCTCCCGCAATAGTTCCTGCGCCAGAAAATCAAGAGAACGCCCAGCCTCTTCCGCGTGGAGTTTCTCCCGCACGTGATCAACATGTGCAAGCAGCCGGTCGAGCTCTTCAGTGATGTCGGACTTGTCCGCGAGCACAGCGATCTCACGCGCGACGATTTGTGGATCGACTGCCACTCCAGTTCCATCGAGAATGACGGCCACGCGTTCGGTCAGCCGGCGTCGTGCCTCCTCGACCACAGCGGGTGCTCGTGCGCGAATTTTGCCAGTCGCTTCCTCGATTCGGCCACAGGCCCCACCGAGGATTTCCACCAGCGCAGCGCCCTCTCGCTCTCGCATCTCGACCACCGCCGCGATCGCCCCTTGCACGGTATTCTCGACCACCTGCCATTCGGGGGCCGACAGATCCGTTGGCTCACCTTTGCCAATAACGCCATGGAGCATGGGGATCTGCGCCTCATCAAGTCCTAGCCGACGAAACGCCGCTTGGTAGGCCCGAACAGCCTTCTCATCGATACTGACGAGGGCCTCGGGATCGCTGCGGTTGAAGCGGATGTTCAAAGTCACCGAGCCCCGACGCAGATGTTTTTTCACCATCGCTTCGAGATCGGCCTCACGCCCATTGAGCTCCGGGGGAGCCTTGACTACCACCTTGAGGAACCGACCATTGACGCTCTTGATCTCTGCTGCCACGCTAAACGAGGTGCTTTCATGTTGTGCGGCACCAAATCCTGTCATGCTTCTGAGCACGAATCCTCCTCACCAGCCAAACCGCAACTTTTCGTGTTTCGGGTGACTCTTGCACTGCCACGGGCTACCACAAATCCAGAGTTTGACCATGCCACGAGAGCTGCTACAAAAACAGGTTGATCACCGGCCGTGGGCCACAGTAGAGCCCAATGTCGTGGCGGGAGTTATGTAACAGGTGAAAGTGGAGTAGGCACTGTTGAACATTCACAAACACCTGGTGTGGCTCCTGCTCTCGAGTTGCATTTCCTGCGACGACAACGCAGACGTGAACACGCCCGACAAGATCGGTATCCCCGAGCGTCAGTTCGTCTTCGAACGGATCCATCTCGAGGAGCGGCGTGGTGAACGTGTTCTGTGGAAGGGCACGGGTCGGCGCGCAGATGGCGACCTCAACGAGGCGGACGTCGAAGACATTGAGCTCCAATGCGCAGGCAAGGGCAAGCGCGCTGGCGACTTCGTCATCCGTTCTCCCCGTGCTCACCTATTTTTCGACCAGGGCGTAGCTACATTCCAGGACGTCCATATCACCGATGAGGCCGGGGGAATCCTGGAAGCGGGGGAGGCCCAGTATGAACAAGAAAAGGGCCAAATCGTCGCCTCAGGTCCACTCACCTTCGCGATCCACGGCCTGGAGACCGCAGCGGACAGGGCCGTTATTCTCATTGATGAGGGTACAGTAGATATTGCCGGACCGGTGCGCGGCGTCTACATTCGTCCCCCATCGATCAAAGACTGACAAACCATCAGGACGTCAGACCCCGCACAACTACTGGATCTCGACGCGAATCTCAGCCACCTTGAGACCGCGGGCTTCGAGACCTACCCGCAGGCGTCCTGACTCAGCCTCGAGCAGTCGCCGAAGATTGACATCGTGAACTCGGAAAGTCGCGACCACCCGGCCGTCTTTGGCAATGCTCACCTTGCAGGCCATTTCATCGAACAGCTCATCGGAAAAGGCGATGTCGAACTCGACGGTTCCATCGGGATTGTTGGTGAGCAAGGCACTGTCAGCAGTTGTTTGCAGCAGCTCCTGCGGTACCACATCCACCGCCGAGGGAGCCGCCACCGACGGCCGAACGACCGGAGCACCAGGCGGCGGACGCACCGCTGCCCCCTTGGACGTCAGGCTCACCGGGGCGGAAGACAAATCCGCTGCCCGAGTGGTCTCAGCCTCCTGTGCCAAGGACACGGCGACCGCAGTTGTCACAGGGCCCGCGGCGCGCGTTTCCTTCTCATTGGACAGAAGACCGACCTTTTCCAAGGCCAGATCATAACGCCTGCCGCCACCGAAAGGCCCTGACCGGGGAAGCTCTGGATTCTTTGTCTGTGCCGGCGACGAACACTCGGAAATGTCAGCCACCGCCGACGAACACTCGGAAATGTCAGGCACCGCCGTGGTTCGGAGCTCATCCATGTAGCGCGCAAAAACTCGGGTGGCTCGATCCGCGGCAACACCACCCGGGGGTGGCAACATCGGCGTGGCACCGAGTGGTGCGTCTTCTGGCCCTTTTCCCATGGTCGTCGATTGTCGCACACCACTATCCCCCGCTCCACCAAAACAAACCAATCCGCCATATTGGATGCACAGTGCTTGACTTGATGCGCCCTTACACGGCATTGTCACGTCGAAACTCAGCCCAAATGGATACTCCTGAGAGCTGGTTTTATTGGGCGCGGTACCCAAGTGGTTAAGGGAACGGTCTGCAAAATCGTCATTCGCCGGTTCGAGTCCGGCTCGCGCCTCCAATAATTTCCTTGTCTCGAAAAAACAATTTCCAGCGCGATGTGCCTCGAGGCAGTTTCCCGCCGTCGTGCCTTTGGCATTGCACAAGAAAGGGCCATCACCCGCCCCGGAATTTGCTCCGTCGGGCCTCCGAGATGGCACCACGAAAATCGATAGATGGGGAGATGAATTTGACTGCGAAGCCTTCATCGGTGTGGCGGACAACCTCTGCCTCACTACCGAGTGGCTGCCCAGCCTTGTCTTCTTTGCCCTCAATGAAGACCACCACCACTGCCCCAACCTCCGGTTTGAGATCGGAGCGCAGCGCTGCGCCGTCCAGACTCAGATTGCCGATGTCTGCGGCATGGCGTCGTTTCTTCCAAAACTTCCACCAACCATCCTCGCCCGGAGGAGCCCACGCCATCCTCAGTTCATAATCGTCGAAATCGTCAAACTCAACGATGCCGGGCGCCACGGAATGATCAGCGACCAGATTGTCCATCAAACTTCGCACGGCGGTGCGAAAATCCTCGCCGACATTGACAAAGCTCAAACCCAACCCCCGTTCTGTGAGCTTGACCACCCTGGCCTGGGCTTTGAGGCGGCTGCCTTGGTGCACCACCTCCAGGTCGACCAAGGTGCCTTCGGGTGGACGCTCACGGGTCACGGCGAAAATACCACCGCGGCTGAGGTTACGGGTCATGCACGGAGATGGCTTGCCATTGATGGTCAAGATCACCCCAACGCCTGCAGTAACTCTGGTATCCCTGCGTTCTGCCATTTGAGGCCCATTCTATTCCAAGGTTGCGGTCTCTGGGAATAGGGAACATCGGGTGGCGCGTTTCGTTCACCTGCCTCGATTCGGCAGTTTGCGACCAACCAGACAGTTTTCCTATTGGTCCCGTGAGTCATACAGGAAGTTGTACTGCCGGAATGCCGACTCACAACTCTCGACGCCCTTAATGGCAACACACGTACGCCGAAACGATAAATGTGGTATACACTGAAATTATCATTTAAAATAGTACATCTAACACATAAAACAAGAATACTACACCAGAGCTAATATTCTTAAACGAAACAAAAACACTCAGAAGAAAACGAATCAAGCAGCACCGTCGCAAAGCCACACATTGATAGAGTTCTACTGGATATACCCCATCGCCTTGAGGTCCTTGAGTGTCTCGGCGTCCAGATGATCAATGGCCTGCGCAAAAGATTCGCGAAGACGACCATCTCGGTGTTTCTTGAGGATCTTCAGCAGCCATTGCCATCCCTCACCGGGCGCTCCCGTCTCGGCATCGCAGAGATTGTTCTTTTCAAATGGGTCGCGGCCGACGTTGTACATCTCCACATGCTCATCGGTGAACGAGACCGAGGGCAGCAGGGAGCGATTGCGCACCGTGGCCATGAATTGAGCCTCATCAGCAGGATCGGCATAAATGACCTTGTGGTGGTAGGTTCGTACTGTTCTCCGGCTTATTCCAAAATTGTAGAACTCAGAGATCACCATGCGGTATGGATCGACGTGCTGCGGATAGCGCATGTGGCGGAAGATATCGGCCCCCGGCAAGTCATCAGGAACCTTCGCGCCGTAGGCTCGAACGATCGTCGGCATGAGGTCCACAGTCTGGAACAGGTAGTGATTGTAGACACCGCGGACGCTCATCTTGGGTGCCTTGATGATGAGTGGCGCCCTGATGATTTCGTCGTAGAGGTGATGCGCGTGCAGAAACACGCCGTGCTCGCCAAATGCCTCACCATGGTCCGAAGTAACAATGATGGTCGACTTGTCGTAGATACCGAGCTCTTTGAGATCTGCGAAGAAATCACCTATCGCTTTGTCCGTGTATCGCACCGCTCCATCATAGGTGGCTTTCATTCTCTCAATCTCGGGCTCCGAATATCGTCCGCGTTCCCAATGCGGTGACCGGATCAACGGCACTCTCGGATCCTCAACGAACATGTCTTCGTACTGCTCGGGGGCGTGGTACGGGTCGTGGGGATCGACAAAGAAAAGCATGAGGAAAAAAGGTTCTTCCTTGTGTTTCTTCACAAACGGAGTCGCGAGCTCTGTCACCTGTTCAGCGGATGGCAACCCGTCCCAATGGCGAACCGTGTCAGCGTAATAGCCAAATCCCCGCCCCAGGCCAAAAGCGCTGCCAGCGTTGCCATTACCGACAACAGCGCCGGTGGGGATACCGATACGGTCGAGCATTTCCGCGAGGGTGACGTACTGTTCCGCGAGGCGGTCCTGGTCCCGTTCCACAGCGTGCCGGGCCGGTAAGAGGCCCGTTACCAAGCTGGCGGTGCTCGGCCGAGTCCAATTTCCATTGACGAAGAAATTTGTAAAGACAATCCCTTCATCCGCCAACGCCTTGAGGTTCGGGGAGGTGTTTCGAGAGAAGCCGTAGGGTGTCAAGCGATCGGGGCGCATGGCATCAACCACGATCAAAATCACCGGGCCGTCATCGCGGGCCATATCAACGGCGTTTGCGCCCGGCCGGTCGAGCGACGGGAAATAACCGTGGCTGAAGTCCGGAGGCACGGTGGTCATGAGGGTGGCCAGGGCTACAAAGTGAAGCATGGTGGAAAAATCGTCCCTTGATCAGAGGCCGGTGTCAACTATTCGCCCACATCCCCCACCCAGGAGGAGGACGTTTGTTCGCTCGGGTGGTTTGACCTTGGACGGCCTCCTGCTACGATCTCCTCCATGCGTTATTCACTGCTCGCCATTGGGGTGGTGGTGTTCGTCGAACCCGCGTTTGCCGACTCTTTTGAACAGGTCGGTCCAACACGCCAAGGTCGGGTTGAGTTCATCATCGTTGGTGCCTCCATGGTGGATAACCAAGGCCTGGACAACGGCGTCAACTGCATCTGGCCGAGTGCCACCACCACAGTGAGCGGCAATGTCCTGCCTCCACGCGCCCGATTGGTTCAGGCCACACTGTACCTAGGCGGTTCACTCATCTCCGACGATGGTGCGGACTACCCTTCCACAGACATCTTCGTCACGCCGGGATTGACTGCCGATGTCAACCTCGCCGAGGTCGAAGCAGCAGCCCGAGCCGCAGCTGACACCAGCGTAGAGTTTCAACCGCCAGGAGCGGCCACCCCGGTCACCGTCAGCGGCACAGCAGGTGGATCCTACGTATCTGTCTACTACAAGCAGGCCGGCGCGGAACGCGGCAACGTGGGGTTCTTCGTCACCCCCATTGATGTCACCGACGTCATCCTCAATCAGGGTGGCGGTGCTCTCGCTGGAACGTACACTGTCAGTGGCCTCGTCGCTGATGTCTGTCTTGGACCCGAGGTGGTCTGCGATGATCCCGTGGATCCACCAACATGTGCAGATGCTGGCGGGGCAAGTCACACCAATGGCGCAGCGTCGTTTGCTCTGCTGTTGGTGGTCGAAGACCCCGAGTTGCCGTTGCACTCAGTGGCTGTGTTTGAGGGATTGCGTGCCCTAAGTGGCGGTTCCTTCTCATTGACGATGGAGACCCAGAACGCCATTTCGAACCCAGCCGCAGGGGCGATAGCCCTCTACGTCCTCGAGGGGGACCAACGCATTCCCAGCGCCATAAGTGGCACCGCCTGTGAAGAAGAGTTTGCCCTCGTTGAGGTCATAGACGATCAGAACAATCCGGTGCAGCCGGGAATGTGCCTCGCCGACGACGACAACCCGAACGGCAATCTCTTCAACGCAACCATCAACGTCCAACCAGCAGCGGGGGCCCCCGAGTGCGTCGATGAACCTCACCAGTGCTGCCTGGGTGATGGTCTGTGCCCAGTCACTGGCGTGGACATCGATTGGTTTGATATCTCCGATGCCCTCGTCCCCGGCGAGAAACGTGTCCGCACGACCATCGCCTCGGGCACCGATCGCATAGCCTTGGCCCTCTTGGTGCTCGGCGTAGATGTGTTCGAGCCCGTTCTCAACGTAGACACCCAGATACGCGTGATCGAAAACGTTGACAACACTCGCTTGATCGATGAGCAACTGTACGTCCGCGTGGGAGAGAGAGTCACCTACTCCATTGCGGTCAGCAACACCGGGAATGTGGCCGCCACGGGGGCGTGGGTCGACGTCTCTGCTCCCGCCGGAACCAAAGGTCCCGTTGTGCTGCGCATCCCCCCAGGGGCTGCGGAAGAAATCGACCTTGCTGGCGGCGACAACGGCACAGGACTCATTCGGGTCGCGGGATTCGACGTGCCGGCCGGCGAAATCGCCGAGGTGCGGCTGTCATTTTTGGTGGACTGTGTCAAACCTGCCTTTGCGCCAACGGTCCGCACTGGGTCAAACGAAGTCAATGGGTTCTCAGTACCAGCACCAGAGGTTCTCGCGGCGGGCCCGGACCCAGACTGTTCCAGAATCGATGATCCTTTCGGGTTCACAGAGCCGCCTCGCATGTTGCGCGGCGGCGGTGGCAACAGTTGCCAAAGCACGCGAGGGGGATGGCTGGTCGCCATCGCCGTTGGACTCTCACTGCTCTCTGTGATGGGTCGCCGCGGTGGCGCAACCCTGGTGCTGCTACTCGTGCTGAGCCATGGTTGCGGTGACCAGAGAAAAAAGAAGAACAAAGATCCGGTGTCCTCCACCAGCGTGACATCCTTGGACGGATTACCGGGCGAACCCTGCGGTACGCAACTGATGGTCTGGGTGACCCGCCCAGATTCCACCGAGTACTGCATTGACCGCTTTGAGGCGAGTCTCACCGGGGGCGCACTCGGAGATGCTCACCAGGGCATCGACGATCTCGACATGACCACCAACGGTAGCACCACAGCCGCAGCCTTGGTGAGCCTGGGAGATCCGCCCGCCGTGGGTGTGAGCTGGTACCAAGCTATCGCCGCCTGTCAACAGGCGGGCAAACGCCTTTGCACCCTCCCAGAGTGGGAATTGGCATGTCGGGGCGATCAAGCCCTCATTTATCCATACGGCGATCAGATTGACGACGTCGCCTGCAGTGGTTTCTTTAGCTATCCGGAGCATAAACCCTCCCCAACCGGCAATCTCAGAACTTGTGTCTCCGCGTGGGGCGCGTACGATATGTCTGGCAATGTTGAGGAGTGGATCCACACAGCGGTCGCACGGATTCCTGGCACCGTTGAGCTCAACGACCGATCGGTCCGTGGAGGAAGTTTCAAATCAAACTCCAATGCACTCGCCTGTATTGGGGATGAGTTCCATGAGCCGCCCGGCGGCTCTGATATCGACCGTGGTTTCCGTTGCTGTTCGGACGGCCCTGTGAATTAGCCGCGAAGGACACACTATGCGTTTGGATGGACGGGAAGAACAACTGGAGCTCATACGCGAGATTGCCAACAGTCTCTCAGACCCCGTGTTTCTGGTCGATAAGGCGCGCAATGTTTGGTACCACAACCGCGCGTTCGAAGCGCTCGTCGGCATCCGCCTCAGCTCCAAGCGATACAAGGGGTCCCCCTGCAACGAGCTCCTTGGTTTGGAGATCTGCGAAAAAGACTGCGTCATGCGCAAGGCAGTGGAGAGCCTACAGGACATTCGCCTCGCAGAGATCGCCGGCACCACCGCCAATGGCGAACGACATAACTTCCACGTCACCGCCCTCCCCGTCATCAACAGCGCCGGTTCTGCCTTTGGCGCGTTGATCTTCCTGCGCGACATCACCGCCGAAACGCAGATTCATCGCAAGTACAAGGACCTGGTGACCCGCAACGCGTCGATCTCGCTGTCGGGTGTTGTTGAGCGTGGCAATCTCATCGACATCCTGCAACTGTTGGTCTTCTTGCAGAAGACAGGTCGACTGCGGCTGCACCATGGCGACGAGCATGGCGACCTCGTCTTCGCGGCTGGAAAGATGATCGATATAACCTACGGTGTGGCTAAAGGCGAAAAGGCGCTTGGGCGCTTGATGGCGTGGCAAGACGGCACATTCTCCTTCGAGCCATCCGAAACCACCGAGGTAGAGCAACCACTGACCAAGTCGACGGACTTTCTGTTGATGGATGCGGTACGCGAAACGGACGAGCTCGGCGTCAGAGCCCACGATTTGCCACCGCATGGGACGAGACCCTCTGTCATGCGAATCGTCGACCGCGCTGCTGAGGAGATCGAGGACGTCGCCTGGCAGGTTTACGAGCTAGGGCTGCAGGGACAGTCGGTGGGCGAAATGCTGGACGCAATCGCCGTCACAGATACCAAGGTTTACTTCGCGCTCTTAGCTCTCAAGGACAAAGGGATTTTCGTTTGGTAGGCGCAACGGGTGAGCGTCGGCTTGGCGTCGCGGCTCACTTGCGACGCAACAAACGCCGCGCGTTGTCGCGATAGATCTTGTTCAACACCTGCCTCTCCAAGCCAATGCCGTTGATGGACCAGCGGCCCTGGATAGGCGTCACATGCGGCATGTTGGTGTCACGGCTCTCGAGATAGCGCCAGTGTACATCATAATAACGGGCAGCATCCTCAGGGGAATGGATTTCATCCTCGCCGGCGGATCCCAACACCACGTTGGTTGGTGATATCTGAATATCTGTGCCCATGAGGATTCGATCCTGAAACTCATCAAAGAAGGCACGCACGGCCCCCACTTTGTGACGGCCAATCTCGGGAAGCCTTGCTGCCAGGTCTATCCAGAGGTTTGGGTGGCGCCGCATCGACGCCGCGACCGCTTCGATGTCTTCAGGATATCCACCGAAGTGGACCGCCAAAAAATCTGTTTGTGGGTGTTTGGCGACCATGCGGTCACGCGCCGCCATCAGCTCGTCGAGACTCGGATATGGCTCGCCGTAGAAACTCCAGCTGGGATGGGCGTGAAGCTCTTCCCACCTCTCATTGTCAGGGGTAGGAGGCTGAAAAAAGGCGAGCGGATCGCCGGTGTGAATCGCGACGGGCATTCCCAACTCCCCGGCCGTCTTCCAGATCGGGTCGAGCCTCGCATCGTCCACAGCGAGAAGACGACCCTCACCAGTCTGCACGCCGAGGCCGAGCGACTTAAACACCTTCAGCCCACGCGCGCCTGCGGCATGAGCCCGGCGCAAATCCTTGGCCGCAAGCTCGCCAAAATCCGGCTCGTCCACCAGGCGCCAATCAATCCCCGCAAACACGAGAATCTCGACGTTTGGATAACGCTCGGAGACAGCTGCGGCCTCCTGCAGGTGGGCGAGCAATCGCGGGCCGTAGGGCCTGCCGACGAGATTCACTGCGACATCAATACCCGAGCGGGAGAATATCTCCGCGGCGGTGGCACCTGCCCCCAAAGCGATGTGGGTATGCGCATCGATCACGTGCCTGGCTTCCCCTTCAGCGAAAGGCGCACCGCACCGACAACCGGCAGGCGCGGCAAATCCGGAGAGTAGCCAAACAGCCCAAAGAAGGGATTGGCGCCGAAATGTCTTCATACGGTGCGGGAAAATCGCGGTTTGTCCGCGACACCAGAATCCTTGCCGAGGTAGGCGTCAAAGAGCATCGCCACATTGCGAACAAAGACTCGACCCCGTTCGGTGACCTCGAGCCCCTCTGGACGACGGTTGACCAACCCATCTGCGACAAACCCATCGAGCTCCGCGAGTGGCCCCGCAAAGTACTCAGCAAACTCGATGGAGAAGGCTTCCTCAACTGCAGAATAGTCGACGCGCAGATTGCACATGATCTCGTTGATCACCTGGCGGCGCAGCAAATCGTCCTCTGAGAGCCTGCGCCCGCGTTCTGCGGCCAACACCCCCGCCTCTATCTTTTCTTGGTAGGTGGACAGTCGCTTGGCATTTTGCACGTACGCGCCACCCATGTCGGAGATTGCAGTGACGCCGAGCCCCAACACATGCGTGGGTGCCAACACCGTGTAACCCTGAAAATTGCGATTGAGCCTGCGGTCTCGCCACGCTTGGGCCAGCTCATCGCCTTGCTTCGCGAAGTGGTCCATGCCAATCGCCTGGTAACCGGCATCGAGCAGTGCGACCCGAGCTGCGTTGAACATCTCCCAGCGAGCATCGCCACCAGGGATCCCATGTTGTTCGAGCTTGCGCTGCTGTGGTTTGAGCCATGGAACATGGGCATACCCGAATACCGCCACCCGATCGGCACCGAGTTCGAACACTCGCTTGGCGGAATGGGCCAGATGGGCAGGTGTCTGACCTGGCAGGCCATACATGAGATCGATATTGATGCTGGAGAAACCCAACTCACGCGCTACATTGAAAATCTCTGTCGACTTAGAATCTGGCTGGTTGCGTTCAACAAGCGCCTGGACATCGTCACCGAAGTCCTGGACCCCCATCGACAGCCGCCGAAATCCAACGTCCACTGCGGCGGCCAGATGCTCCCGGGTGGTCACCATCGGATCAATCTCAATGCCTGCCTCGACGCCGTCTGCGGGAGGGAAGGCGTCCCAGATCACACCGACGAGGTCTGAAAGCTCAGTTGGAAGCAAGTAGGTCGGCGTGCCACCACCGAAATGCAACTGAATCGTCTTCTTGGGCCCGGTAAGACCTCGGACCAACTCGATTTCTCGTTTGAGAGCTGTGAGGTATCGCGGGACCCTATCGCGTTTCTTTGAGGCGACCATGTTGCAGCCACAGAAGGTGCACATTTGCTCGCAAAATGGGATGTGAACGTAGATGGAGATCGCTCGCGGATCGGTACGAGCAGCTTCGATGGCGGCGGCAGCGTCTTCGGCTGTGAAGTCCGTCCACTCTGGTGCCGTTGGGTAACTCGTGTACCGAGGCCCGGGCCGATCGTACTTGGCAATCAGCTCGCGGGGAATTTCATGCTCGTTGATCTCACTCATGGACGCCTTCCGTGGGCGTGCACAACCTCAACCAGGTGCCTTGCATGCGCCGGTGGTGTGGCAGGCAACACCCCATGGCCGAGGTTGAAGACAAAACCATTCATCCCATCCGCTTCCCCTAGAATTCTGATCACCTCCGACTCAATCGTTTGTTCGTCTGTCAACAGCACCGCGGGATCGAGGTTTCCCATCAGCGCAACCCGATCTCCCACAATCCGCCGGGCGTTGGCAACACTGACAGTCCAGTCAAGTCCGAGCACATCTGCGCCAAGATCAGCGGCAAGGTCGAGATGGGCACCGATGCGGCGGGCAAAGTAGATAATCGGTACCCCAAGGGGTTTGAGCTGTTCAATGACGTCTCGGGCATAGCGAAACGCAAACTCAATCAGGTGCTCTTCTGCCAGATCACCGGCCGTGGTGTCAAACAGTTGAATGGCATCACACCCGGCCTTGACCTGGGCTGCAGCGTGGGCTGCCACTGCATCCGCCACCCGCGCCAACATTGCGTGCGCGCGATCTGGCGTCGCCGACAACATCCCTTTGAGACGCAGCCACAGAGGTGTCGGTGCCCCTTCGACCATGTAGCCCGACAGGGTCAGAGGCGCACCCACAAAGCCAATCAGTGATTTGTCAGTGGGGAGCGCACTCCGTGTTCTACGGATGGCCTCGAGGACGAAGCCCAGATCTCGCTCAGGATCGATGGTCTTCAGAGAACGTACAGCCGCGTCGCTTTGCACTGCCGGCTCAATACGTGGCCCCGGTGAGAACTCGAGGTTGAGCCCCATCGCCGCAGCCGGAAGCATGATGTCGGAAAAGATAATAGCGGCATCAACGCCGAGATACTCAACCGCTTCGAGTGTCGCCTGCGACGCCAAGGCCGGATCTTGGCAGATTGTGAGAAAGTCGCCTTTGTCACGCAGCCGCTGATACTCGGGCATGTAACGCCCAGCCTGACGCATCAACCATACCGGCACGCTGTCGACTGGCACCCCCCGGCATGCCTTGGCAAATAGCGTCTCACTCATTGGCGACATTTGTACTCCCCGCCTGCCAGACTGGCAACGCCTTCGGACGACTCGCCTCTGGTTACTGTCGATTGCTTTCTACGCGAAGGCAATGCCTGCAATGAATCATCGGGTCGAGTGGCAGGTCCGACACATGGGGTTCTCGCCCACGTCATCTCGCTCGTGCGTAGTTCCCCAACCCGGTGGGTGGGGACTGCCACCGATGCCCCCGCTCTTGTGGCACTCGACGCAATTGGAAGCCGCGCCCTGGTCGTGACACGCGACGCACGTCTCAATGCGTACTCGCGCTTCATCACCGTGGAACGCTTGGCCTCCCCGGTTCGCATAGCCCGGCGGGTGGGGCACTCGACCGTTGGTGGCACCCGCTGTGAGGCCCGATTGGGTGTGACATGACACGCAGAATCCGCTGTCTTGGTGGCAGCGCAGGCAGGTGTCGCCATCGGCCCGTGCTTCAATCGCGTGGGCGGAGATCCAATCCCCACGGTGCAAGAGCTCACGCTCCACAGCTTCGGGGTAAATCTTCACGCTCGCCGCGGGGGCCGCGCGGGAGTGGCACTCGCTACACGTGCTTTGGGTGTGGCATTGCTGACAACTGTCTGCCTGGACGCGCGCCTGCATACCATGACGCGCCATCCAATCGCCGCTGTGGTCGAACTCCGCCACCGCAGCAAGAGGCAGGCGCTGCATGCTCGGGTGACAGTCCAAGCAACGTGCCTGAGCATAGTCCTGGTTGTGATTGTGGCAGGTGAGACACTTCGCCATGCTGGGCTTCGCCACCGGAAGCTCAGTGGAGTCCTGGATGCCATCATGGCACGTGACGCACCCGGTCTCCTTGGTGCGCTCCATGTGGGTCTGGTGGGAGAAGCCGAGCTCAGAAACATGCGCTTGCCGAGTGCCGCGAGTTCTTGCTGCTGTATGACATTGTTTGCAGTTGTCGTCCTTGTCGTGACATTCCAGGCAGACTTCTTCGGTTGGCGTGAAGCTCTTGGATGTATCTACCGCAGCCTCAATGCCAGCATGGCACTTGTCGCACTCCACATCGTTCTCGTGATGCACGGCGTGACTGAAAATCAACTGGTCCAACTCGGGCAAACCGGGCCGACCAGCCATCCACCATGCGCACGCGGCCATTGTCGACAGGAACAACGGACTGAGCCATCGAAGGATCTTCATGGCCCCACCTCCCGTGCGAGATCTACATCCCAGCCGTACGCGAACCGTAACATTCCTTCGACCTGCGCTTCTGCCCAAGGTGTCGTTCCCCCGGTGATGGTGCCTGCCACACGCATTGACGAGGTTATGTCGTAGACCACGCTGGCCTGGGCGAGCAAGGAAAGTTCCTCGCCATTGATGTCCTCGGCAAAGCGGTACACGAAGATGTCGGCGGATACCCTGAAAGGCTGGAAGAGCTGCAGGCCCGTAAACAAACGCCCTCGCAGGTAGCCGTTGTTGTCTTCATCGAGGAGCCGGAGCTCGGCGCCGATGAGCGATCGGTGCGAGGGCTCGCGGTAGGTGACCCCACGCAAGGTCGCGCGGTAGCCGAGATATTCTTCGGCCAAGAGCATGGCATGCCCCGCCAGATCCACTGTGTAATAGGGCGATGGGGCAAAATGGATCTCGGCGCCAAATGCGTCATGGGAGGCGTCGGCAAAAACGCTGAAGATGGAGTTGAGTGGCAAAAACAGCTCCGGTGACACCCGCTCGGCGTCCACTGTGACCGACCACGCCGCCGATGCGCGGTAGGTACCCGATAGACGCGCTTCAACAAGGGCTTGCTCTGCCGGGTTGAGAACTGCCAGAGCCACCCAGTTCGTTGGGCCGAGCACGGTGAAGGCATCCACGCCGAGCTCATGGCGGCGATCGGCGCCCTTTTGGCGACGCAGGAGATAGGCGGCCCCGACTTCACCGAGGTGACCGAGTGTCGCGAGATTGAATGCCAAACGCCCCCCACCCTGCCAATTGTCGGTGCGATGACGCAGTTCGGGGTGCACCGTGAATCCAAAAAACCCTTTGGCAGAGAAACCCGCCCCAAGATCGACGCGGCCATCAATGCCATCGATGAGGGCCATGCGTCCCACACCGTAGGGCAGATGCTGACGACCGAGCTTCAACTTCATGGGGCCCGTCTCGGCATCGAGATAGAATAGGCCCAGATCGGCGGAGTGCTCCGTGAGCTCGTCGTCGCCGAGCTGCAATCGACCAAAGCCCTGCAGTACGACTCGCGAGCGATCCATGCCGGGAATTTCGAGGGCATCCACTTCCATGGCAACGAGCTCGTACAGCGGTATGGATGCCACGGCCTCTTCGTTCTGTGGATCTTCACGGGCCGCTAGCAGTGTCGAGAACGTTCCACGAACCTCTGCGGCCTGCGTTGTCGAGCCGGTCACCAGGGATACGGTAAGCACGAACGCCAATGTTCTCATGGTGTCACCTCCCCATCGATGTGCCATGCGCTGCCGTCGGGACGGAACTGGATCGCGCCTGTGTCGTCAATACTGGGAGAGTGGCAGAGGTAACAATTCTCCACGGTGATGGGAGTGGTACCCATGGACTGAAGATGACTCGGCGTGTTCGGTGGCAAACCATGGCAGCCGCCGCACACCACGGTGTTGTTGCCGACGTCCGTCCAATCCAGGGTGCGGATGATTCCCGCGGCGCTGTCTGATTCATTGGCGGCACCGCCGCCGTGGCAATAAACGGTCGTGCAGGTATTTGCGGTGGGCTCGTAGGTGGGGGTTGCGTTGTCCGCCCCAGCGAGAATCCAAGACGACCGCCTTCCGGGGAAGACCTCGGCGGGCCCGACTGTATCGATGTGCCCGGGGGCCATGACGGCCTCGAGGAAGTGGGTGCCATCGGGGATCACATGACAAACCGAGCAATCCATGGGGCCCGTGAAGGCGCCGCCACGAATGTGACTCTGGTGTGCTCCCACTGCCGGCTCATCGCTGCTGGTTTCTCCTGAGACGCTTGTAGGGGGGGCCGCATTGTCGGCACCACCGTGGCATGCGGAGCACGTTTCACTTCCGTCTCCTAGGCTGAGACGGCCGTCGAGGTGGAGCTCGGGTGAAACGAACCCCAAGGTTTCGTCGACCACGCGACTGTCCACAACCAGTCCGTGGCAGTTCGCGCAATCTGCGAGGGTGAGGCCCGAAGCGTGAGTGGCGGACGGCGGCGTTTTGTGGCATCCATCACATCGAGCCTGCTCCTCCCCACCGCCGGTCCACTTTGGATCCTCATTGCCGGTGTCCCCGAGCGCTCCCCCATGGCAATAGACGTTCTGGCAGGAACCGTTCACGGAGTCGTACGCCGGTGGCCCAAAGCGGAGAAACTCCAGGCCTTCGAGGCTCTGGTTGGCGGCGGCCCCGAACACCACCTCTGTGGGACTCGGATCGACGTTGCCCGCGGCATCAAAGATGTGCCCCACATCCTGCCAATGGGTGGGCACCACGTGGCACTCCTCGCAGGCAATGGGTTTTTCGAGGGTAGGCCCGCCACCCAAGTGGATCCTGTGCGCACCAACGCCGCGACGGGTGGTCGCCACACTGTTGTCGAGAGCCGGGGGTGGGGCAAAACTGAGCAAGGTACCGTGACAGGTATCGCAACCCGTAGGCCCTTCCACATGGCACGCGAAGCAACTCTTGCCTGCGGGGCCGCCAGAGCGATCATCGGGTTCTCCGTGGCATTCTGTGCAGAGGCCAAAATCCCACCCTGCGTCGCGAATTTGCTTGCCGTGAAAATTCGCCGACCCGGCGTTGAACCACCCCCTTGGGTGCACAAGATCATTGGATAGAGAGCTGAGCTCACAGTCGACGACCCATTGCTGCAACACGGCAAGGTCCGCCGCGGGTGCCACGGGGTGATCGTCGCCACCGCCGGCCTTGATGAGAAGCAAAGAACTCCTATCGCCAGCGACGATCCGTGGCTGACCATTTTGAGCGCGGGAGAAGGCCGCAGCTTGGGTATCGACTCTGTAGTTGCCCTCCTCCTGGTTTGGGCCATGGCACTCCAGGCAGGCGTGGTTGAGGACGGGTTGCACTGCCGTATTGAAGTCAGGGCAACTGGTGCGTCGTGTGATTTCGCGGCTGTCAGCACAACCGAGTGTCAGAGTCAGGGAAATGAGACAGGCGGCAGTCCACTGATTCATATGCGCAAACCTCAGGCCTTCGATTGCTCTGTTTGCCACAACGACCAAGACATAGGTCGCGGATGTTCTGGGGACATTGATTTCACAATCCCGCCTACAACACCACAACCACCGCGAAGTAGGTGTCGGCAACGACAAAGCTCAACCCATCGTCACCTCTTTACCAAAAAAAAGGTGACGTCCCAATGGGGGACGCCACCCTTCTTTCGGTAGTCAGCAGGGCGATTTGAACTCTATCATCCTGCAGGTTAGTTAGCGGGAACAGGCTCAGGCGCTGGCTCGCCACCCATGAGCAACGCATGATCCGATGCTTCGGGTGTGTCGTGGCAGCCCATGCACGCGAGTTGATTGGGATTGGTTTTCCATGCATCGGTGCTGTTGGCTGGATTGTGACACGTGCCCGCGCAGTCATTGAGCGCTGCTGGGTACAAGATGTGTGACCACTCGTGTCCTGCAACCGCCGGCGCATGGCCGACCGTGTAATCCGGATCAATCAGAGTTGCTGCAGCATGCACCGCATGCACTCTCTTCGAGATCGGATTGCCACCAAACCACTGGTACGACGTGGCGGTGGGACTGCCGTTGGTATAGTCGTGACAGGCGCCACATCTCTCGGCGTCAAATGTCGTATCATGACGATGGGAGCTGTCTTTGCCACCATGCATAATGGTGTCGCCGTGGCAGGCCATACAATTGCCGGCCACTTGTTTCTCGACCTTGGTGGTGCCCACCTGGAAGTTTGCAATGGCCGTACCCGGAGCTTGATAACCGTCTGTCGCATCACCTGCCACATTGCATACGTCCACATAGGCCGCGTAGGTGCCGGCTTTGAGACCGTCGGCAACATCCAACTGATAGATGATGGATTCCGCAGTGATCGTTGCCTTGGTATCGGTCTTGAGATTGTTGCTTGCATAATAGCCCAAGCCACCGGCCGCGGCGGCTGTGGTGAGAACCGGATTCATTTGCGACCGCGGACCATAGACAAACAGGTTGGCATGATGGAAGTTGGCGACGTCGGTGTGATCGATCGGGCCACTGCCATCGCTGATGACGATTTTGACCTGTGCGGCCATGCCGGCAACGTCAGTGATTGAGGTGATCTCGGTGCCGGTGTTGTCCAACATGGTGATGGCAACTGTGTACTCTGGGGTATCCAGAGCCAGATCGGCTGCGGAGATGATGTCGGTATTTGCAGTGCTGTGCTTGCTGCCGATGTTGGATGCATTGTGGCAGCCAGCGCAGTTGTCATCGTTCAACTGCTGGCCAGCGTCGTGGGTGGTCGTGTCATCCAGAGTGAAATCAACGTCCGTATGGCAAGACTCACCGCAGTTGGATCGCGTAGGCTTTTGTTGCCAGACGAGTCCGTCGCTCATGGTGGCGGTATCTGCCTCATGGCAAGCGGTGCACTTGTAGCTGGGTTGCGGGAAAGTCATGGTGTGCGTTGCCCGAGGCTCATTGGTGGGGTTCTCGCCCCAGTTGTACCAGTTGCCACCGCTTCGAGAGCGGTAGATCCAGTAGTCGTCATTGCCGCTATGAATATTGTGGATCATAATCGACATGGCGCTCGAATCCATCTCGCCAAATTTTTCGTTGTTGACCAGATCGTCGGCTTCCATGTTCGTCGTGGGATTGTGGCACAACACACAGTTTTCCACCGTCTTGCGATCGCCACCGTGGCCACTGAATTCGTTGCCATGACATTTTATGCACGTCGCCGTTGCGACGATGTTGCGCGAATCGATGATTGTCGGATCCGTCTCATTGTCCACCGGCCTGAAGTCGTAGGTGGGACTCGAGGCGGGGCCGGCACTGCCGCCGAAAGCGATACCAGCACGATAGGTGTTGTCTTCGTCATAGGCAGCATCCCTGGCAGGATAAACGCCGTCGACGAAACCGTCGGTAACGATGGCGTCGGAGGTGAAGGTATAGCTGCCGTTGTTATTATCGACAAAAATACCGTCGGACCCGCGCTCATAGACGACGCGCTTCCAATTGAAGTTGTCGGAGGCATCGAGCTCCAACTTGGCCAGGTAGAACCTGACATCATAAGAGCTCAAGGGGCCTGCGTATCTGTACGGCCCGACCTCAACGAAATATCCGTGATTGTCTTTGATGTTGAAGGTGATTTCGACTGCACCTGTGGCCGCAACAATCTCGGCATTGGTAATGGTGGCGGTGTACTCCACATCGGGCGCGGGGTGGGTGTATTCCTTGACGAGGTGCACTGCGCTGACAGCGGCGATGTTGCTGTCATTGTGGCAGGCCACACAGTTTTCGGAAGCGAGGCCCGCGCCATTGGCTCCGGGCGCACCATCACTGACAGTAATGATCTCACCACCGCAATCGAGATTGTAGGTGCCGTCGCCGTTGTCGGTCACCGTGCAGCTTTCGCCATCGACTCCGGGCACACCATCACTGACAATAATGATGTTACCATCGCAATCGAGAGTGTAGGTGCCGTCGCCGTTGTCGGTCGCCGTGCAGCTTTCGCCATCGGCTCCGGGCGCACCGTTGGTGCCCGCGGCGCCATCGGCACCCGCCTTGCCGGCATCGCCGGTGCAGCCTACTGCAGCAAGGCCGATTCCAGCCAATCCAAGAATAACGAACTTCATCGGGCAGCTCCTTAGTAAGTAAGTGCCTTTGCATCAGTGCAGGTCATCTGCATCCGAGGTTGGACACGCGTTGCAATTTGTAGGCCAAAGCCCTCCGCAGAGCTAGCCGCGATTCCGATGACAGGATCTCTCAAGAGACGAATGGATTAGGAGCCCGATCAGTCAGAATCACCTTGGATTGGCCCGATACCCTGTCAACTTGACCCAATTGCAGAGAACTCTTACATTTGGGTGTGTCAAAATGGACCATTCCGCTAAGTTGCTGAATGTTAAGAGAAACAATCCGCCCTACCCCGTTCCCAACGAGTGTGGCAATCAGTTTGGAGGATGCTGCTGATTACTCGATTCCCCGTGGTCCGCCTTGCCGGTGATCCACGTCCAACTCATGGGATAGACCCCAGGCATCATCAGCACAAAGTGGAAATGCCAAATCACAATGGCTGACACCGCCAAGATCGCCTCGAAAAAGTGGATGACCTCGGAAACCCGCACACTCCAGGAGGGCAACCATTGGGTCACGAGGTCAGGAAACCACAGCACGACGCCTGTGATCCCCATCAGAACAGTACCCCACACCAACGCCCAAAACTCGGCCTTCTGAGTGTAGTCAAAAAAGCCAAACTTAGGGGAGGTTGGCCGCCGCCCCAGGTGAAATAGAATGTTGGCGAACAAATCAGACACGTCCCGCTTGCGTGGCAACAACTGCACCAGTCGTTCACGTCCCAACACCGTGAAGAAGAACCAGTAAAGCTGTACCATCGCGGCCCCCACCAACAGGACAGCGAAAACGCGGTGAACGAGTCGCCGCAACTCTTCGTTGAAACCAACCTCCGTGAGCGTCTTAGCCCACCATGCGTCCGGGAATCGCAGAGCGAAACCAGAAACGGCGAGGCCGAAAAACGTGACGATGAGCAGTCCGTGCTGCCATCGCTCCCACCGAGTCATGCGCTCTGCACTGGCTGCGCGCTGATGCCGTTGGTAACTCCGCCGCAAGTCCGCAAGGAACAAGAGGAGGTTGTGCAATACCATGCCGCCCAGGGTGATGCCGATGAGCCAGAGATAGAAATACTGAATCCAGTCGTGCAGCAATCGCCGATCCCGTGCCTCGATGTGCGAATAGCTGGTCGCGAAGGTGGGATTGGATCCGGCGTGGCACTGCGAACATGTCGCCACCACATTGTTGGGATGAATGGATGAACTGGGATCCAGAACACTGCCAATCGCGTGGGTTCTGTGGCAATCAATACACCCTGCTGCGGTATCCCCTCCACGTTTGAGCGCCCAACCGTGGTAGGTGTCGGCGTAGCTCTCCACCACGTGCGGCAGCAAGCCAAAGCGGGCGGCCATCTCGGGATCCTCGTGACAACGAGCGCAGGTCTCTGCGGCCAGATGGTCCGGATGCACCGTGGAGCGTGGATCACCTCGAGCCAAGATCAAATGCTCATCGTGACAATCCGTACAGCTCGGTGAGTCCATGATGCCGTGCGCAAGAGCTCTGCCGTGCGCCGAGTTGATGAACTCCGCGGCAACCTTCTCGTGGCATTGTCCGCAGGTGTGAGCAAGCTTGGTCTTATGGGTTGGGCTCTCGGAAGAGACGGCACCGATAATCTCGTGGTGATTGTGGCAGCTGGTACACACCGCCGTCGGTTTGCCTTGCTTCCACCCCGCACCGTGAATCGATTCGTTGTAGCGCGGCAAGCTGATCGGCAACCGGACAAAATCCTCGGTGATGTTCTGTTGGCCATTGTGACACTTGCCACAGGTTTCGGGAATGTGTTGCCTGTTTGTTGGGCTCTCCGAGTCCTCGGCGCTGCGAATTCCGTGGTGTCCATGGCAGGCGCCGCAGGTGGCCGCAACCCGCTGATCACGCAAGCGCGCCAGTTGGTGCGCGCTCTTGGCATACGCGTCCTGCGCTTCCTCGTGGCAGGTGCTGCAATCAACCGGTTCGTAGGCCTCAAAATGGGGAGTATCGTCATAGTCCCCCGCTTGCGCGTGGCAATCCACGCAATCCAGGTCGGCATGCACCCCGGCGGCTAATGCCGCAGCATCGACCCCAACCTTGCGTCCCGAGCCGCTCTCAAGATCCGCATCGTCGTGACAATCCTGACAGTCGGTTTCACCACCCGCCCGCCCAAGGCCACAAATGCCAAGCACCACCACGAGCGAGACGGTAGACAAACAATGCGGTAGCGACACAACGACTCCTAAGACTCCCCCCTGTAACCTGTGGATCGCAGCACTTTGTCAGATTCCTGCTCTCCGTGGGTCAAAATGACACTCACGTCTCCAACAACACCGCCAAAATGACAGTGATCCGGTGATGGATGCCGAACCCAGCAGATCAAAAAAGGTCAGCTCAAGGGGAGATCACTTTGCATGGCAGGCGGTGCAACTCTTGATGCCCTTTTTCGCCGGGTCCTTCTTGGCTTCCTCATTGTGACAACCGGTGCACGTTATGTGATACGGGTTCTTCTTTGGACTGCTTTCCGTGCACACGGGGGTGTCCGCCTTTTCTGGGGTGAGATGACAACTGCTGCATTTTTTCACCTCGGTGCTATCCCCAGCTTTGAGGCCCTTGCTGGTGTGGTGACACTTGTCGCAGGCTATCTTGAGATCCACTGCGTGTTTCTTGTGGTCCATCAGGACGGATGGCTTCTTCTTGTGGCAGGCGTCGAGGGTGACCTTGTCGGGCACCTTTGCAGCCGTCGCCGCAACCACAGCACCGGCGAAAAGAAGGACGGTACAGCCAACAACTGCTTTGACAATCAGACTCGAACGCATCGGCTTCTCCTGCGCAAATGTTTGCATCACAGGTTAGACACACTGGACAACCTGTTCATTCGTACGCATTTTCATGCAAAAGCCAAGCCAAATTTTCATTGATTGAGTACAGTGGGTACATGATTATGCAGCGCATCCCCAGCGACATCTTGGCACCCAAGATCCCCGGACAGCGGGCTCTGCTTGTTGTCATGTTGTCTCTGATTGCCTTGCTCATGGGTGCGGGTATCGCCGCTGCCATTCGTTTCGAACAGAGCGCGGCACAGATGTACGTGGCCAACCTGCACGCCGTAGCAAAGTTAGGGGCCATTCGACTCGAAGACGTCTTTCGTGGCGCTCAGGAAATGATGGGCGTCGCGACCCGCTGCAATTTGACCCATCAAGCGAGCGACGACCAGCTGCAAGAGGTCTTGAGCGAGATGTATGTGGCACTGCAGAGTTCCGGAGCTCTGAGCGTCGCGGCGTTGCAGAACGGCAGGCTCGTGGAGGCAAGTGGCACTCAGGTCAAAGATGCCGCCCTCATCATACAGTCGGCGCGCAACAACTGCGCCCCAATGCCGGGACGGCTTTGCATCTCCCATGCGACAACAGAGTCCCAAGACCACGTGATCGTTGTCTCAGGACGCCACCACAACGATGGCCCCAACGAGAGTCTGATACTGGCCACAATTATTGATTGGGCGACGGTGGGCAATCGGCTCGTGGAAAACACCATGCTCGATGAATGGAGCAAAGCGTTCATCCTCGACCGTGACGGCACGTTGCTCGCGTGGCCCACGGATACCAAGAAACCCGGTTTCAGTGTGATCGACGAAGTCGCGGGATGCGCCGAATGTCATCAAGATCTCGAAGCTGAACCCGTGCCCGATCACCAGACCTGGCGGGTCTCCTCCCTCGAGATCGCCGGAATGACCCATGTCGTTGCCAGTGAACGGGTTCGGATCGGTGACGGGCACATGGTGTTTGGACTCGTGGCGCCGCGTCACGCGGCATTGAAGCACCACTACTCAACCATTGTTTGGGCGGCGTCGGTGTTCCTCGTCCTTTTGGGAGCCATCGGTTTTGTGCTGCTGCGTTTGCATCGTATGGGTGTGACGCAGGTGCTCATGAGCCGGGCAGCTTCCCATGAAATCCACGTGCTCAATGCAGAGCTGGAACGCAAAGTCGACAGCCGTACCGACGAGCTCCGCCAGGCGCACGCCCGCACGCAAACACTCCAACGCGAACACGCCGCCCTCGATCGGTTGGCCGCCGTGGGTGAGCTCGCGGCCGTGTTTGCCCACGAGGTACGGACACCGTTGAATGCTCTTTCCATCGCACGACAGCGGGTGGAGCGAATGACCCGCGGCGGGGTTGCCTTACAGCCAGATGCGCTCTCTGATCTGTTGTTAACCCAAAAGAAAGAGATTGAGATCATCAACAGCTATGTCGAGTCCTATCTTCAATATACCCGCAAACGTCTTTCAGATGTGGGGGACTGCGAGATCTCAGGACTGATCGATGAGGTCATGGGTTACTTGCGCCCCGAAGCTGAACGCGCCCATGTGGAGTTGAGCTTCATTGCGTTGCCAAAGCGAATCAACCTGCACATCGATCGTTCCATCGTTCGTCATATCGCTGTCAACCTCTGCCTCAATGCCATCCAAGCGCAACCGGATGGAGGTGAGGTCAACGTGCGTGCGACCCTCGCAAATGACGAGTTTGTACTCGAGGTTGCTGATCGGGGGCCCGGGGTCAAGGCAGAGCACATCAAAGACATCTTTGAGCCGTTCAAGTCATTTCGAGTGGGTGGCACCGGACTTGGGCTCGCAATTTGCATGCGATTAGCGAAGGAGGCAGGAGCAACAATCGCCTACGAGCCGAGAGATGGCGGGGGGGCGGTATTTATCATGCGATGGCCACTTAGTTTGGAGTGAACGGCAAATGCCCTTGATTCTGTTTGTCGATGACGATGCGGAGACCCGACGCCAACTCGGCGGCGCTCTGACCGACTCCGGCCACAAGGTGGAGCTCGCCAAAAGCGGCGAGGAAGCCATCGCGCGCCTTCGGGAAGTCGATTTCGATGTTGCCTTGAGCGATCTGCAGATGGGCGAGATCGGTGGACTCGAGGTCTTGTCAGCCGCACGAGAATTCCGGCCAGAAACTCCCGTCATCATTCTCACTGGCCAGGGCTCCATCGCAGTTGCGGTAGAGGCCATGCGCAAAGGTGCTGTGGATTTCCTCACCAAGCCCGTCGATCTCGATCACCTCGACCTGGTGATTGAAAAAGCCCTTTCGAGTCGACGCATCCTCCGTGAGAATCTCGAGCTCAAGCAAGAGCTGAAGAAACAACAGGGGACCCGCAAGCTCCTGGGCAATTCGTCGTCGATGCAGGCCTTACGCCGAGACATCGAAAGAGCCGCAAGCACTGACGCCACCGTGCTCTTGCGTGGCGAAAGTGGTGCCGGCAAAGAGCTGATGGCCGAATCGATTCACATGCAAAGCCATCGTTCCAGTGGTCCCATGATCAAAGTGAATTGCGCAGCGTTGGCGGAGGGGGTGCTCGAGAGCGAGCTGTTTGGGCACGAGCGCGGCGCATACACTGGTGCCCATCGATTGAGGCGTGGACGCTTCGAAGCGGCACAAGGAGGTACAATCTTTCTCGACGAGATCGGCGACCTCACCATAACTTCACAGCTCAAGCTTCTTCGCGTTCTTCAAGAGAAGACAATCGAACGCGTGGGATCCACAACCCCAATTCCCATCGATGTGCGCATTGTCGCTGCAACCAATCGCGATCTGGAGGAGGCGGTGTCAGCCGGGGAGTTCCGCGAAGAGCTATTTTATCGACTGAGCGTCGTGGTTCTTACCAGCTCGCCCTTGCGGCAACGACGCTCGGACATTCCGTTGCTCTCGAGTGTGTTTCTGCGTGAGTTCAACGCCGCCCATGGTCGAACCGTGGCAAATTTCTCCGCGGACGCAGAGCGTTGTATGACGGCATACGACTGGCCGGGAAACGTGCGGGAGCTGCGCAACTGCATCGAATCTTTGGTGGTGATGTCACACAAGACGGTCATTGACCTCGCCGACCTGCCGCCACAACTGCGGCAAACCGCGGAGCTTGGCGATGTCAACTTGCCACTTGGGCGAACCCTGGACCATGTTTCCCGTGAATACCTCCTGCGCACTCTCGACAGTGTCGGGGGCAACAAGGCTCGGGCGGCCCGCATCTTAGGAATCGGCAACAAGACGTTGTATCGCAAGTTGCAGGAATACGGATTTGGAACTGAAATGCCGGCTTCAATCGGTCCGGATGACAGCGAATTGTAGGGTTTGCCATTCACAACAATGTCATTTTGATAGCCTTTTCTTGCTGGAAGTGTAGATTTGACAATTTGACTCTCGATCTCCGGACGCAATAGCATTACCTCTGAAATACTAGGGAGAATTCCTCGGCAGATATGGGATGAATGCGGCATGGTTATTGCTCTTCATCCCGACGAACCATTTCAAACCGGCAACAGTCGCCGTTTTTGGGGCAGATGATGCCAATCAATCGTGCATATCCAATGATCGCCCTGAGCATCGTCGTGTTCACGACCTGTGGAACAGACGAGATGAGCTCGACGGAGTGGGTTGCCGTTATCGACGACAACGATGGCCGCGCAGGCAATTCCAAGGTCAGCAGCGAGTCCGCCCAGTATGTGGGGTGGCGCCAATGCGAATCCTGTCATCAAGAGGCGTTCGGCGATGGCAATCCGGATGGCCTGGGTCAGACGGTCCCCGACCTGACCGCCGAGTATGCATGCAAGAACTGTCACGCTGCGAGTCCCAATACCGCACCACCAACATCTGATGCGGCGTGGGAGAACCATGCTGTCGGCAATCACGGTTGCACCAGGCTCAACGTCGGTGACATCTGCCCCCTGTCCGAGCCGCAAACCGCCGTCTTGGAGACTGAATGATGCCGCACCACCAACTCTTCCGAATCCTCTTCGGGCTCGTTGTCACCACTCTCGCCGCTTCCTCAGGCCGCGCTCAATCCGAGGTCAACAAAGACGACACCACGATCGACAATGACTTGTGCATGGAGTGCCACGGCGACGAAGACATCGAGGCAGAGAGCGACCGCGGCAAGGGTCTCGATCTACACGTAGTCCCCGAGGCCTTTGAGGATTCCCCCCACCTTGATCTGAGCTGCACCGAATGTCACGCCGGACCCGCCGACTTCGAAGACGTTCCACACAACGACGGCAAACCCATCGCCCTTGGCTGCAAAAACTGCCACGAGGACGAAGCCAACGAATACGCACACAGTATTCATGGTAGCAAACAGCTCGAAGGCGACCAGGAAGCCGCGACCTGCGCCGACTGCCACGGCAAACACGGGATCCTACCGGCCGAGGACCGTCGTTCCTCCACCAACAAGTTTCGGCTGTCGGTCACCTGCGCCAAATGCCACCAGGGCGGCACGATGCTCAAAACCCACCAGGTGGGCGACCCCAAAGCCGTCGAGCATTTTGTCGACTCGATTCACGGCAGAGCGCTTTTGGTAGACGGGCTCAGCGTCGCCCCGACCTGCTCCAACTGCCATGGCGTGCACAACATCCTGCCACACGAAAACGAGGCATCGAAGATCTCCAAGGCCAATCTCCCCGATACCTGCGGCGCCTGCCACGTTCTCGTGGAAGAAACCTATGCAAAGAGCGTCCACGGGCGTCTGCTCGCCGCGGGCCACAAGGAAGGCCCCACCTGTGTCGATTGCCACACCTCCCACGAGATATCACGGCCGTTGCAACCCGAATTTCACCTCTCCATCGACCACAAATGCGGAGAATGCCACGCCGACCGGCTCGCACGATACCGCGAGACCTTCCACGGCAAGGCCATCGCCCTCGGCAGGCCTGGCGTAGCCGCATGCTCAGATTGTCACGGACACCACGACATCCTCGAGAGCGAGAACCCCGCCTCTCGCATCAGCGACCAACGCCGGTTGGAGACGTGCCAAGATTGCCACCCCAAAGCCAACGCGAACTTCGCGAACTACATGGTGCACGCCGACCACACCGACAAGGCGGGCTCGCCTCTCTTGTATTGGTCCTATGTCTTCATGACAGCGCTGTTGATCGGCACCTTTGCATTCTTCGCGGCACATACCCTGTTGTGGTTGGTGCGTAGCGTGGTGCTGTACGCTCGAGATGCAGAAGCATTCCGCAGCCAGAAGGTCCGCGCCAAATCCGACGACAAACAGTATGTTCGCTTCCGACCGATCGACAGGTTTCTGCACGCGCTCATCGTCTCGAGCTTCTTGCTCCTGGTGGTGACCGGCATGCCGCTAAAGTTCTTCTACACCGATTGGGCCAAGTGGTTACTCGACGCCATGGGCGGCCAAGCCGTGGCTGCGGTGCTCCATCGTCTCGGTGCCATCATCACCATCTTCTATTTCGTGGTGCACATCTCGCACATGATACTCACCCTTTGGAAAGAGCGGCGCTCGTTGGTGGACCCTGACAAGGGTCGCTACACCCTACGCCAATTCCTTCGGGTGGTTGTCGGTCCCGATTCCCCCGTGCCCAACCTTCAAGATCTTCGCGACTTCTGGGCGCACCAGAAATGGTTCTTCGGCCGAGGTGAGCGCCCACAGTTTGACCGCTGGACCTATTGGGAGAAGTTCGACTACCTCGCAGTGTTCTGGGGTGTGGTGATCATCGGCACCAGCGGTCTCATCATGTGGTTCCCCGAGTGGTTCACCACCGTTCTGCCGGGTTGGGCCATCAACATTGCCCTCGTCGTCCACTCGGACGAGGCCCTTCTCGCAAGTGGCTTCATCTTCACCTTCCATTTCTTCAACGTGCATTTCCGCATCGAGAAATTTCCCATGGACCCGGTCATCTTTTCCGGCCGCGTGAGCGAGACAGAGCTCTTGCACGAACGTCGGCGGTTGTTCGATCGTTGGAAGACGGCCGGTGACCTCGACGCACACCGCATCAAAGACGAGTGGGGCTCATGGCGGAAGATTGCATTGCCTGCAGGATTCATAGCCTTCCTCTCCGGGGTGGCGTTGGTGCTGCTCATCTATGTGGCGATGTATTCCCGCCTCGCGACCTAGGGCTCATTCGAAAAATGCCATATCGTCGATTGGGGGGAAAACATGTAGGGTCGCGGTTGTTC
>MGST01000287.1 GCA_001798605.1 Deltaproteobacteria bacterium RIFOXYA12_FULL_58_15 | reverse complement strand
GGCCCAGATGGTCGCCAATGGTCGCCAATGGTCGCGTACGGTCGCCTAACCCACCTCACCCCTGAGGGCGCGCTCAATCAGAACGCGAGTGTTCTTCTCATCGAGGGGCACGGGATTTGATGAGGCTGTCGGGTCGTTCACGGCCGCCGCGGCCAGCGTTGCAACATCCTTTTCACTGACCCCGAGATCCTTGAGCGTGTGCGGAATACCCAGAAGCTCACGGAGTTCGAGAGCCCAGGTGACCACACCCTTGATGCTGGACTGTGGCAAATCAAGAAGGCGACACAGACGCACCATCCGCGAGTTGATGGCGGGGCCATTGAATTCGAGAACATACGGCATCATCGTGGCGATGGTGGTACCATGGTGCATGTCAAAGCGGCCACCGATGGCATGACCTACCGAATGCATGGCACCAAGCCCCTTCTGAAAGGCCGTCGCTCCCATGGTCGAGGAGATCATCATCTCGGCTCGGGCGGTCATGTCTTTGCCGTCTTGGAAAGCAACCGGCAAAGCACGATTTGCAAGGCGTATGCCCTCGAGGGCGATGCCGTCAGCCATAGGGTGGTATCCCACCGCGCAGTACGCTTCGAGATTATGGGAGAGCGCGTCCATGCCCACAGCGCCCGTGAGTTTTGGCGGCATGTTGACGGTGAGCGCAGGATCGCAAATGACCCGGCCCGGCACCATTTTCGGATGGAAGATGATCTTCTTCTTGTGCAGCGCCGCATCGACAATCACGGACGAGCGTCCCACCTCTGAGCCCGTGCCTGAGGTCGTTGGCACTGCGACCACCGGTGCCATGCCGCGCACGTCGACGCGGGTGTACCAATCACCAATATCCTCAAAATCCCACAGCGGACGCTTCTGACCGACCATCAACGCCACAGCCTTCGCAGCATCGAGTGCGCTGCCACCACCAAAGGCGATGACACCGTCATGACCACCCGCCTTGTAGACACTTACTCCTGCCTCGACATTCTCACCTACGGGATTTGCTTTGATCTCGGAGAATACTCCCGTGGGTATTCCCGCTTTCTCATTGATGGCAAGCACGTTGCCCGTCATCGGCAACTTGGCGAGACCAGGGTCGGTAATCAGCAGAGGCTTGGCCATGCCCAGCTCTCGACAGGCGGCTGGCAGCTCCGCAACACGACCCTCACCAAACCAAATGGGTGCTGGGTAATTCCAATTGCCGCGCAATTTGTCGTTCATGTTTGTCTCCTCGTCCCTTGCTCGAGAGGTCTCAACCCGCAGTCTTGAGATGGAATGATTTCGGACGTGTCAAATGCTCATAGCCCACCTGTGACAAGGTGCAGCCTCGCCCGGTGTTCTTCACGCCGGTCCACGCCAATGCGGGATCGAGATAGTCACAGCGATTCAGAAACCAGGTGCCGGTCTCGACCTGGTCGCCGATGGCCACCGCTGCGTCCACATCGGCAGTACAAACCACCGCAGTGAGTCCATACTGGCTGTCGTTCATCAACTCGATGGCGCGCTCGTCCGAGTCTACCTTCATGATGCCAACCACCGGGCCGAAGGTTTCCTCTGTCATGACGTCCATGCTGTGATCGACATCCACCAAGACCTGTGGCGCCATGTAGGTGGTCCCCTCTTTGACCTTGGCGAATTTACCTTCGTCAATGAGCGCCCGTGCTCCAGCATCAACGGCGGCCTTGATCTGCCCGCGAATAAAGGCAGCGGCTGATTCCCGCACCACGGGGCCAAGAGTCGTCTCCTGCTCCAGCGGGTTACCAACCACGTAGAGGCGAGTCGTCTCGACAAAACCCTCGACAAATTTGTCATACACATCGCCATGCACGTAGATGCGCTCAATGCCGCAACAGGACTGTCCGGTGTTGAAAAACGAGCCATCCACCAACATCTCCACGGCTTGCGCGATGTTGGCGTCAGGCCGCACATAGGCTGGATCTTTGCCACCAAGCTCGAGACCAGCCGCGATGAACCTACCCGCTGCGGCACGAGTGATAGCCCGTCCACCCTCCACGGAGCCGGTGAAGGCCACGTGTCCCGTACGCTCGTCACCTATCACCTGGGCCACGCCATCGTGACTGAGGTCGAGGTGTTGCAGCAATCCCGGAGGCAATCCGGCTTTCTCACCAGCCTCGGTGAAACGCTCCGCCACCAAGGGGGTCTGCGCCGAGTGCTTGAGGATGACCGAGTTGCCGGCCATCAATGCCGGCACCACTGCGTTCACCGCGGTCAAAAACGGATAGTTCCACGGGGCAACAACAAACACCACGCCCAGTGGTTCTCGACGAATGAAGCGAGTGAAACCCGGTTTGTCCGCAATCGCGAGATCAGCCAATGACTCCTCGGCAATGTCGATCATGTATCGGCCGCGCTCAGCAAAACCTCGGAGCTCACCGGGGCCGTACCGAACAGGACGGCCCATCTGCCAAGCAAGCTCTTGGACAATTGCGTCGGTGTTGGTGAGCATGGCATCCACAAAAGCGTGGGCAAGGCGTTTCCGCTCGGCCATACTCACGCACCGCCATTCGCGTTGCGCAATCGATGATTTCCGCAAAGTCGCGTCGATTGCGGGTGCATCAGCCAAAGGCCGTTCAACGTAAACACTGCCATCAATCGGGGACACGGTCTTCTGGATCTTCGCCATGGTTCTCCTCATTGGGCACCGCTATGCAGTTGCGAAAAAGCGACTGATTACGTACACCGATTCGGCGTCCGGTCAAGATGATGCTGACCGATGACATGGGGCCGGTCAGTGTAACCGGGAGGACTCGGCTCGTCGTTGTCGCCGCTCTACCTCGGCAAGACCCGTACGAGCACCAGCGACCTCTTCAGCAGTAGCTTCGAGATCGAGAACAATATGAAAATGTTGATAGGCGGTGGGCAACCGCTGCTCCCGCAGGTGGATCATACCCGCCCGCAGATGCGCCCGGGCAAGCAACGGACTCCTCGGGTGCGTCGAGATGAACCGTTGCAACACGGCGAGTCCCGCTGCGAGTTGGCCGTTGGCCACCAACCAATCAGCCAACACCAAGACCTCTGCATCGACGAGGTCCAAACGATCGCGCATGGGCATTTCCGTGTACAGACTCAAGGCCGCTGTCCAATTCCCCGAAGCTATGGCGTCGGAGAACACTTTCCCCGCATTCTGCCTCGATCGATCCATGGGGATTGAGTTGTCAGACGTTGGTCGCGCTGCACTCGTCCGTCGCTCGGCCAGTTTGTTCAATGCCACGGCCCCTCCGAGGCCTCCGAGGAATCCACCGATATGCGCGCCATGCGCCACACCGGAACTTGCGCTGATGAACAGAAATGGCAACAGGTTGTCGTAGACGAGATAGAAGCCGAGGACCCAACGCGCGGGAATGCGAAACACCTGGACGAAATACAACAACCACACCAGCATCTTGACGCGGTTTTCAGGGAACCAGAGGAAATAACAGCCGAGCACGCCCGATATAGCGCCCGAGGCACCCACCATGGGCATCATGGAGTTCATGGAAAAAGCGGCATGCAAGACCACAGCGCACACGCCCGTGGCCAAATACAAAAATAGGTAGGCCCTCTTGCCGATGTGAAGCTCGACATTGTCGCCGAAAATCCACAGGTACAACATGTTGCCGGCGAGATGCATCCAACCGCCGTGGAGAAACATCGAAACAAACAAATCTGTGACACTGGGGGCCGCTGGCTTGAAACCATACTCGAAGACAAACAACTCATAGACCGAAACCGATGCTATGGTTGCGTCGACCTCGGCCTTGATCTGGGGTCCAAAGGCACGCGCATTGGTGATCAACTCTCCGGGGGTGGTGTGCAAACCGCGCGCGAGGTCTCCAAGGACGATCTGCAGATACTCAAAAAAGCGAGGATCGTCACCGGAGGGCGCGCTGTGCATCATCGTCAGCCAACACAACACGAAGGCGACAATATTGATGCCCATGAGCACATAAGTCACGGTCGGCCGACCAGGAAGATTGGGCTCGTCACCTATGGGAAAAAACATCGAAACCCCTGTATTGCACGGCTCTCGCTGCGGCACCACAGCCGCAGTACCCAATCAGCACAACGAGTGAACCCGTCCGTTACCCGTCTTCGAGCAGCCGTGCAAGGCTATCAATCTCGGCGGCAACAATTGTTCTATGCAGAAATCTACGCCAATGGGTGTGTCAGGTTTTTCTTCGGTTTCAGGGCAGCATAGGATAGTCGAAACAAATGCGCCCTACACTTCACCTCCTGGATTGGACCGTCATCGCCGCCTACGGTGTTTTCGTTCTTGCCACGGGTGTCTTCTTTGCCAAAAAGGCCAGCAAGGACGTCGACTCCTTCTTTGTCGGCGATCGCAAGCTCCCGTGGTGGATTGCTGGCACGTCGATCGTCGCCACCACATTTGCCGCGGACACGCCTCTCGCGGTCACCGGCATCATCGCCAGCGACGGTATTTCTGGCAATTGGATCTGGTGGGCTTGGGCCATCGCGCACCTGATTGCGACCTTTCTATTCGCTGCCATGTGGCGCCGTTCGGGGGTCATTACTGACGCCGAGATCACTGAGCTCAGATACTCAGGTCCCGCTGCGGCGAAACTGCGCGTGATCAAGGCACTCTACTTCGGGATCTTCATCAACTGCCTCACTATGGCTTGGGTCATTGCCGCCATGGTCAAGATCAGCCAAGCGTTCTTCGACGTCCCGGCCTGGCAAGTCATTATCGCCTGCGTCGCCGTGGCGGTCGCCTACACGATTCTTGGTGGATTCCAATCGGTCGTCATCACCGATTTGTTGCAGTTCGCCCTCGGGATGCTGGGTGCCATCGTCCTCGCCGTCATCGTCGTCATGCATTTTGGTGGCATGGGAACCACAGCAGGCGACGCTGGCGCTTCCTCCGACACCGGCTTGCTCGGTGCCGTGGCCCAAAGCGCTCGAAACACTGGCCATGCCCTCGAGGACACCCTTAACTTCATCCCTGCTGTCGACCATCCAACAATGCCCCTGGTCGCCTTCCTCGTCCTTCTGGGTTTCGGTTGGTGGCGCTATGCCGAGGGCAACGGTTACGTCGTGCAACGTCTCGCCGCCTGCAAGAACGAGGCACACGCCGAGGCCTCGAGCCTGTGGTTCGCCATCGCTCACAACGCCCTGCGTCCCTGGCCCTGGATTGTTGTCGGCCTCGCCGCCTTGGTGGTCTACCCCAGAGTTTCTGGCGAGATCCCCAAGGAGCTCATTGCCGGCGACACCACCATCAAACCCGCGAGCATAGACGTCGCCACCGGCGGCACTCTCACCATCAAAGGTGGCAAACCTGGCGATGTGTTGAGCGTTGCCGAGCAGTCGGTGCCTTTCATCAGCGACGGACAAGCCTGGACAGCGACCTTCGGACCATTCAAAGAGAGCGGCACTCCACACGCGATCATCACCTCACAGGAGGGAGTACGACGCGACCTCGGTGCTCTCACAGTTACCCTCCTCGATCGGGAAATGGCTTACCCCCTGATGATGGGTCAGTTCCTGCCTGTGGGTCTATTGGGCCTAGTCATCGCCAGCTTGCTCGCTGCCTTCATGAGTACCATCGACACTCATACCAACTGGGGTGCCTCGTATCTGATTCAAGACGTCTACAGACGCTTCGTCGCCCCCGACGCCAGCGAGGCACGCTGTGTGCTGCTCAGCCGCTGGTGCGTGGTCGGCATCGCTGTCGTCGCAGGGCTCACGGCGCTCATCATCGCCAACATCGCTGAGGTGTGGCGCTTCCTCATCACTCTGGGTGCCGGTCTCGGTTCCGTCACCGCAGCGAGGTGGTATTGGTCCCGTGTCACCCCTCATGCCGAACTTGCTGCGCTCGCTGTCACCACCGTCGTCGCCGTTGTTTTCCAGATGTTTTTCACCGCGACGTTGTTTGGCGGCCCCAACCCCTTCTTCGTGGTCGACATTCCATCCTGGGCACAAATTCTCATCGTCGCCGGTTCGAGCCTGGCCGCTTGGGTTCCCGTTGCCCTATTCGGCCCGAGCAACCCTCCAGAAACTTTGCAAGCCTTCGCCGCCAAAGTGCGGCCCTCCGGCCCCGGTTGGCGCGACGTTGCGTCGAGTTCCCAGACCCCCTTGTGGCCAGCCATTCTCAAGGTCATTGGCGGCTGCGGCCTCGTTTACGGTTCCCTATTCGGCATCGGCCACTTGCTCCTCGGCCGCTACCTCGAAGGCGTCGCTTGGCTCCTCATGGCCAGTTTGCTCCTGTTTGTCGTGTTGCGCAGAGCGGTTCCCAACCCCGCAACACCGCCCTGACGAAGACAATCACAATGCTCAGTACTTTTGCCCAGAAGATTCTGCAACAGCGCCTCAAACGCCCCTTTGCGGTCATCACTATAGATGTTCAGAACAGTTTCCTTCACGAAGATGGGGGATTGGCTCGATTGGGGTTTGACACGGTACCTCTTCGGGCAATTTTGCCTGAAGTCGCCAGACTTCATTCCTTCGCTCGATCGGCGAACTCCCCGCTCATTCACGTACGCTCCAAGGGAGGGCAATGGTTGAACTGGCCCAGACGTGCGATGGCTCCAAGATGGCTCGAACGCATGGAGCAATCCAAAGGCGCACCGGGTATTGTGTCAGGTGAGGGCAACGACATCGATTTTGCGCCTGAAGCCATGCCACACGCCGGCGAGACCGTTCTCACCAAACATGTTCAAGACGCGTTCAATGGCACTCCCCTGCTGTTCATGCTTGCGCAAATGCAGGCTGAAACCGTCATTCTTTCTGGGCTCACGACTGAGGGATGTGTGGAAACAACGGCGCGCACAGCGTTCAACCACGGCTTTGCGGTGGTAAT
>MGST01000286.1 GCA_001798605.1 Deltaproteobacteria bacterium RIFOXYA12_FULL_58_15 | reverse complement strand
AAGCAAGGCGGCACCGCGGCCTACTACCGCGAGTATCGACGTCGCCGCCAGCACGGGTGAGCCACTTCACCTGGTGTGGGACAACACTTCGTCGGGTTTCATTCACGTTGTCATTGATTCGGACTGGGAAGGTGATGACCTCGTGTGTGTGCTGAAGGATGACGGCGAGCACACCATCTCTTCTGCAGACCTCAACCACGTGCGGTTGAACACGTCACACGTCTATCTAATGATGCACCGCTACCGGTTGACGTCTCAGGCACATGCGGATCTTGGCGGCAATGTTCTGGGCATTGCCCGCTGGTCCCACACAATCACATTGGATCTATAACCCACAAACGTTGGATGGGTTCCGGTCTACTCAGACCGGAAACCGCAGATGCCTGCAAAAAAGATTGAAGGCATGGGTGGCTGCTGGACAAGAGGTCGGCATGGAGGTCGTAATGAATCGAATATCCTATCTAACTGTGCTCTTTGGCTCCTTGATGCTCCTTGCGTGTGGCGAAGCCGACGTCGGTACGGAGAAATGCACAGCAGCGAACCATTGCCATCTGCAAGACGGTATCCCTGCCTGCGATGATGGTTACACCTGGGAGGACCCTGACGACAACGACAACCTGCGATGTGTGCCGGCCAACTGTGAGCCCGAAGCAGACAACCTGTTCTGTAGCCGCATGGGAAAGGACTGCGGGGTTTTCGTGGCAACGGACAACTGTGGGGACTCTCGAACCGTCAACTGTGGGACATGCACTGGTGACGAGACCTGCGGTGGAGGTGGAGTCTCCAACGTCTGTGGTATCGGCCCTTGCACCCCGGAAACGAACACACAGTTCTGTGACCGCCTGGGAGCCGAGTGCGGCAACTTGACAGCCGACGACAACTGCGGAGATTCTCGAACCGTCAATTGTGGTTCGTGCGGCGGTGGTGAGACCTGCGGTGGGGGAGGAGTTGACAACGTATGTGGCGAGCCGTGGTCCACGTTGCCCGATATGCCGACTGCCCGTAGCGGGTTGGCTGCAGTTTGGGGGGCTGACGGTCGGTTGTATGCCATCGGCGGCTATGCGGACGCTGGCAGAACAGATGTTGTGGAGGCGTACGACCCCTCGGTTGGGGGATGGACGAACGTAGCCCCCATGCCAACGGCCCGCAGCGGGCTTGCTGCTGTATTGGGGCAAGACGACCGCATCTATGCCATCGCCGGTTCTGGTGCTGCTGGAGCTGGACTATTGGGGACCGTCGAAGCCTACAGTCCCGGAGCGGACGCGTGGGAGACTGTTGCCAGTCTAAACTGGGAGCGAAGCTATACAGCGGCCGTCGTAGCTGATGATGGGCGCATTTACGTCATGGGTGGAATGGGTGCGGAAGACAGCGTGGAAGTCTACGACCCTTCAGGGAACCAGTGGAGCGTCGAGAGTGCCACCCTGACGACACCGCGACACGAACACGTCGCGACTCTGGGGCTCGATGGTCGGATCTACGTCATTGGCGGCAGCGATGGCAGTGCCTTTGGTGCCCTGGCTGCGACCGAAATGCTCAATCCAACGAGCGCAGGGTGGTTCACCAGATCAGACATGCCAACCGCTCGCTGGGGGGCTGCCGCGGCGACCGCCTCAAACGGTTGCATCTACGTCATTGGTGGCGCCGACAACGACGGAGCAACCGAAGGTGAGTCAACGCGGAACGAATGTTTTGAATATGAGTCAAATACCTGGACAGCCGCACCTTCTATGCCAACTGCGCGTTACCTTCACGCCGCCGCTTTGGGACCGGACGGTTCAATCTACGTGCTAGGTGGACTCTTGGACATTCTGGAGTATGAACGGCCAAAGATTGCCACAGTTGAGGTATTCAGGCCGTCATTCTGATCCGGGGTCACTGTAGTGCCCACCCTACCCCACTCCGAGTTTGTGGGTCTACAGACTGACAAATAGGGTCGGTGCTTCTTACGGCCGCAAAAGGCTTTCGTAGCGGGCCTTGGAGCGCACTGCGGTATGTGCCAAATAGGGTGTACCCTAAAAGGCACAGATGAAAAAAGCCCAAACGAAGCCTGTGGCCTGCTACTGCCGAGTGTCATCTCAGGGGCAGAAGAACGACAGTCAACGCTCTGAGATCCGTCGTTGGCTAAGAGGCAACGGGATCGCCGCAAATGCCGTCGAGTGGTTCGAGGACAAGGAGACCGGCAGGACTCTGCAGCGCCCAGCATTCAACGCCCTGCAGGAGGCGATTTTTCACGGGACAGTGAAGACGGTTGTCGTGTGGAAGCTCGACCGCATCTCGCGCCGGCAGCTCGATGGCATCCAAGTTCTTGCGGATTGGTGCGACCGTGGTGTTCGCGTTGTTTCGGTTACCCAGATGATCGATCTTCGCGGTGCCATTGGCAGGATGGTCGCCAGCGTTCTGTTTGGTCTCGCCGAGATTGAATTTGAGTATCGTCAAGAAAGGCAGGCTGCCGGCATTCGCGTCGCCAAAAAGCGCGGCATCTACAGAGGCAGGAAGAAAGGCACGACCAAGGCTCAGCCAGTGAGGGTGCTTGAGTTGCGAGACAAGGGGCTCACAGCCGGCGAGATAGCCAGCGCTTTGGACATCAGCCCCCGGACCGTTTTTCGTTACCTGGAGATTACATGAACTCATCTGAAAAACTCGCGATTGCACGCCGCATCGATTTGGCGGCGCACAAAATCTTGGCCGCCGGTGGCGACGACACGGCGCTTTTTATCGGGATGGCCGAGCTGATGCCGGATTTCAAGCGTCTCATGGATGCAACACTTCCTGGCGAGATGGATTCGCTCGCGTCACAATTCGACGGTTTTTATCGTTATGCAAAAGTGCTTGAGACGATTGCCGGAGGCATCGCGGCCGGTGAAATCGATGTGCCATAATGAAGCTGCCAACGACGGCCAGGACACGCGAGCGATTCAACACTACCTCGGCCACAAGAACATTCAGCACGCCGTCGTGTACACGCAGTTGTCACCCGACCGGTTCAACGGGTTTTGGGAGGATTGAGGCAATTTGCCAAATCGTCCCGATTGAAATCCGTTGCCGCTCGTGCGAGATGAGTACAGCTCATGGCACCTGCAGACCTATCGATTGTCCTCGAACGAATCCAGGCTCAAGCCAAGATCGAGCACGTCCGATTGACTCTGCATGCTCACGCCGAGATGGTCGATGAGGCCATCTCCTTCGACGATGTACTGGAGGTCATCTCGTCCGAGCAGTCGCGGATCCTGGAGAACTATCCTGAGCACCGTCGCGGTGCTTGCTGTCTGCTCGGAGGAACGACGAAAGCCGGGAGGTGGGTTCACGTCGTCTGTACAACGGAGCAGCCGGCACTTATCATCATTACAGTGTATGCTCCGAAGCCGCCCAAGTGGGTGACGCCTACTCAGCGAGGTGAGCGATGACAGCCTGTAGTATCCATGGTTGTGTGGGGACGTACGAAACCCGCGAGATTACCCACACTGTTCATCCCGCAGGCGACCTTGTGGTCATCGACCATGTGCCAGCGCAGGTGTGCAACATCTGTGGTGACGTCTTGCTGGAACCCGACACCGTGCGTGGCCTCGAGCGACTCCTCGAGAACCGAAACGCACCTACTAGAACCGCCCCGGTGTACGAGTACGACGATTGCCTTGCAGGCTGAAGACAGTCTGTGAAAAAGGGGGGTCGAAAACGCGACTCTCGGACCCAGTAAAAACGTGGGTTGGACGAATCGCGAAAGGTGCTGTGAAAAACGAACCTTTCTCACAGGACCCATTGAGGCGCAGAAGGCTGGCGGCAAGCTTCGGTTTTGATCATGCTGCATCGACCAATTTGAGGGAAATCTGTTTCCCCAGCACACTTGCGGCACGATAAACGGTGCGGAGGGTTACCGACGCATTTTCTGGATCGATGAGTCTCTCGAGAGCTGCTCGGCTGGTTCCCATGCGTCGGGCCATCTGAGCCTTGCTGATACCTTGGCGTTTCATTTCTTCCGCAACCTGCCAAGCCAACACGCGCTTGATGGCGATGTCGGTGACCGTCGAGAGAATGCCTTCCTCTTCGAGAAGACTGTCCAGCGAGGAACCAACGTGTTTGGGTTTGATCGTCATGATGCACCCTCCAGTTCACCCTTCCGACGCAATGCGAGATCGAGGTCGGCCTTGGGTGTTTTCTGACTCTTCTTGATGAAGGCGTGCAGAAGAAACATCCGGCCCTTGTTTACGGAGAAGAGCACGCGGGCAATGCGCCCCGGCATGTTCGTGCGTACCTCGAATAACCCCCCGCCCATGGGTCGACACGTCGGCATTCCGATGGGCCACCCAAACTCCACCGTCTTGAGGTCAGTTCCAATCAAGAGCCGCTCCCTTTTGTTCAGCCCCTTTAGCCAATCCCGAACAGGTTCGACCCCGCCCTCGGTGCGGAAGAAGACAGCTTGCAGTTTTTTCTCGTCTGTCATTGTTGAGTGTACCAAAAAAGATACATATCAGTAAGAGCATTGCTGCTTCAAGTGACGATTTGAGAACTCCATCAACTGGGCGGAGTTTGGCGAATGCGGCTGGAAAGAAGGTCAGACCTAGAAAAGAGGGTCATAAAGAGGGTCATAAAACTTACACTGAAAGGAATGCGCAGGTGTTAATACCATACCAACATCATATCAATACTACTTGGTTTGAATTCTGCGCTCGATCTCCGGCAGTAAAATCTTCTTACAAATCCGCTGCATAGACGCATCCTCATCCTGCTCAGCCAAGTGACGTAGAATGGCAAGGTGGTAATCATTCAGTCGCAGGTTGAACACGTTCTTGGGTGTGGCCTTCGGATCGAGCCCTTCCCAAGGCCTGCGCTTTTGCCGAGCTGAAGCCTGGCTTCGTGGCTCCTTCTTCTTTGGCTGTAGTTCGGCCTCAGCGGTTAAAGCGGGTTCCGGCGTTGGTAGATGGTCGGCGGCAGCGATGAAATCCTGAGCATTCGATGGCGCGGGTGGTTTGCGACTAAATGATGCCATTGAACACCTCCTTGCCAAGCGACTCGATCTCGTCGACGGCCTTCTCGTTTTCGCACTCGAGGACGCCGCGCCCTTGAGTGACGGCATCTCGGTACACCTTCCGCTCTCGGATGATGGTGCTGGCCAGACCAAGGTGTTCGAAGTCGCCAAGCATTCCCTTGGCCTCCTCCGCTTCACCGATCCGAGGGTTTGTGGGAGCCATCGACAAGATCGCAAACGCTTTCAGTTTACGATTAAAGCCTTGCGACTGACCCACGAGTTCGTTCATGCGCTCCATGGTCCACAAGTCGAATTGGCTTGCCTTGATTGGCACATACATGACGTCAGCGGCTAGCATTGCAGAGCGCAGCTCGCGTGAGTCGCGGCCACCGGCATCGATGATGATGTGCTGGTACTTGTCGGCGAGGTCCCGAGCTGAGTCGACGACGTCGCCGAACTTGCTTACCGACTGTACCTTTGCCAGCTCGGGAGTCTGCGATCGCGCAGCCGCCCAACCCGATGCCGAGCCTTGCTTGTCAGTGTCGAGGACCAAGACCTCCGCACCATGTCGCACCAAGTAGACAGCGAGGTTGGTGGCGAGGGTGGTTTTTCCGGTCCCGCCCTTTTCCCCTCCGAAGAGCACAACGGACATGAATCCTCCGATCTAATATTAATATCAGACTAATACCACATCAGAATGATATTGCAACTATACTGGTATGATAGCATTGAAATGCCATGGTTGCGTTTGTGGCGTTTGTTGTTGTGTTTGGGTCGATTAATCTTTAGACTAAGCCATTGGAGGTTTGTTATGGCTGCCTCGAATATCCTACCGATCTCGGCTCCACCAGAGCAACAGCGTGAGGTGCGGCTCATTGCGCGGGCGCTGGCCACCCAAGGCGCTCAGGCGACTTGCGAGCTCGTAGGTCCGCACGGTGAGCGTCACTTGATACCCGAGGCGCTCTTTCACTTGCTCGTGCGTGTCGTCGACGTGCTCGCTCGTGGTGACGCTGTGACGGTGGCTCCGGTCGCCCAGCAGCTTACCACCCAGCAGGCCGCCAACATCCTGAACGTCTCGCGTCAGTATCTCGTCCGTCTGCTCGACGAGGGCCGCATTCCGCACATCAAGACGGGCAAGCACCGTCGTGTTTCGGTGAAAGACCTACTCGAATACAAGACGCACCGGGACGCGCAGCGGCGGGCAACGCTCACTGATCTGACCCACCTCACAGAGGACTTCGCCGGCTATCCTGAGCTAAAGTAGGGACCCGTGATTCCGGCTCCATTCAAGACCATCCTCGACGCCAACGTCCTTTACCCCTTTTCGTTGCGCGACACGTTGCTGCGGTCAGCCGAGGCCGGGTTGTTCCAGGTCTATTGGTCAGAGCAGATCCTTGAAGAAGTTCGATGTAACCTGGTCGGCAATTCCGTCGTGACACACGAACAAGCGCAGCGCCTTTGTTCGAAGATGATCGAGGCGTTCCCCGAAGCGATGGTCACCGGTCACGAGGTGCTGATTTCGGCGATGAAGAACGACGAGAAGGACCGTCATGTCGCCGCCGCCGCGATGAAGGCCGGCGCGGAGGTCATCGTCACGAGCAACACCAAACACTTTCAGGACATCCCAGAAGGCATTGAGGCACAGTCTCCCGACGAGTTTCTTTGCAATCTGTTCGATTTGGAGCCAGATCTCGTGATCGGGCTGCTGGAGCAGCAGGCAGCTGATCTCCAGAAACCTCGACGTTCACTCGAAGAGCTACTCACCGGGCTTGCCAAGATTGTCCCGAGTTTCATTGCTGACGTTCGTTCACATCTGCAGCGGTAAAGAGGGCGCGTACTTTTCACGATCTTTTGGCCCAAAAAAACGCATCGCGCCCCTGTAGCCAAATCGCTACAAAATCGCTCCGACCCGCGACGAATCAGCGCCTGCTCGGCTCATATCGTTCGTGGCGTAATAGTGGTGGACCCTGTCATGCCATCGTTTTTTCTTGATTCCAACGCAGCCAGGCAATACGTATCCCGGAAACAAGAAAATGCACATGGCAAAGAAAGACCAACTGCTCAGTACTCTCGACGCGTCACGAGTTCTCGGACTGTCACAGGATGCGGTGCGACGTATGGCCCGTGCCGGCAGGCTCGTGGCGGACGAGGAGACCCCAGGCGGTCAGCGATTGTTCCGCCAGAGCACTGTAGAAAATCTTGCCGCTGAACGTGAGAAGGCGCGGCGTGAAGGCAAGGTCCTTGGCCGCCCACCAAAGAAGAAGGCCGCCAAGGCGGTAACGACAAAGACAACGACAGAGACGAAGGGGAGCGCGAAGGCATAAACGAGAAAAGCCGCCAATGGCGGCTTTCGCTGATCGGGGTGTTACAAGCACCGTCGATCGGGGAACTCATTACCTGTGCAATAGGTCTCCGAGCTGGAGACAATCTATAGGTTTACCCTGTAGATTGTCAACAACCCTCGGAGTCCCGGGGGTTTCTTTTTGGCAGCATCAGCAGTCATAACCGACAAAGAGTCGGGCCAAAGCACGCAGCACCCGCCCAAGTATCGCCTGGTGCGGCTGTGGAGTGACAAGGTGCGTGTGGAGCAGCGTATTCGGCTCAAAGCCCTCGAACTGCAACCCGGTGACGAATACGGCCAACAGGCCTGGGAGCTCGGCAATGAGGCACACCGCAACCTTCCCGAATGGGTTCGTCTCGATCTGCCTCGGTCGCGGGTGCTCGGCCGCATTCTGGGCATGCTGCGCAGCGGTGCCACCGTCAAGGAGGGCAAGATTCTTCGGTTCGAGGTTTCCGCCAAAGACATTGCCGAGCGCCTCGGCATCAGCAAGTCTACAGTGGAGGCCGCTTTGCGGTGGCTCAGTTGCGGACCCATCATCCATCACGGTGAGCAGATCAGCCGCGGTCTAGGTCTCATCCACCGCGGGCGTCGCACCGGACTTGCCTTCCTCGATGGCAAGCTGCGGCAGGTCTATCGCACTTCGCGCATCGTGCTCACCGCCTTGGGCCGGATACTGTTGGG
>MGST01000285.1 GCA_001798605.1 Deltaproteobacteria bacterium RIFOXYA12_FULL_58_15 | reverse complement strand
CTTGTGTCACCGGCCAATATGTACCGCCCAGCCGCAAGGTGCCAGCCGCAGGCGGTGTTCGTTTGGACGAGTGCGATTTCTGGTACCTCGCCAACGCCGAGGCTGAGTTCCAAGACAATCAAACGATTCCCGATCCGGCGTGTGGTAGAACCGCGGTCACGCAGTTCAATCCCAACGACCACTGCATCCTCCTGGAACAGTAGAGCCGTAAAGGAGAGCCTGATGAGGCAAATGGCCAGCATCATTGCCTTCCTGGCAATGCTCGGTTGTACCGAGTCCAACTTCTTCGTTCCGCCGCTGGTTCTAGAACACCCCCTGGACAATAAGATCACCGTCAGTGGTGGGTTTTGTGCCGAGGGTGCCAATGATCTCGAGTCCTTTCTCAAGATCATGTTCATCATCGATCGCTCAAACTCGATGCAGGTCACGGACCCAAACAATCGCCGTATCGAGGCCGTTGCCGACGTGGTTAACCAGTTCATTGAGAACCCACTCACCCTCGAGATGCGTGCTGGCGTCGAGATCGCCCTCATCAGCTTCTGGGGCGACGTCGCCACCCACACCCGTAACCACCTGGGGCTGCCTGGCTTCTCCAACGATGGACCGCAGATCCTCTCGAGTCTGGTCCGCATTGCCGAGACAAGCTCCAACACGGGTTACGACAAGGCTCTCTCCTCAGCCTTTCAAATCCTCGACAATGATATGGCGCGAATGTCCGACGTAGCGCGAGCGCGCTCCCGCTACGATATCTTTTTTCTCTCCGATGGCATGCCTTTTCCAGACAACTGCTCCGATGAGTCGAACTCCCTGCGCACAGCCGTGCGAGGTGCCGGCCGCATCAGAGCTCTGCAAGCCGCCCACAAGCTCAAAGATGGCGCGGTCAGCTTTCACACCGCCTTCGCCTCGGCCCCTGGCATGTTCAACTTGCACATCGAGCTAGACGAATGTGAATGTCTCGGTGTCGATGCCGATCCCGTCGAGGTTGCCACCGGTGGTTGCAGCAGTAACCCCAACAACAATCCCACCGTCGGCGATGTGACTCGCGAACTCTTGCGGCAGATGGCCATTCAAGGTGAAGGCACTTTCAAACAATTCGAAAACGGTGACGCCATTAACTTCCTCGAGTTTGATTTTGCAGAGAGCCGCCGCCTGTACGCCCTCTCCTATTTCGTCGCCTCCAATCTCAATGCCCGAGCCGCATACGACCATTCAGTGCCAGACAGCGATGCCGATGGACTAACAGACGCGGAAGAAATCGATCTCGGAACCAGCCCATTCCACGCCGACACCGACGGCGATGGGTTTGGTGACGGCATTGAGCACCGCTTCCGCCTCACTGGCCTTGATGCCCTCGATCCCACCGATGTCAAATGCGAGGGTCTCGACCGCACAGATACCGACAGCGATGGGCTTCTCGATTGTGAGGAGCGATTCTTGGGAACTGTCCGACGCTCCTACGACTCCGATTCTGACGGTGTCCCCGATCCGGTGGAAATCCTCGCGAGCGCAGACGCCAACTCTGCGACTCCCCTCCAGGACCACCAAACTGATTCCGACGCCGATGGCGGCAACAACGCCGAGGAGCTGCGTTGGCACACTGATCCCAAGCGGGACGACGTCGGCGAGCGCGCGGAGATTGCCTACGACTACTTCCAGAGCGAGCTTCCCATCACCACCGGTCAGGCTTGCTACGATTTCGAAGTACGCAACGTCACCCTCGCCTCGACTGTCGGTGCTCCCTCGGAGCGCAGCAAGGGTTTTTGTGTTGTCGAGAGCGCAGCGACCTGCGACTACTCCCACGACTGTGGCACAGGCCTCGCCTGCGACCTCATCCATGGTGTCTGCCACGAGCCCAAAGCGGCGTGGTGTTACGACAATGGCGACTGCCCCGGTGGCCAGGTGTGCGACAACTTCACCCACCAAGACGGTTGGAACCGGATCATGTTTTACATGGCGCAAACACCCTACGACGACCCTCTCGCTGAGCCGATCTTTCGACTCGCCTGCGTCGAGGGCCGTTACATCGAAGAGCGTGATCTCAAGATCCCGGCCAATGGCAGAGTGCAATTGCCCCTGCGCCGCCCGTCGGACACATTCAGAGCGAGTCCAGTCTTGAGTCCCAACAAAGTCGCTTGTCACGTCTCCAACAATCAAGATTGCGGCCTCGATTCAATTTGGTGTCACTTCAATGACGACGGCACCTGCGCTGGCTGTAACGTGCCTTCGGGCCTCGACAACAACATGAACGGTTTGCCCCATCCCACCTATGCCACATCATGCCCGCCATGCGCTGACGGCATCGACAACGACGGCGACGGCTTCACCGATTACCCTTACGACCCCGATTGTTTTGACGCCCTCGCCGACAACGAGGAGCCTGACGATCAGTGCTCCGACGGCATCGACAACGACGGTGACGGCCGCATCGATTTCCCGAACGACCCTGGATGTATCGACGGTGTCGACGACAACGACGAGACCGACCCGGCGACTCCGCCCGAGTGCGCCGACGGCATCGACAACGACGCCAAAGGTGCCATCGACTACCCCCACGACCCAGGCTGCTACGCTGCCTCCGACGCCACGGAAGTGTTCAGCGAACGCAACCCCATCCGCGACTGCAACGACGGCGTCGACAACGACGGCGACGGTTCCATCGATTTTGTCGACACCAATGGCGATGGTTTCGCCGACTCACCGGGCGACAGCGGCTGCACTGACCTCAACGACATTGATGAGGAAGGCCCGGCGGTGTGCTACTTCTGCCAACAGGTGACCGATTACGTGCCCGGACAGTGCAGCATCAAGACAGGTCACTGCCGCTCTCGAGCCGGTCTACTGCCAGGCTCGCAAGCATGCACGGCGCACTCCGAGTGCCGCGGATCCATCTGCGACCAAACGACAGGTAGCCCAACTCGCGGCCAGTGTGTCCGTTGTCTGGCGGACAGCGACTGCGATGCCATCACCGGTGCGGGTAGCGGCTTGTGCGACACCACGGAGGGTTGGTGCCTACAGCCGCTGATCCCGAATCAGATCCAGGCTTGCACGGGGGATGGCGACTGCGCCGCTGGCCCCTGTGACACCGACCTGGGTTACTGCGCCATCGATCCCTATCATGGGTGCCGAACCAACAAAGACTGCGCCGATGACGAGCTGTGCTCAAAAGAGCGGGGTTTCTGTCTCAAGAGTGTCTATCAAACCCATCAGTGTAATCCCGCGAGCGATTGCCTCGAGGGTGAATGTGATGAAGACGCGGGCTGGTGCCTGCCCACACGAGAGGAACATCAATGCAAGCACGACGACGAGTGTCCGTTCGGCGATTGTTTGGACAACGGGTCATGCGATCAGCAGACCTTCGTGTTTCCAGAGAATTTCCGGCCCGAGGTCGATTGCATCCGGCAGGAATAGTTGGCCTGGTAGCACTCTTGGGCATGGCGGCCTGCGAGAACAAGGTCGAGGTGCCTGACCTTGGCGGCGATCCTGACCGCCAAGGTCCCAATTGCGATGTTGACGACAACGACAGCATCAGTACGGCCATGGAAATCATCATGGGGGGCGGGGAAAATCGCGATACTCTGTGCCCTCGCTTCGATTGGGACTATTGGAGCTTCAACGTTTCCGGCGAGAGGCAGCTCCTGGACGTCTCGGCATCCTACAACAAGTCCGGCGACATTGCCCTCGCCCTCGACCTCGAGGGTCCAAAGGATTTGTGCGTCAGCGCCACCGCCTGCAGCAGCAACAACCAATGCCCTGGCCAGCAATGCGACACGGTGCGCGGCTTCTGCCGCAAGTCCATCACGGTCGATTGTGTCGAGGCCGCACATTGCGCCGCCGCCGAAACCTGCACCCGCGCTGACATCGACATGGTGAAAGACCGCATCTTCGAAACAGCGAGCAGCGCGACCCTTCACCGCATCGACACCACGTTGCCAGCGTTTATTGCTGGCAACTACTTTCTCCGCGTCTATGACCAGCACAACACCGCGGAGGACGAAAACGCAGAGTACGTACTGAAAGTAAGCCAACGCCAAGACCCCGACATCCACGAGCCCAACAATGCAGCCAATATGGCCACGGTGCTCGGTACCGCAGACTCCACCACGGGCTATTTTTCCTACCTCGATGATGTCGACTACTATCGCATCGACCCGGCGTTCTCGGGACCTGCCATCATCCACATCGATCTCAGCTGGCTCGACGGCTCGCAGACACAACCTACTTGGACCATCCTTCAGGACGGCCAAGAAGTGGTGCCCACCCACCTGCCCCGGACCATCACCGGCGGTCGCGTACTGGGCGGAGCGTTCGTCTTGTTTAACAACGAGCCCATCTATGTCGTTGTGGAAAACGCCGATGGCGCAGGCATCGACGCCGACTCGCCTTACACCCTCGACGTCACCGTTTTCAATGACACCGAGGAGGGAGATCTCCGCGATGACAGCCCCACCACACCCACCGTCCTCAGTGTTCCAAGCACCGGCAGCTCAGACTCCGCCCTCGAAAGGCGGCTCATCGCGGAGAATGACAAGGACTGGTATCGCGTCGAGCGCAGCAACGGTGGCCATTCATTGCTCGATTTCACCCTCGTCGCCAATTCGTCGCCACCGGCGAACGCACCCTTCCTTCTCAAGGTCCAGGTCTATTACCCCACGGGTGGCACATGCACGGGTTGCGCATCGTCGTCAACCTTGGGTCGTCCACATGAATGCATTGCCGACACCAACGAATGCGCCATGTGGTTCCAACGGCCTGCGGTCAAGCTTCCCGTGGGTTCACCCGATGAGTGGGCCGCAGAGTTTGGCGGTCCGACTCCCAACAACCTAGTGGCACAAATCCCCTTTTACACCGATTACGTTTACATCCTGGTGCAGCACAACACCAACACACCCTTGCCTTACGAAGGTTTCAGCGACGAAGTCGACTACACCCTGACGGTGCAGAACCGCCTTGAAGAAGACGTTGAAGACCAGGAGAACCCTGACAATGTGTTCGTGCCCTCGCCCTTGGAAGACAACCTCGGCAAGAGCCACTTTTGGGACCACGCCCGGGAGCTCAACGCTGACGACTTCGTTCCCGACGTTGTTGGCAGCTCCCCCACCACCGAGTTTGCCCTGCTCACATCGGCCCCCGTGGTTGAGGCCGGCGCATGCACCGCTCTCACGGTTCGCGCCTATACCGCCAATGGAGACCCATCGGGATCCGGCAGCGCGAGCTTCGTCAGTGCCGATGGAGCTTTCTTTACCGAGGCCACTTGCACCACTCCCGGGGCCTCGGCCTCCACTGCGCCCACGGGCACCATCTACTTTCAAGCCGCAGCAGCGGGATTGGCCATTGTCACCGTCTCCCAAAATGGCGATGAGGGCGTCCCCATTGCCGTCTTGGTGTATGCCGCGGGAGGAACAGCCCCAGGTGCCATCACCATCGCCGGCCCCACCTCGGGCATCATGGGCACCAAGAGCACCGCGCTCACCGCCGACATCCCAGGCAACTCCACAGTGGCCCTGAACATTGCCAGTGTCGCAACGGGAACAGGCACCACCTCGGTGATGTGCCATGCCGAGGCTGTCAGCGAGACCGAAGAGGAATGCCCCTATATCGACAACCAAACTGGTACTGTGACAATGACAACTCCCTGCGTCCAAACCGGCACAACCCCGACCTGTCAGATCCCCATTGTCGGCGGCAACAGTTACGACTTCCACTTGGTGCCAGCGAGCACTAGCCTCGTGGTCATTCGGATTTCCCATCCCACAAACGCCTGGGCTCCGGCCACCTGGGCCTATGCCGCCCACGAGCCGGCCAAATATACATTCAACAACGCCAGCAACTCCGGCAGCGGTCGCATCTCCTATTTGGGTGACAACGACTTCTTCTACCTGAACACTCCCACGACGCTATTGCCAGGACACATGACCGCCACCCTCCATTACAACGGTAACACCGATTTGCGCGTCGGCATTGCCAGAGTCGCCGACGCCGCCAGTTGGTGTAGCGGCGGCTGCGGCATCAGCGTCACCGGCAGCTCTTGCAATCCGTGCGAAGAACCTGGGACCCGTTGCAACTACGTCACCGCCACCGGCAGCCTGTTCACCGCGTGGGTGAACGATGAAGACTTCGACGACTGGGACAACAGCGCCAGCGCCAATTACAACTTTAGCTTTACATACCAAGAGGGATGCCCCGCGGCTTGCAGCCAGTACGTCTGTGGCCAATAAAGTCGTCTATGGCCCACAAAGTCGTCAGCAGACGATACGTCTGTGGCCAATAAAGTCGTCTATGGCCCACAAAGTCGTCA